>DATLST010000047.1:0-23428 GCA_035534055.1 Candidatus Acidiferrales bacterium | reverse complement strand
GGGCTGATATTCGAAGCGCCAGGCAACAAACTGCGTGGCAAGGACATTGGTTAAGAAAAGCCCGATGAAACCAACGATTGTCGGCGTCCAGTAGAAGCCGCCGACGTAGCCGGGGTCTCTCGGCTTCCGGTAAGCAGGTGGTTGTCTCACCGTCCCAGCTCCTGCGTCTTACTCCTTTCCTTGACGGGGAGCACACGGGCATTGTCGTTGCTGTAGGCGATGCGCACGTTTTCGCCGACAGCCGGAATCATGTCGAGAAGGTCTTTCCGGTGGACAACCGCGGAATGCGAAGTAATTTGCTGGATGAGATTCTTCTCAGTCTCGCCGACAATGCCACCCCGGTAGGTGCCGCTATCGGTCTGCGCGTTTTCAATGCGTGCATCGGGAGCCATATGTCTCAGCGCGGACTGTAGACCAGCCGGGAGTTCGCCCCCGCCAAGCAGTTTGCGCACGTCGGTGCCTGTGGTTTTGTCGTGAAGCTCCACTGCCCCGCTTCCGGGCTGATGCGTGGCTACAGAGGTAGTAGTTTCGCGTCGTTCGGGATCGGGCTGGGTTTCAAGAGCGGTAGTGGTCAGCGCGTTCTGTTTCTCCCAGGCGCGCATATCTAATTTGTCGATGAGGTATTTCAGTTCCTGGCTATCAATAGGATCGAACAGTAGTTCATATTCAGCCTCTTTCCCCTTGGTGTGTGCGGTTGCGATTTGCAGGGTGGAGTCTCCCAGGGTCTTTGGTCCGCGTTCTCCGTTCAATTCTTCGAGGTAATCGCGAGCAAGGGTTGCATCGCGGTCAAAGACCGCTTCGAGAACATCCTGGAGTTGCTCTGCATCTAACGGGACCCGGCCCGTCGCATCGGAATCCAGATACGTTTCCAGATACTGCCGGGGCCACGAGATAAGGTCATGGTCAAGTTCGGAGGTGAGCAAGGTCTCAAGTTGCCCCGGCGAACCGGCGGAATTTGCAAGCCTTGAGATTTGGTGATCCACCGAGTTTATGACTATATCCTGGCGAGTGGCCGCGTTATTACTCTTCATTGAGGGAAACCTCCCAATCGGTCCAAGAACCGATTTCAGGGGACTGTAGGGCTATGTAGTGATACATATAGCATACATATAGCACCATTGCGGGAGAGGGTGTCAATATAATACTTGGCGGGTTAGTTTTCGTTGATGCGACTCCCATGCTGTGGATCCGATAACCTGAGCAACATACTCCCGACCAACCCTCAGGCCATCACCTTGCCCCTCGTATTCCTTTCAAACTATTTAATGAATTAACTTGTTCCCTCATATATGAAAGCGTCCGCGCATCAATTTCGTCGCAGATTCAACTTATTGTTACTGGGTTCGCAGAAGCGAGTATTCATTTGTGTGGCCGGGGAGGAAACTAGTTTCAAGATTATGCGACGAGGAAACGCATGAGGAATATCTTTGCAAATCTGTTTAGTAAAGAGTCAGCGAAGGAGCGGGACGAGATCAATGGGATATCGGGCGCCGCCCGCACCTTCAATAAGGACGACGTCATCAGCGGAGAAATCGAGGTCCTCGGGATTCTATTGTAGCTGCGCTAACAATTGCGTAACCGATCTGTTCCAGTCTTATCGCCGCCAGCACATTCTTAGCCATTTCGCGAGCGACTCGAAAATCGATGCCGGGAAGAGCCAGTTTTTTCAAACCCACCATGATTTCGGCAGTTAGCAATTTCATGCGGATCTGTTGAACCATTTCGGTGAGCGCCTCATCGTGCAGTTCGATGTTTTCTACTTCGAAGCCTGCAGATCGCAGATACTCAGCATAGCTATCAACAGACTGGGCATCGGCAATGCAGGCGATCCAAGCTAGCAGACTGTCTAACTCTTTGGGGAGCACAGGACCACGCGTCAAATCGCTCAGCCCAACGAATCCTTTCGGGCGAAGGACACGAGCGAATTCATGGGCAGCGGCGGACTTGTCTGGAAAGGTGCAGAAGGCGCATTCGCAGAGGACAGCGTCGAAGGAGGCGTCCGGAAAAGGTAAGCGCTCCGCATCGCCTCGATCAAAGTGCACACGAGACGCGAGTCCCTTGACGGCGGCCAACTCGTTGGCTTGCGCGACGTTTTGGCTGCTGTAGTCGGTACCTACGACGTGGCAGCCGAAGCGCTCTGCCAGAAAAAGAGCACTGGTGCCTTTGCCGCTGGCGACATCGAGAACGCGGCTTGCGGGGGTGAGATGGAGCAGTTCGCCCAGACGTTCGGTCAGCCTTAAACCTCCAGGGTGAAAGGAATCACCCAGCAGAATTTTAGCGAGGTCGCTCTCATAGAGCTGCGCGCAACACTGTTTAACACTCGTACTTTCGGAAGGATTGAGTTCCTGGGTCATAAACTGATTAGCGCTCCCCCCTAGTCAATCAACTTCAGTTTTGAGTCCCCGTTCGACTTTTGCTCTTCATGAAATTGAAAAGTGACCGGCCTGGGCACAAAGGCGCGACTTTCTTTTTGAGCACGGACACGCTCGGGTTCGAGCGCTCCGAGTTGTGCTCGGGCCTGCTCCCGATACCCAACCGTGTTGTAAGCGCAAAAGGGGATCTGCTTCCCGCCTGGCAGGAGAAATTCCTTGCAGCATTTCATGAGAGTTTTCTGATTAAAAGTCCAGGGGTCCATGAAATCCTGCAACATGATCATGATCATATGCTGGGCAATGTCGCCGATTGTCAGACTCTCGGGCAGGCCGCACGCCTGGCACGAGAGTGCCAGTTGGTCAGCGGATTTAGTCGAGCCAGCCACGGAAGAAGAGGACCATAGACCCTCCAGTGCCCCTTTTATTTCAAGACTGAAATCCGGCAAAACACGATTCGAGATGTAGTCGAGGTAGTCGTAGACATTCACAATGCGTGGTAGCGGAGTGACTTTCTCCCCATCGATGAAAGCGTAGGTAACGGAGTTGCACGTCGGAAAGCAGCAAGGAACGGGAACAAAGTCACTGACTAGAAATGTTCCTGACGTCTGGGATTCAATGAGTCTCAAAACGTCTGGAATAGTCATGCGAGTCATCGGGTCGTGCTTAGTGTAGCGACCAGCGTGAAAGGCTGGCTGAAAATTGATGCCGCTGACAGCCGGATGCTTGATCGCAAAATCGACAATCTTCCCGACTTCATGTTCGTTCACGCCGCGCTCGATGGCGGGAACCAGCGTAACGCTTAGGCCGATTTTTGCGAGCCGGTCAAGGGCAAGAAGTTTCTCCTCCAGAATGTCCGGTTCACCGCGCAAGATTCTGTACGTTTCTGAGTCAAAACCATCGAACTGAAAATAGAGCGAAGGGCGAACTTCGTTTAACTGTTCAAGGAACCGGTCGTCCTTGGCAATCCGCTTTCCGTTCGTGTTAATCATCACGGAACGGATGCCCCGAGATTTTGCAGCACGGACGAAATCAATGATCTGCGGATGAATGGTCGGTTCGCCGCCGGAGAATTGAACAACTTCAGGGCTGCCCTCGGTTCGAACGAAGTCGTCAAGCATTTGTTCGACTTCCTCCATGGTCAAGTTGAAGCCTGGTCTAGCCTCGGAGAAACACAGTGGGCAATTCATGTTGCAGACGCTGTTTACTTCGATGATGCCGAGGCATGCGTGTTGCTGGTGGTCAGGGCACAGCCCACAGTCATGAGGGCAGCCGTCGTGGATTTCAGTGCCATACGCCAGCGGAATCGTGCCGGGTTTATTGAATTTTCCAAATGTCGTGTAGGCTTCCGCGTCGGCATAGACAAGTGCTTCGAACGGTCCGCACTGCGGGCAGCGCTTGCGCATGTAAACCTTGTTGTCGCGCAGGATGATCTGTGCGTCGATCACTCTTCGGCATTCGGGGCAGATACTGCGGGTCAACTCATAGAAGACGTAATCGGCATCCTTTTTGCCTGGCGCAACGGTGTTTGCCGAGCGCTGCGCAGCGACAGTATTGAGATCCTTCATAGTTGATTACGCCTCTTTCGCAGTTCCTGACAGACCGGAAACTGCACGAATTATTTTTCCTGACGTTCCCGAAAGGAACCGTTCCAACGACATTTCAGTAAGCAATAGTTGCAGGCCCGTGGAATAGGTTGGGTACGCATGAATTGTGCCCGCGATTTCTTCGATCTTCAGTCCACGCTTCATCGCCAAGGCCACTTCGTTAATGGTTTCGCCTGCGCGTGCCGCGACAATTGTGCAGGCAAGGATCGACCCGTCATTCTTCGCGATGATCTTGATGAATCCGTTGAGGTCATTGTCACAGACAGCGCGATCCACACGGCTTAAATCCCACCTGGAAACTGTTATCTCAGCGCCAAATTTCGAGCGGGCCTGCTCCTCGGTCATTCCGACGTGCGCCACCTCCGGGTCCGTAAATGTGATTCGAGGGACAACGTCGGAAAAACCTGAACTACTTCCCGGCAGTAGCGCGTTGCGGACAGCTTGAAACGCTTGCCATCCCGCGAAATGAGAGAATTGGTAACCGCCAACGACATCGCCTGCGGCGTAAATGTTCCGGGCGGTCGTCCGCAGCCGATTGTCAATTGTGATCCCCTTTCCTGAATATTGCACACCCGCTTTTTCAAGATCGAGTCCCTCCAAATTTGGTCTTCGTCCGGAAGCGATGAGGAGTAGTTCACCACGCGCTTCCGCGTCACCCGTTGAGACGACGATGGTTTTACCCTCAAGGCGCGTAGAGGTGGCGCGCCCCCATACGAAGCGTATCCCTTCCTGCTCGAATACCTGCTGGAGCACTTGGCGAACGTCCGGGTCTTCTTTGGGCAGAAGACGGTCTGCGACGACGGTAACCTGGCAACCGAGCCGTTGATAAGCCTGTGAAATCTCAGCCCCGATGGGTCCACCGCCGACCACAATCATCGATTGAGGCAACTGCTTTATGTCGAAGATATGCTCATACGTCAGATAGGGAACGGTATCAAGGCCGCTGATCGGTGGAATATAGGGCCGAGCCCCCGTAGCAATCAGGCAATGCTTCGACCGTAGCGTCTGGTCGCCAACAATTATCGTTTCTTTGTCGGCGAACCGCGCAGGGCCGAGGTAAACGTCCATTCCTTTTTGGCGCAGCGCTTCCGGGGTAGTGGGTTTGTAGATGTGTTGAATCGCTGCGTCGAGATATTCGTGCACCTTGGCCATGTCCGTTACAGGCGCTTGCGATACGATTCCGTATTGCGAAGCCGTGCGCACGTGGTGCGCAATCTTGGCCACTTTCAAAAGGGCTTTGCTGGGCACGCAGCCGATCCACGTGCAATCCCCGCCGATGCGGTCCTTTTCGACAAGTGCCACTCTCGCCCCGAGCTTCACTGCGAATCCGGCGGCAATCAGGCCGCCAGCGCCTGCCCCGATGATCACCATGTCATACTGTTGTTTCGACATTTAAGCGTTCCTCAGAATTCGTCAGTCTTAACCAGCGTACAAAAAACAGCGCAATGACGGCCATCGCAAAGGTACTGTAGATCAGTCCATCGACAGCGAATACCTGACCCAGTGCTGCCGCAAGAAGTGAACCCACTATCGCACCGATGCTCAATAGGACTGAATAAATTCCCATTGCCGCGCCGCGCCCCGCATGGGCTCCTATCGCTCCGGCGAGCAAGGACAGCGCCGCAGGAGTGAAGCCGCTTTCGACCATAATACAGAGTGCGGTCACGGTGCCAATTTCCCACCGAACGGCAGGCGATTCGGCTCCGGAATGGTTTAGCAGATAAAGCCCGAGGCATACACCGACCATCGCCACGAGCGCGATGCGCAGCGCGCGTTGTTCCGTCATGCGCGGCAACACGATGCTCCAGGCTGTTACGCCAATCCCAAAGATCATGGAATACCCTAGCAAGAGCCAGCCAATGCGCTCCGGTTGATTCGCGAAGATGCCATCCAAAAATTGACTGCTATGTCCTTTACGGGTGAGAAGGAACGGCAGCGTCGGCCCGAGCCACAAGCCAACAATTGTGTTCACACACAACCATACGGGAGCCAGGCGTTGCAGGGATGGTTCCTTTAGCGCCGTGTAAAAGCCGGAGATTGCTTGTACCGATCCGTGCCCCCTGCTTCCAACAGCGCCGAGAAGCAATAAGCACGCGCTCAAAACGTAAATCGCGGCCACCGCACCAAATGCTCGCACGCTGAGGAAATGCCAAAGTTGCGCCCCAACCAGACCGCCAAGTGCCAGTCCAGCAAGCAGAGATAGCTCGAAATAGCTCATGACGCGGGCGCGCAGTGAATGGTTTCCATCCGTAACATCTGTGAGGTGAGAAAGAAGAGATGGAGTGACGGCAGCCGCGCCCATGCCTTCGACGGTTCGGCTTAGAAAGAAAATACTGGTCTGACTGCTCATCCCAAAGAGTTGCGTGGCCATGGCACCGAGAAGTGCGCCGCTTGTCATTAGCGCCCGTGGCGCAACCGCATCTGACGCGATGCCCATCGGAATACTGGCGATTAGCTCAGCACCAAAGGAAACTGCGCCAAGCGTTCCGACGAGAGCTGCGTTTATACCGAACCCACGGTTCGCAAGCTCGGCGAGGTATAAGCCCACAAGAACCCCGCTCGCGCCTGACGCAATTCTCATGAAGGCGTTTCCGAGAACTACTAGCGAAAGACGGCTGCGCGGGTTGGAGTTTGTGATTGGCATGGCGCGATAACCTACGACCACCACATCAGGAGCAACTTATAGATGACCAAAGCTAAGATTGCGCCCAACGGTAGCGTAGCCACCCACGACAACAGGATGTCGCGTACTTTACTCCAGTCGGCCTCATGCCGACGGAGCAGACTAATGCCAAAAATACCGCCGGACGTGACGTGCGTGGTCGAAACTGGAAGCCCCAAAGGCGAAGCAAGAGTTACCAACGCCGCAGCCACCAGATTGGCCGTGACCGCTTCGGAAGTGGACATCGGCGTAATCTTCCTGCTCATCGTCTGTGCTACGCGAACTGCACCGAACGCTCCTCCAACTGCGATTCCCATGCCTACGAAGAGGTAATTTAATTGTGGTGAGACTGCGGCAGCCACCAACAAGATCGCAACAATCTTAGGCGTGTCGTTCAGACCGCGCGCAAAGCTGATGGCAGCGCCTGAAAACCAGTGCACACTGTCACCAAGGTTCAAACGAGCGATTTCTGCGCCCGTTTCGCAGTCAGCGGCGGGTGCCCAGCGCAACAAAGGTGGGGAAATCACCGCTGCGGCCATCGGAGAGTTGATTGCTGCCAGAGCAAAAGCTTTCGGTTCGTCGACACAAATGCAATCTCTTTTCCCCGCGTGCCATCCGAGGTGCGAGACCACGAGCAGAACGCCCACGGTCAGAACCAATGCGATGATCGGTGAGAATAGGAGAGGTAAGATGACGCCCCTACCTAACGCAGAGAACCTCACATGGGAGAATCCAGCAGCAGCCGTACTGGCTCCGATGAGCGCACCTGTTATTGAATGTGTTGTGGATATTGGCATCCCCAATCTCGCAGCTAGAAGTACCGTAGCACCCGCTCCAAGCGCGACGGCGGCGAGAAACGGAAAGTGGCCTACAATTGCGGTGTCTACCAGTTGTGCCCCGCTGAACTTCGCTGCAAGCGCGCTCCCAAACCAGATAGCAGCCAGAGAACCGAGGAACGTAAATCCAGTCGCCCAGGCAATTGCTTGCTTATAGGTAGACAGTCCTGAGCCCCAGAGAGTAGCCACACCCTTGAAGTTGTCGTTTGCACCGTTGGCGAGGCTTAGCAGTCCGACGGCGAAAATCAACAAGGCCTTCATACCCGCACTCGCGGAGCGCGGAGGTTCTGCGTGCGTCCAGAGACTTTTTGTGGCATATGCTCTCGTGAACCTACGATGTAACAACGCGCGAGATTCGCACTTGGCGGCCTCGACTTTTGTCTGTCACAACATGTAAGCCACATCGGATCCATGCGTTGGGTATGCAAACAATGTGTGCTTGAGATCTGTGGCACGCATCCCCGAGCGGATTGCCAAAGCAAACAGATTGATTACCTCGCCTGCTTCGTCTCCAAGCAAGTGCGCGCCGAGAATTCGATCTGTCTTCTCCTCAACCAGCACTTTGTACCCGGAGCACGTCTCCCCGACTCTGCGAGAAGAATACCAATCCGAAGTGCGCTCGTGCTTCTTATAGAACCGCAAGCCTTGCACATGCGCCGTCTCCTCGCTCATTCCAACTGAGGCTAGCGGCGGAGTCGTGAAGACCACGGTTGGAATTCCGGTGTAATCCGGTTTTCGATGATTTCCGTCCACCAGGTTCGCGGCAACGATTACCCCTTCGTATCCAGCGACAGGAGTAAGTGGCGGTCCACCACTATCAGCAGCGTCTCCTGCGGCATAGACAGCAGGATTGGAGACGCTTTGCAGGAACTCATTGACCTTTACACCTTTCCTATCCCATTCGACCCTGGCGGTTTCCAGACGAAGGTCATCGATTTCTGGAACTCGCCCTCCGGCATGCACGACCATATCTGCCTCGAACACGCGGCTCTGTTGGGCGCAGGAGGCATGCACAGCCAAATGGCCGGAGACTTCGTCTATACTTCGCGCTTCGGTGCCAACTTGTATGTCAATTCCCAAATCCCGACTCTTTTGAACTAACATATCTACGAGATCCGAATCGAACAGTGGAAGTGGACGCCCTCCGCGATGCAGAATCGTGACTTGCGAGCCTGCGCGCACAGCGATATGCGCGAACTCGAAGGCGATGTATCCGCCTCCGATGAACAGGATGCGTCCCGGCAGATCGTCGAGTTCCAAGAACTCATCACTTGTCGCGAAATGCTCTGACCCAGGAATCCCCAAATCCGCCGGTCTCTGTCCAGTCGCAATCAAGAAGTAGCGTGCCTCCAGCACCCTGTCTCCGACCTGAACAGAGTTCGGTCCAATAAATTGAGCTCGACCATGGAACGGCTCGATCCCGGCCTTGAGGAACGCTTCCTCCCTGCTTTGCGGGACAGGCTCGGTAAACGTTCGCTTGAAGTGCATCAACTGTTGCCAATCGATTCGTAATTGCTTGCTGTCGATGCCCTTGCCGCTCATGCGGCGAACCCGATCCGTTGCTTCGGCGGCTCCGACTAGGACTTTTTTGGGATCGCACCCGCGCAAGGCACATGTCCCGCCAAAAGGCCGCGAATCAACGATGGCAACTTTCCACCCAGCTTTACCGCACCGCGACGCCACGGCAGACGCCGCTGATCCTGTTCCGATTGCCACAAGGTCAAACTTGCTTACCATATTTTGCATCTCCCGATTTGTGTGCCGCGATTATCTATTCCACTCTCGTGGCGCTCTCGATGCGCGACTTCATTGAGAATTCGGCGCGGCAGGCAGAGTCCGGACAAAGTTGACCAAATTCCAGATGTGCTCGTCAGTCTCCACTCTGCCAAAGGCGGGCATACCGCTTAAGCGAATTCCATTCCTCACGATCCAGAACAACTCTCGATCCGAATACTGCTGCACCTCGGGTGATATAAGATCGGCCGCGCGCGGGTACATCCAGCGGCCGGCGTCGGTAAGTTTGTGGCCATCCTGGCCATGGCAATCCCCGCATTCGGTACCATATAGCTTGTCGCCTTCCTCAATGCTTGCAGCCAGATTCGACGGTGCTAGGGGGAGCGCCTCGCGGCTGCTTCTTCGAACCAATATATGTCTTGCCTTGGTCGCCAGATAGGTCTCCATGTTGCCGGGCTCCTGCAGCGCGCTGAGACTGAATTGCGAGGCGGCGAAGAGCGCGACAACTACCACCAGAGCGGTTGCGACAGACAAAGTGATGAAGGCGCATTTCATAAGTAAGTTCCGTTGAATGAGTATCGGAATCGCATAGCACAACCGGAGACAAAGAAGCTCCCCGATCGCTCAAGATAAGATCGCAAAATTTCCTGGCGAACATGGAGGTACTACACGTTTGACCCACGAAAGGTGAAACGGAGAGGATCGGGTCGAACATCGATCCTCTCCAGAAACGTTACGACGCCGCTTCTATGCTGGTAACGTGGATCGTTTTCGTGGCCTTATCGAGCGTCCCGGTGACCTTCACCTTGCCCCCCGCGAAATCCGCTGGTTTCGTTTGGTCATCCAATTGATAGACGGTCTTGGACGCCGAATTGAAAAGAACGTATTTCCCGCCATTTTTGACGCAGTTCTGAGTACACATCTTCGCACCCATTGGGGTTCCGATCTTGTCCGCCATGCCCTCTTTTTTCAACATCATATCGTGTGAGCCGTTCTTGGCACATTGGCTGTCCATGATTTCGCCACTGTAGGCACGGTCTTTTGGCGCAGCGAACACCACGGTCAGCAACATCAGCGATCCAACGAGTCCTATTACTAGCTTCTTCATCGTTTGTTCTCCTCAGTCAAGTTTGTACTTCTGGGCCGGAAAATCCTTAGGTCTCGGACAATACCTCCTCAAGCCGTGTATACAGCCGAGCGCTCACAGCAAGAGGCACCTCGAAGGGCTCTACGTCGAGAACGATCTTCAGCGCCTTATCCGTGGTATCAAAAACAACGCGACATCGACGGCACTTTGCCAGATGTTCCTCTAGCGCCGCCCGCAGTTCGGCGGATACGTCGCCGTCGACATAGTTCGAGAGATTCGACAATACTTCCTTGCAATCCATCATGGCCATGTTCGATTCCTCACTTCCCGACCGCTTTCATCATCCTCATCGCGACCGCCATTCCTATGTCCTGCGCGGCGTGCATGACTTTCCTGCTCAGCGTTGGCGGCTGTTCCAGCGATGTTGCCAGGGCTTCGCGCAACATCAAACGTGCCCGCAAGAGACGTGATTTCAGCGCCGGCACTTTGAGTCCCAACGCCTCGGCTGCCTCCTCGGCACTCATCTCTTCGATGTCCCGCAGAACCAGTGTTTCGCGATAGATTGGCGGCAGGGCTTGTATCGCTCGTTCAACAAGCTGGCGCATCTCTTTTTTGCCGTACAACTTTTCGGGGTTCGAGGTCCAAGGCTCAAACCGCCCTGGGAGCGACTTGCTCTCCACATCGGGTGCTTCGTCCAGAGAAACTGTCTCCTTGCGTGCCTGGCGTTTCTGTAGCGCCTCGTTGACCGCGATCCGGGTCAGCCAAGTAGTAAATTTCGATTCACCGCGGAACTGGTCGAGATGACGATACGCCTTGATGAATGCGTCCTGCATCGCCTCTTCCGCATCCTCGACGTTTCCCAACACGGCCAGGGCTACGCGGAACACACGCCGCTCATGTTTTCGCACGAGAGATTCAAAGGCTCTCCGGTCGCCAGCCAGTACCCGCTCGACCAGGAGGAAATCGTCCTCCTGCAATATGTTTTCCGCACTATGATCGCGCTCTCTCATTTGCCATTGATGAGACTGGTCGCGCACCAGAAAAGATTCACATACCATTGATAAAAAGCCATGATTTCGCTCACGTTGATACCTAGGATCAACACTGCTGAGAGTTCTTGGATATCAGTCAGGGCCGGGCAGCACGAAATAAGCTGCCGGAATCAGCGCTCGGAGGTTCAATTCTTGAAAAACCTGGTTTTCGCTTTCCGAGGGTGGGGACAACCCGATTGACACCGCAGTCCTCGGCCAAGCACGGCCACACCTTCATTCTCATGGCCTTGATCTCATCAGAAGGGTACGAACTCACCTACTACATTGTTGCCATGTCCTTTTGGGTCTCCGGGGCCCGAAACATTGATAGTGCCACTGCTTTGGCCCTGAGGGCAGCTTTGGCGTCCTGCTCCAGCATTGCGATGGTGGTTGCTCCTTCGATCAGCAGCAGAAGCGCATCCGCAGTTCTCGCCGGATCGTCAATTCCCGTATCTTTGGCAAGTTCTTGCAGCAAATTTCGTAGCGCAACTTTGCTTTCCAAGGCTAGCTTACGGACGGCGTCGGTTTGCGACGCCATTTCTGTCGCTGCGTTCACGAAGGGGCAGCCTCGCCAGTCGCTGTGCGACCAAAGTTCGTATAACCAATCAAAGATTGAACCGAGCCGCTGCGCGGGTGGAAGGTGTGCAGTGGACGCAATATATTTCGCCAACCTCGTTTGTCTTTCCACGTGACGAGCACGAAGAGTGTCCAGGAGTAAGGCCTCTTTGGAACGGAAATGCTGGTACACAGTCATCTTTGTCACGTTGGCGGCCTCCGCGACGTCATCCATACTCACTGCGCGAACTCCCTTACGGTAGAACAAGAGGGAGGCCGACTTCAAAATCCGGACCCGCGTTGGACTCTTGGCAATTTTCATGCTGGTTGTGCGCCACGGCAACGCCGAGCTTTCCCAGCGGTTAAAACTTCTTTCTGCGGCGCCGGTGCTCGATTGCCGGAGTTTGCTGTATACCTCAACGCGGTGTAACCGGCCGCGGAGAGCCAACCTGCAGTTCTGATTTTTCCGTCTCCAGTCGCGTTCTTTGCGCGCGATCCTGCCAGCTTCCCAGCAATCCGAGTGTGGCTCCATATGTGAAATGTGTCGCTATCGAGAACCACGAAAGCCAGCTCGCAATACGCAGGGGGCCTCCAGCAGCATCCCCGCGGGCAAGTAGAGGCGACAAGAAGATGTGCGAGCCAAGATACAGAAATGCACCCATGGCAAGGCCGTTCCACAATGTCACCCGCCGAGCGAGTGCAAAAAGGATGGCGCCCCAAAAACCGCCGTAACCCAGATGAATCAGCGCCGCAAGCAAAAGATGCGTCGAAACGGGCAGACCCGGCCCAAACATTTTGGCGATAATGATCGCGGGCATCATTTGCGTCGCCATGGCGTGGATTGTCAGGCGACCTTCACCCGCCCAAATTCCAATGTGCACGAGCGTCATCGCAATAGTAGCGACCACCCCCCAAACAAATCCACGCACGAGCCTGGTGTTCATTGCAATTTCCTCCTATAAGAAACTCTTTGCCTCGTTACCGGAAGTCTCTTCGGGCCATTAGGTATACTGACCGGTGAGTATAGTCAGGAACGGTACCGTAAGCAACACGCTTTTGGAATCCGATGCAGTCAATGACGCCGCACGTGGGGATAAGACTCCGGTGGCTGAACCCCCGAGAAACCGTGAGGAGCCCTGCTCGTCGCATCAGCCGCGGCGACTGCGCCCAAATAATTCAAGTGAGCCAGATCTGACCTAAAGAATTCTTTCCGCAGAGCGATCCCCAGTGGAGTCCGTTCAGACCCTACGAATTTCCTTTCAACTCGGTCATCTGCGAGACCGTTTTTCTTGTTCGTGCCCATGAGACCGGACGCAAACAAGGAAAGATTCAAGGGAGAGGACGATTTCTATTCGAACCGGCTTGAATCTTTCTGGGCTGCGCACCTATCACATGATTGAAACACACACAATTGGAGGTTTAGAGATGAGACCTAATATCGGACGAACGATTCTTGGCGGCTTTTTCGGGACCCTGGCGATTACACTGCTGATGTACAAAGGAGCCCCAATGATGGGTCTGCCCAAGATGGACATTGCTGCCATGCTGGGCCGAATCCTCGGGGGCTGGACCCCAGGGATGATGATGCATTTGGCAAACGGATTGATCATTTTCCCGTTGATCTACGCTTATCTCCTGTTCTCCAGGCTCCCCGGCGCGCCCGTCATAAAAGGAATCCTTTGGGGTGTGGCACTTTGGCTGGTGGCGGGACTCGCGGTGATGCCTATGATGGGCGGAGGGCTTTTTGGAACGGCGAATGGTGGAATGATGACTGCCGCGGCCATGCTTATCGGGCACGTTGTCTACGGCGCGCTTCTCGGATGGATTGGAGGACACGCCCATCCTGAGAAAATAGAACACGCAGCCATCGCGTAACATTTTCGCCAGCGTTACTTTGATAGCGCGTGACAAATACGGGTAACAAGCACTGACTAATCATACCGAGGAGGAAGAGATGGGTTTGTTCTTTGGGAGGAGAGAGTTTGTACTGGGAGCGTCTTCCCTTGGACCCCTCCTCATTGGTGATCGTCTTAATGTCTTCGACAAGGTGGGGGCGCGAAATGAGGGTCCCCCATTCTCTGCTAGCGCCGTCGTGCCACAGCAGAACAGGGATAGTAGTCAATCGAGACCGAGAGTGCTCGTCTTCGATGTGAATCAAACCTTGTTGGATTTGGGCGCACTCCGTCCGCAGTTCACGCGCGTGTTCGGTGATGCCAGGGCATTGGACGAGTGGTTTTCACTTCTACTGCAATATTCCTTGGTCGTGACCGTGGCCAATGCATATTCCGATTTCGGGTCGGTGGGAGGTGCGGTTCTCGAAATGCTCGCCAGCACCAAAGGGGTTCGATTGTCTCCAGACGACAAGGCGCGCATTCTGCAAGGTATGCTCCTATTGCCTGCTCACCCCGATGTGCCTGAAAACCTGAAGCGTCTGCAAGCAGCTGGATTCCGCATGGTGACATTGACGAACTCCAGCTCTACAGCCGTAAAGGCCCAGCTCCAAAATGCAGGCCTTACCCAGTACTTCGAAGAGTCAATTTCCGTGGACTCCGTGCACCGGTTCAAACCTGACCTTGAAGTTTATCGGAGTGCAGCCGCTCACCTGGGTGTTAAGCCGACCGAGCTCCGACTTATCGCCGCGCATGCATGGGACGTTTTCGGCGCAATGAAAGCGGGATGGCAAGCGGCGTTCGTTGCAAGAAATGGCATTGCATTGTTCCCATTGGGACCTAAGCCCGACATTGTCGGACCAGATATGAAGGCGGTCGCCGACGCTCTTTTAAAGAACTAGATCAAATCCAAATTGGAAAAAACGATCCAAGCTTTGTTTGGTTGTAACTGACTGCGAAAAAGGAGAGCACGAATGAGATCCTCGATAAGTTGGGTGCTTGGGGGTGTGTCCTTGCTGACCTTTGCGGTCGGTGTGCTTTCTGTAGGCACTGCGCGTGCTCAGTACAAAGCAGAGTCTAATTCGATCTTGAAGGTAGGAGAAAAGATCCCGTTGTTGAGCGGCACGGATCAATTCGGCCAGGATCGCGATTTTGAAAATCTCAAAGGGCCCAATGGCCTCGTGATCCTTTTTTACCGCTCTGCCGATTGGTGCCCCTATTGCAAGGGCCAGCTCCTGTCTCTGCAGCGCGCAACACCGCACTTCAAGGAGAAAGGAATCGGGCTGGTTGGCGTCAGCTACGACACTCCGGAAATTCTAAAATTTTTCACCGAGCGCTACTCCATCACTTACCCACTTCTTGCCGACCCCAAATCGGAAATCATCGAGCGGTTTGGTGTCCTGAATGCGACTGCAGCGGGGTTTACCAAAGGGATGTCGTACCCTGGCTATGTTTATGTGAGTCCTGATGGCCGCGTTCAGGAGACGTTTTTTGAAGAGGACTACCATACCCGCTATACGGGTAATAGCGTGCTCACAAAGATTTTTCCTGAACTGGCCACGGCGGCGGTGAAGGATGTTCCAGCGCCCCACCTGCAATTGAAATTGACGCAAACGGATGAGATCGTCTCGCCCGGCAACCGAGTTACCCTTATTGCCGAACTCTCGCTGCCAAAGGACCTTCATGTGTACGCGCCGGGAGTGCAGGGATACAAACCGGTTGCTCTGGAGCTAAGCGCGTTACCGCAGGTGATACTCCACGCTGCGAGCTATCCTCAATCGAAGACTCTGCTCCTGCCAGCCATCGGTGAAAAGGTGCCGGTGTTTGAGGGCAGGTTCAGGGTCACGCAGGACATCACGGTCACATTCGACAAAGATTTCTCGCAGGCGGTAGCGTCTGGGCCGGCGTCCGGCACCCCTCTGACGCTAAGCGGCAATCTGCGATACCAAGCGTGCGACAGCAAGATCTGTTATCCGCCGACAAGCGTTCCTGTTTCCTGGCAACTTACTGTGATGCCCCTGAACACACTCCGTGCGCCCGAGGAGATTCGGCACAAGTAGACAAGGCATCAGTTTGAACGGTTATACAAACGCTACACCATCACCACTCAATGGAGAATTGAATGCAAGTTTCTATATTCTATGCACTTTTTGCAGGGCTCATTTCGTTTCTGTCCCCGTGCGTTCTACCTCTGGTGCCCGGATATGTTTCGATGCTCTCGGGAGTCGGGGTGGAGCAACTTCGCTCCGGCCAACCGGCCCGGAACAGCTTGTTTGCCTCCTCGCTCGCGTTCGTTGCTGGATTTTCGATTGTATTTATCAGTTTCGGCGCATCCGCCAGTGTCGTAGGGCAGTTCCTGCTGCGAAATAAAGCCCTCATGGGGCCGGTCGCCGGGGCGGTCATCGTGCTGTTCGGGCTTCACTTAGTCGGCTGGCTAGTCAAAATCCCGGTGGACAAGGGTCTTTGGATCGGAGGGACCATGGCGCTTGCATCCCTAGTCGCCTGGCGGCGCCTGGGTACGGAAACCTTCGGGCCTGCGAGGCTTTTCGGCTCCGTCCAATTGCTCTCCGTTGCCCTAATATTTCTTGCGGGGCCGTCCATGACGCGATGGCTGAACCGAGATATTCGTTTTCACGATCTCGGTAGCCAAACGCAAGAACAAGTTAAGAAGAAAGGCGCACTCTCCGGTGTTACCAGCGGCTTCCTGCTGGGGTTTGCCTTCGCCTTCGGCTGGACGCCGTGTATCGGTCCGATTCTCGCCGCCGTCCTTGTCCTTGCTGCAAATAGCGAAACTATTTTGCGCGGTGTCTTGCTGCTTGCAGTGTACTCGTTGGGACTTGCGATTCCGTTTTTGCTCACTGCCGCCGGCATCAACCGCTTTCTGAAATTTTACCAGCGCTTCCGGCGTCATCTCCACACCGTTGAAGTCTTGAGCGGAGTCCTTCTGCTGTTTGTCGGCGGACTGATATTTTTGAATCGGCTAACCTGGCTTTCGGGAAAATTGGGTTTTCTAAATCGTTTTGCGCTGTAAGGGAGTCTCCAGAATGAAGAAGGCAATTCTCATCGGGATCGGTTTGGCCTGCTTGCTGGCACTGCTGTTTTGGGCGGACAAGAAATTCCCGGCAGCCCGAAATCAAGAAACGAAAACCGCTGAATCGGTTGGCGCTTCCTCGATGGAAAGCATTCCCATCAAGGATTTGCAGGATCACGACGTCACATTGACGGATTATAAAGGCAAGGTTGTACTCGTGAATTTCTGGGCGACGTGGTGTGAGCCCTGTCAGATCGAAATCCCCTGGATGATGGAATTTCAGACGAAATATGGCCCGCGCGGTTTCACGATCCTGGGCGTTTCGATGGATGAAGAAGGCAAGAAGGCGGTCGCACCGTTTCTGGAAAAGTCACGGTTCGACTTGGACGGCCAAAAGCAGGCGATGAATTATCCGATCCTGCTCGGCAATGATGCGATTGCTGCCAAGTTTGGCGGGATTTTGGGGTTGCCCACGAGTATGCTGATTTCTCGCGACGGCCGGAAGATCAAGACGATCACAGGGCTTGTGGACCACGACGACTTGGCCAAGGCCATCGAGGGTCTGCTCTAGTCCGCCGTCGCGGGCTCACTAAGAATCATGTCTTTTGAGCGGATGGTTCATACCGGACGGGCAGATAGGACAAATGGCAACTAGCAGCAGGAAGTTGAATCGGAAGTTTTGGTTAAAGAAAATTAGGACGATCGGATACCCGAGGCCTATAGAACAACTGGAGGCATTGACATGAGTGATCGAACGTGGCTTCGAATCATCGGCTTGGTTTTGGCAATAGCAGCCCCACTTGTCGCACAGCAGCCTCAGCAGACAAGCCGTCTCCCCATTCCCATTGTTCCGCTCCGTGAACCTCGTTTCGTTCCGGCAGCGAAGGCGGACTTTCTCAAGGCCGATGATCGCGTTATTGGCGTCAGCGAAAATGGGGTTTCCAAAGCATACGAGCCGGGAGTCTTGGCCTTTCACCACGTTGTACAGGACACTTTGGGAAAAGCACCGATCATCGCTGGATGGTGCTCGCTCTGCAATACTCCCCTCGTTTACAGCAGCGAAGTGGACGGCAAGAAGCTGACGTTCGAATGGGCTGGAAACAGAGGCAATAACTTCTACATGCACGATCTGGAAACAAAAAGCAATTGGCAACAGATTGGCGGCGACTGCTTTGAGGGGCAGATGAAAGGGAAGCGCCTGACCATGATTCCATTCCTGTACACGACCTGGGGAGAATGGCGTGGGCAACATCCGGATACTCTCGTTTTGGTTCCAGAACCCGCCTACCAGGCCGGGTACGATTTCATGACCAAGAGACTATCGAGCATCGCGTACGGCAGTAATCAAAAACCAACTCGGGAGATGATCCGGGAGCAAGACGCGCGACTGCCGAATTATGAGCAAGTGATTGGAATCGAGATTCGCGAGGCACACAAAGCTTACCCCGTCTCAGCCCTCCGCAAGGAACTCGTAGTAAACGACAAGGTGGGTTCGAGACCGGTTCTGGTGGTCTACGCCGCGGCAAGCGATACGACAACGGCGTTCTCGCCCGTGGTTGGCGGTCGCACCTTGACGTTTCATGCGGCGGGCGCGGGATCGATGCTCGACAACGAAACTAGCTCGAAATGGAATACCTACGGCGAGTGCGTTGAGGGGAAACTTAAAGGCCAAAAACTAGAGCGCGTTATTCCGCAACCCGGGTCTTGGTTCGCCTGGGCCGAGTTCCACCCGGATACAGAGATTTATGCCGCTGCCGCACATTGAGGAAGTGCGCGCATGTGATTAGGACCGGTTGGCAGATTTCAGGGGGTAGCTTAATTGAAGACAGATATACTGACAGCCAGACTTACATGCCCAAATTGTAGCCACGTCGAAACCGAGACGATTCCGAATGACCGCTGTCTGTTTTTCTATGAATGCAAAGCATGCAGAGCGATTCTTAAACCAAAGCCGGGGGATTGCTGCGTGTTTTGTTCATTTGCAGATCGCCCGTGCCTGTCTGCTCCACGAGTTGGGTCTTCGAAATGATTCGGCATTGAATTTAGAGGCCGATCAAATTGCAAGTAATCTATGTTTTCTATTCGTAGCGCCTACTGAAAAATCGAAACGGGTATCCAGATTCAGGAAATGGAGGAAAGCGATGTCGCGCATTAAGCCGCTTAAGCGCCAGGATATCCCCGAACTTGAACCGTTCCTCTCTGCTTCCGAAGAACGAATGGGTTTCGTCCCGAACTCGCAGCTGATCATGGCTTACAAGCCTAAACTTCTCCAGGCCTTCACACAGTTGGGGCAAGCCGTGCACGATCCGGCTAACAAGACGCCGCGACAACTCCGAACGCTTGTCGCGCACATGGCGAGTAAGTCGGCAGGTTGTCAGTACTGTGTTGCGCACACGGGAGAAAGTGCACACAACGCGAATGTCGAGGATCAGAAGATCGCTGCTGTTGGGCAATACGAGACGAGTCCTTTCTTCAGCGAGGCCGAGCGTGCCGCGTTGCGCTTTGCCCAACGCGCTGCGGCTGTGCCAAATGCAGTAACAGATGAAGACTTTGCGACGCTGCGAAAGTGTTATAGCGATGAGGAGATCGTTGAGCTCGTGGCAGTAACTGCATATTTCGGGTTCTTGAATCGGTGGAACGATACCTTGGCTACTGAACTCGAATCGTCGCCCCTGAACTTTGCCCAATGCACTCTTTCTGATTCAGGATGGTCCGCAGGCAAGCATTCCCCGCAAGAGAAAACTCAGGAAGCCGCCGCTGGAAAAGACGGACCATGTGAGTGACATTAGTGTGGACGGCCGACTTTTCCAGCAGCAATGCCGGGGAATTGTGAAAGCGTGCGCCGCGTGGATCGAGGGGCATACTTCTCAGTCGGTCCGATGAACCTAAGATCAGACCGAATATGAAAGGCGTTTCTTGCAGGTTCACAGCAGTTCACGAAATGGATGCCAATTTTGATTATTACGAGCGGACGCTCTTCACGAATGCCGCGAGTGCGTTTCCAATTTCGACCGGAGAGTCTTCCTGCAAGTGATGCCGGCCTTTGACCGTGGTTTCTCGCTGATTCCGCCACGATCGTGGAAATTCTTTGGCGTTGCCGGCAAAGATTGTCCCAGGTTCACCAAGAATTAGGAGCTTGGGCATCGTGCTTGCAGCCATAAACTTCGCGAACTCCTGAACGAGCGGGACGACATCAGCAGGCTCGCCATCAATCGGAATTTCGCGCGGCCACACTAGCGTTGGCAGCCGCTTCTCGCGATCCTGATACGGGGCCCTGTAGGCGTCCATTTCTTCTTTGCTCAATTTGCGAATTATTCCGCTCGGCAATACGACCTCAACAAAGAAATTCTCGTCGAGCACCATTTGTTCTCCCCGCTCCGAGCGTAACGCGCGAAACGGCGAATTAGCATCCATCCCCGCCCAATGTCGCTCCGCGACCACCGCCTCGAAATAGGCAGCCCCTTGAATATGGTACGGGAAGCGCGACGCGCGATAAAATCCGAGCGCTGCGCCCCAATCGTGCACGACCAGGACCACGTTTTTTGTGAGCCCTAAGGTGTCAAACCACCCATCGAGATAGCGTGCCTGATCAACGAACCGGTAGGAGTGAGTCGGCGACGTTCCCGAGCGGCCCATGCCAACTAGGTCGGGCGCCAGGCACCGACCGAGCTTGGATACGTACGGAATGATGTTTCGCCACTGATACGAGTAGGTTGGATTGCCGTGGAGAAAAACGATCGGATCGCCGCGCCCGGTGTCGACGTACTCGATCTCTGTATCGAGCACCTTGACGCGCCGCCGAGGGTGCGGATCAGCAGCGCTGATCTCAGCGCTCGCCCACGCCTGTCCGTTAATCAGCGACGAAACGGTGGCAACCGCCGGCAGCGTTGCCAGAAGTTTGCTGGCGTCCCGGCGCGAAATCTTTGCTGACATAGCTCACTCTCCTTCTTGCGATGGGAACTGACGTTACCACATGAAGCAGAAGTGCCCGTCCAAATAAGAAATAACAACGAAGAGCTTCTTCTCTCGCGAGAAGTAACCACGCGAATGGCAGCGCTCTCCGCCTGCCAGTTGCTTTTCTTGAAAAACCCCAATGTGTTGATAGGCATTGCCGCCCAAAAGATTCAAGATTCGCGAAGGGCGCCTTGTTCACATTTGGCCGTTTAGAACGCACGGGCCCGGCAACGAGCAGAATGGCCAGCGATAGCCCCGTAAACCCCGATCCCGGACCTTGGACGACTGCCACATATTACATGGTGCGTCCGCCACGCCCGGAGCTCTCCCGCCTGCGTCTGTCAAGGTTTCGTAGTTCAGTTTGCAACTCCGTTTGGTATTGCCCGAGCCATCCACCCCACACGGGCTGGACATCATGAATTCCCCGGCGAATTAAGATCTCTGATTCTTTGTGGAAGTATGAAGAATTTTGGAGGAGTGCCTTCGCATCTCCGAGATCATCCACGTGCAAGACGGGTTTCTTTTTGACGAACCGTTTATCGATGCGAATGAAACTGCCCACCGCGAGCTTCCCTTCGCTGCGGGCCTCCTCGATCGCACCCGTGTGATAGATCAAATGCACTTTCCCATCCGTGCCTTCGACCAGCATGTAGCGTTTCCCCGTTTGTTCATCTTCGGTGTGTAGAAGGACGCGGCCGGCTACACTCTGGAGCTGGCGGAGAGTCGTAACCTGGAGCGGAAGCCGCTTGTCGGAAACCAGTGCGCCGTGCGCCGCGAGCATCTTTTGGCGGTCTCCACTCTGTTGCAGGGTGCGGAGCACCGATTCAAAATCCGCCTGCACGCTCCACTCGTGCGGCGCGACGAGATGCGCGAGGCCCATTGTTTGAAGGTGCATGAGTCGCGCGGCAAAGTGTTTTTGGAGTTGCTGGGAAGATTCAGACAGCGCCGCGTTGTTTGGATTGGCAGTCACCGCAAAGTGGGAAGAGGAGCCGTCGTTGCTGCGTTGCAGGATGCGGTCGAGAGGTGTGTAGCGGTTTTGAATCGTTTCGCGGCGCTGCGCCTCCTGCGCATCTGCCGGGGAGCGATAGCCCAGGGCTTCGGTTGCAATCTCTTCGGCCCGCTCACGCATGCCTGCGCGAATGTATTCCCTTGGCAAGCGAAGCGGAAGTCCTTTGTCGTCCACCCCTCGAACAGCGATGTGAACGTGGGGATGCTCGGTGTTGTGATGAATGGCAGCGACCCATTCGAGTTGAGTAGCTAGGTCGCGTTCCATCCGTAGCATCAACTCGCGAGTGTGCTGCTGGAGATTCAAGCGGTCCGCAAACTCAGGAGATACGATGATTTTGAAGAGCCGCTCGTCACCCGCACCCTGCCAATTGTCGAGTGCTGTTGAGATGTCTAAGTTCTGCTCGGTAGCGTTGAATCCCGCCTCGGCCGCCCTTCCACCCTGCGTCGCGCTCTCGCGGGCCAGGTATCTTCCGTGTGCCTTCCACTGGCCTGGATTCTTATTCGCGGAGTAGCTGACGCGGACGGCAACGCGCTGATTGAACGTGAGGGGCGCCCGGCCGCCTCCTGCCCTGGGTGTGCCTTGTGATTTTTGTCCTCGCTTCGACATCTGTACGAGACGAAGCATCGATCTGAGAACGCCTGTGTACTTGCGTGGATTTTCGTTTGGACCGTGCTTTGATTTTCTCGGTCGCAATCGAATTAGGGGTTCGTCATTCATCGGACACCATTCCCTTGAGAGTGTCTCTGTTCTTGTTGGAGATCCCTTCCGCGGCAGCACGCACCAGCTTTTCATAACGCAACCTAGCGCGAACGCGAGCGGCGGGAAGCGCATCTTCTGGGGGCTCGACTACGCACGTGATGACGTATTTCAGGAACACGTCGGTTAGAGCGACCTGCGCGTGCGCGAGCGTCTGAAGCCCCTGCACCTGCTTCGCCAGGTTCGTGAGCGTGGCTGCCACGCGCGCCTCAAACTGCGTCGTAGCTTCGGTGTTAGCGCCCTGGCGAATTTCGTGCTCGCAAGCTGCAATAAGGAAGGCTTGCTCGGAACGGAAGCCGCGTTCTCTGACAGCGGCGCGAACTTGTTCCCGCAGTTCGGCGGAAGGGTATCGAAAGTTACGAGAAATGGATTTCTTACTCACAAAACATCCCCTTTCGAGAGTGGTGCCTAAGTGGTGCCACATGCCGCTCGAAATGGCCCCCTCGAAACAGTCTGAACAATAAGCAGTTAACGCGGACAAACACCACGAACTGGCCCCAACCCTTTATGTTCCAATACCTGTGTCCTTCGCCGATAATCCGCCTGCATTTCATGCACGCTGCTCCTAGTGCCGCTGAAGAATGTTGAATAGTGATGACAAATGTTGGACCACGTTCAGAAGTGCTTCCGTCTGTGGGCAAATGATGACTACTGAAGGCATTTGTGGGTCTCTGGTGACTTCGGATTCTTTCGTGCTTTACATCCGTCCTTCATGGTGCTATATATACAGCAGGCATACAAAACATGTCAACGCAAAACAATTACCGCCGCTGTTTAGAACATCTAGCCGCCGCTCCCCCGAAGAGAAAAGCTGCTCTCATTCGGTCTCTTCTTCCCGGAATAGAAGCGGCGGTGAACTCTGGGCAAAGTCTTAAAGACATTTGGGAGGCCTTAGAAACCGAAGGCTT
>DATLST010000046.1:0-11530 GCA_035534055.1 Candidatus Acidiferrales bacterium | reverse complement strand
TCCTTAAGGAAAAGCTCGTGAACGGGCCGAGGGCTTCCGGTTAGAACGTAGGCGAAATCATCCTTGGCAAAAATCCGCTCCACAATTTGGGCTGGCAAGAGCCCAAACTGCAGTGTATTCAATGATTGGCGAGCTTCGAATAAAAGCTCGGCGCTCCCTTCTGCGCGCGAGCTTCGGCGCACAAGAAAAAAAAGCGATACAAATAGCAGCGCGCCAACCAGAAGAAAGAAAACCAGCTGGATCACGGCCGCACCACCGATGCCGGGAATGCAAAAATGGCCCTCATCCACATCCTCGTTCTCGATGCGAACGATTCAGAACACTGTTCCAATATGTCTGGGGGGCGGAGAAGAAGAGGGTCCGCATCGGCGTTCCACAGCGTAAATAGCCAAATACCGAGGGAAAGCAGGTAGGAAAATGGCTGTGCGAATTCCCATGTTGCGTTAAAAGCGGGCCCGATATAAATACGAAGCGTGAGAATCACCAAACTCGCTGAGAGGCACAAACCATATCCCAGGATTATCCCTGTCAGGTTCCCGCTAAGAGGGATTGCATAATAAAAGACTACTTCCAGGAAAACGAGAAGAAAGAGGGCCTGGATCGCAACCATATCTCGTTCGATCTCGATATTCGTAAGCCGAATTCTCCACACCCCGGTGACCATCAATCCGCAGATAACGAATTGACAGAATATCGTTCCCCAGACAATTCGCCGCCCTATGCTCCCCACTTTGCCGACACCTTCAGTACCCCAAACCTCAGGAATAGAGTGTTCGAGAACTTCCAAGGTAATGCCCATCGCGAGGACTAAGTCGAACAAACTCAGTGGCTGGTTCCATTTTGAATACGATGTGGAGCTGAGTCGGTATACGCCGTAGAGCAAAACGTCTGAAAGCCATACAGCCGCTACGTACGTGTAAAAGAAAAGGCACTTTGATAAAAGTCCGTTCTGGAGGGCCCGCAACAACAATAATGACTCCAAGAGCATGGCGCTCCACCACGTTGCCAGGGCCATTAGAGATCCAAGACCGTAAACCGGCGGCAGCATGAACCGTGCCAACTCCCGTAGTAAAGCGGTCGAAATCATGGCCGGACCGTCTTGGTGAGATATGAGCGCATGACTCCCACCATACTTCGCGTGCGGAGCACCAGGGACTCATAATCCGCATCGAGAGGAGAGCTAGGCTTTGCAACTGGACTTGGATAATCCGACCATAGCGCGATCACCCAAATCGAAAGAGAGGCTAGATATGAGAACGTTTCAACAAAATTCCTGGTGGCACGAAAAGACGTACCGATATAAGAGCGTAACGCCAAGGCCATAAGTGTAGTTGCGAGACACAAGCAGTACCCAAAGATCATCCCCTTTAAATTCCGTCCAATCGAAATCCCGTAATGGGAGATCAACGCTAGGATTCCAAAAAGAAAGACCGCTTGGACAGCCCAGAAATCCCTTTCGAGTTGGACTATTGAGAACGCCCCGGACGCCGCCGGTGCCACAAGGGGATAAATGGTGGAGAAGGTAACGATGATACCGGCAATTATCAGTCCGCCGAACGTTGCTAGCTTTTCGACTCCGGGATATGGAGTTAGGACGTGCCTGAAGATTTCCAAGACAATGCCATACCCAAGCATTAGGCTCAAGAGCGCCATTGCTACATTCCACTTTGGGTACACCGAGGGGTTCATCAGGCGCACAACGTACAGTGAACTATCGGCTAGAAGAACGCTGGCAATATATAGGTAGAAAAGCGGGTATTTCGAAAAAAGTCGACTCCGAAAACCTCGATATAGAACGATCGCCTCTAGAAGTATTCCGGCGCGCCAGATTATCGCAGTCAGCATGAATGTTCGTTCTGAGCCGACACTTTTTGAGTCGCCTAGGCATACCCCTCGCACAAACCAATCTGCCCTAATAGCCACTCAATTGCGAGTAATGCTAACACAAAACAACAGGGCAACGGGGATAAGAATCCCCCGTTGCCTTTCCAACAAATAGACGTGGCTTCTCAGCCGACCCGAAGAAGAACCATCATGCCACTGCTGTGCTCTCTGGCGGCCGCGTCCCCACCTGCGCTACTGCCGTAGAATGTGGAACCGGACCACTCACTAAAAATGCAAATCCTGCAGCTGCTATTGTCAGAATCCAAGCGGACGATCTAGATTTCATGTTTTTTCTCCTCGAAATGGATTTTGGGGGACCTCGGGTGTGCAAAAGGTAGAGAGCAACTGGGGTGCTGCTCCGGAGTAAGCTTTCTTGCTCGTACCACGAAGCAAATTTAAAAGCTTACCCCTACGCCTGGGCCAAATTACGTTTCGTCCCGCTCAAGCGTGAAGTTGAGAGTGACTTGGGTTCACAAAACAAGGGGCAGCGTTTCTCGTAAGTTACCACAAGCGGCATGGTTACCTTCCGTCTGGATAACCAACTTGGAAACCATGTGGAATATACGAGTAGAGATTACAACCGCCCTGCTGTATTCAGTATGTTCAGTGGGGTGTCTGGGTAAACCATGACTGATTCGGCGTCAGATCCTTCGTCCGGCGGCGCAAAAATTGAACCACAGGTATTCCGGGAACACCTGCGAAAGCTAGATCACCGGCAGTGGTGGCTTTGGTCGTCCACTGTGCTCATTCTGATTCTGCTGACCCTCGCCGTCGCATCGTTCGCCTTCCCGGCCATTTTGCGAAACGACGATTCAAACTACTCGTTCTACCTCAATCAAGCCGTACGGTCCCTGGTTGGAATCGTGCTCCTCTTCAGCGTGTACCTCGTTTATCAGCAAACGATGATCATCCGCATGCGGAACCAAATCTCCGACCAGATAGCGTCGCTCGCGAAGGTGGAAAACCTCACCGCCGAGGTCTATAAGCTCGCGGCGCTCGACCAGCTCACGGGGCTCTGCAACCGCCGCTCTGGCGAGCAACGCCTTGCGGAGGAGATAAGCCGTGCGGTGCGTCATGAGCGCCCTCTGACTGTGTTGCTGCTCGATTTGGACGGCCTGAAGCAGATCAACGATCACCACGGCCATGCAGCCGGGGATCTGGTTTTGAAAAGCTTCGCCGAACGCCTGCAAAGAGCGATCCGCGGTTCAGACCTGGCCGTGCGTCTAGGGGGCGACGAATTCATGGTCCTTCTGCCGGAATGCCGCTCCGACGAAGTGCGGCACGTGCTCAACCGTGTGGAGGGGCTTGAAGTCAATTATAACGGGCAGAAAATCCCCTGCGGATTTTCCCGCGGCTGGACCGATTACAAACCCGGCGAAACCTCCCAGGAATTACTTGATCGGGCCGACAAGGCCATGTATGCCGATAAGCGCGCTGGTAAGTCATTGGCGATCGGTCCCCTGGAAAGCAAGCCCGGTTCCCAATCTAAAATGCAACCCGCGCAGCGATCGTAATAATCCCATTGAAACGGGTAGTGATTGACAATCTGATCGCACAAGAGACGCCTCACCAAGTCAGCATCTGCGGCATGATAGCATCGTGGGTGATTGAGGGAGCATTGGGCGTCGCACGAAGGAGACACGAGTATTACAACCAAGATGATTCTCGAATTCAATTTGGGGCACGAGATCAGGCGCAATCTAGCGGACCCGGCGTGCTGATAAGCAGGCGCAGATGATTGTGCCCTATCGGTAACAAGTGGCCGCAGGAATACCCTTGCGCAGACGCAGAGGTAACTCGTAAGATAACGCCTGTTGTTGGAAATGATGCAGTGCCCAAAGAAAAACCCAAAGTAAATATAGGCGAGGTCATCCGGTCTTACCGAAGCGACCGCGGGCTTTCGCAAGGCGATATTGAGCGACGTACCGGCCTGCTGCGCTGCTATCTCTCGCGCGTCGAGAATGGCCACACCGTTCCTTCGCTTGAGACACTGGCGAAAATTGCCGAAGCGATGGAAATCAGTCTGGCGGATTTCTTTCCCGGCACGGACACTCCCCAGGACCGCGAGACTCGTAAAATGCTTGGCGAGCTCTCTGAAGAAGAGATTCGGTTTTTGGCCGAGATCAAGAAGTATTCCACGACCTTGTCCGACGACGATAAGAGACTGGTACTGGCCATGATCCGTAAAATGGCTGTCGTTATTGCTCTTCCACGAAACGGAAAAACTGTCCCCGCCGCCTCCCCTAGGCGCGTGGAATACTAGTTCCATCTGCGTCTCGGCATTCAACTTCGTACACCAGCCGCTCCACTCACTCGTTCCCTGCCTAAGGCCGTAATTCTGACGTTGAGCAACGCCGCCATCAATTTGCCCGGAATCGACTGACTAGCGCCCAGGCGCTTCTATTCGCTACAATGGATCTTCCATGACACGGAAGCGGCACGAGACAGTGGGCGTGAGGGTTGGGAAGGTGCAAGTGGGCGGAGGCGCGCCCGTGGTCGTGCAGTCCATGACGAACACCGACACGGCCGACATCGGCGCAACTACGCAGCAATGCCTCGAGCTTGCACGAGCCGGTTCGGAGCTTGTCCGCGTGACAGTAAACATGCCGGAAGCCGCGGCTGCGGTGCCCGACATCAAAAAGCGCCTGCTCGATGCCGGTTGCGACGTCCCCATCATCGGTGACTTTCATTATAACGGCCACGTGCTGCTCACAAAATATCCCGATTGCGCCCGCTCTCTCGATAAATACCGCATCAATCCGGGCAATGTGGGTCACGGACAACGGCGCGATGAGCAGTTCGCCACAATCTGCAAAGTGGCGCGAGACAATGGCAAGCCGGTTCGCATCGGCGTGAATGGCGGGTCCCTCAACCAGGAACTCGTCATGCGAAAAATGCAGGAGAATACCGACCAGGACCGGGGCAAAACGTCGGAAGAAATTATCAACGAATGCATGGTGCTTTCCGCTCTTGAGTCGACAGAGCTGGCGCTGGAATCCGGTCTTCACAAAGACCAGATCATTATTTCCTGCAAGGTTTCGCGGCCTCGCGATCTAATCGACATCTATCGGGATCTCGCGCGCAAGACCGATCAGCCGCTGCATCTTGGGCTGACCGAAGCGGGCATGGGGGCGAAAGGCCTGGTTTGGTCGGCGGCGTCTATGGGCATTTTGCTCGGGGAAGGGATCGGCGACACTGTTCGCGTGTCGCTTACGCCTCGTCCCGGCGGCGACCGTCGCGACGAGGTATATGCAGCCTGCGAGCTCCTGCAATCCCTTGGCTTGCGTACTTTCGCACCCAGCGTGACGGCGTGCCCCGGCTGTGGGCGCACCACGAGCACCACTTTTCAGGAGCTGGCGGAAAGCATTCAAGGCTATATCCGCAATAAAATGCCGGAATGGAAGCGCCATTACGAGGGTGTGGAGGAACTGACGCTCGCGGTCATGGGCTGTATCGTCAATGGCCCCGGTGAATCGAAGGCGGCGAACATTGGCATCAGTTTGCCGGGCACAGGCGAGTCACCCCGGTGTCCCGTATACATCGACGGCCAGAAGTTCACGACACTCGAGGGCACTTACGACGAGTTGTCGGTGGCGTTTCAGTCGTTGGTGAACGATTACATCGCCACGAAGTATCCACGACGAGGGACTCCACTGCCTCCGCTAAACGATTCCGTAGCGTCAAGTGCGGATACCCGATCCGCAAAAGCTTCTCTCCGCGTTATCACGTAGCTCCCGCATATCATCGGCCAGACCACGCTACAAAGCTCAAAATCTACGGTAAACTCGCAGGGATTTTGAAGCAGCGTGACACTATGATGTGCTCCCATTCACTCCGCGAGCCCCGGCATGTCTGAGACATCTTCTATCTCGCACGTCGCGCCAGGTGCCCCCGACACCACACGACCGAGGTTAAACGGCATACCCGATTGGCAGCGCGGATTCTGGAGCCTGATCGCCACGCAGTTCCAGACGGCATTCAACGACAACGCGCTCAAGTTCCTGGTCATTTACATCGTCGTGGCGATAAACTTTCCACAAAAGCAGCGCGACGCTCTCGTGCTGGTGGTCGGTGCCATGTTCGCGCTTCCCTTCATTTTCTTCTCCATGGCGGGGGGCTACTTCGCGGACCGCTACAGCAAGCGCAGTGTGACCATCGGTACCAAGCTCTTCGAATTCGCCGTAATGGGCTTTTTCATCGCCTCTCTGGCGATGCGCAACGTATCGATGGAATGCGCTGGCGTGTTCCTCATCAGCACGGAGGCGGCGATCTTCGGCCCCTCGAAATACGGCCTGCTCCCGGAAATCCTGCCGGAAAGCGGCCTTTCGTGGGGCAACGGAATCATCGAGCTCGGCACATTCGTGGCGTCGATTGGCGCAACGATGGCCGCCGGCATTCTGGTGGAGCATTACCGCGGACACGAAACCGTCGCCGGATTCATCCTCTTGGGCTTCACCTGCCTCGGCTTTGCAACGAGCCTGGGAATCTCGCGCGTCACCGCGGCAGATCCTCGGAGGGCTTTCCAGTGGAATCCGCTCGGCGATTTCGGCGCACAACTGAAGAACGTCCGCGCCGATAGGGTGCTGTCATGGGCTGTCCTTGGGAACACCTATCTCTGGTTTCTCGCGGCCCTTCTGCAATTCACTATCGTGATTTACGGGCACGATATCCTGCGCGCCGACGATACGCATATCAGCTATTTGCAGGCGGCAGTTGGCGTGGGAATCGGCATTGGCAGTTTTGCGGCTGGCTATCTCTCCGGCGGGAAAATCGAATACGGATTGATTCCGCTTGGGGCCGTGGGCATGACCGTCTTCGGTGCCCTGCTCTATGGCCCGGTCCACACTCTGTTCACCGCCGGCACATATCTCGCGCTTCTCGGCTTTTTCGGCGGCTTCTTCGCGGTCCCGCTGGGCGCGCTCATACAACACCGCCCGCGCCCGGAACATAAAGGCGGCGTGATCGCTGCCGCTAACCTGTTGTCGTTTGTCGGTGTTTTCGCCGCGGCGGGGGCCTATTATTTTTGTTCGAGCATTCTGCACCAAACTTCTGCCGGCATTTTCCTCGATGGCGCGCTGCTCACGCTGATTATGACCTCGTACTCCGTCTATCTGTTGCCGGATTCGCTGCTGCGCCTCGTGCTCTGGATGTTCACGCATTCGGCGTATCGCATCCGCGTCGAGGGGCGGGACAACATCCCGGAGTCGGGCGGAGCGCTCTTCGTCGCGAATCACATGTCCTTTGTTGATGCCCTGCTATTGATTGCATCGACTGACCGCCACATCCGCTTTCTTATGTACAAGGGCATCTACGATCTGCCGTTCATCAATCCATTCGCCAGGATGATCCGTGCAATACCCATTTCATCCGAGCAGCGCCCGCGCGAAATGCTCCAGTCGCTGCGAACGGCCGGCGACGCCATCCGGTCCGGCGAAGTGGTCTGCATTTTCGCCGAGGGACAGATCACGCGCATCGGCCAGTTGCTCCCTTTTCGCCGCGGCATGGAGCGCATCATGAAGGGCATTGACGCGCCGATCGTGCCCGTGAATCTCGATGGCGTGTGGGGCAGCATCTTCAGTTTTGAGCGCGGCCGCTTCCTTTGGAAGATTCCCCGGTCGATTTTCTACCCCGTCACGGTCAGCTTCGGAAAGCCCCTGCCGCCCAATGCCACGCCATTCTCGGTGCGCGAAGCGGTGCAACAGTTGCAGATCGAAGCCTATCGCCATCGCAAGAGAGGCATGCATACGCTGCACCGCTCTCTGATCCGCGCGGCGCATCGCGATCCTTTCCGCTTTGCCATGGGCGATAAGCGCCGTCCCAGAATGAAGCGAGGCGGCGTGCTGCTCAGTGCCATCTTCCTGGCGAACCGTCTGCGCTCCGTATGCGCCGGGCAGGAAATGGTCGGTATTTTGCTTCCGCCATCGGTTCCCGGCGCGCTTGTAAACTTCGCGGCCATGCTCGCGGGAAAAATTCCCGTGAATCTGAATTACACGCTTCCGGACGAAACGCTGGCATCCTGCGCGGCGCAGTGCAACCTCCAGAGCGTCATTACCACGAAGGCTCTGCTCGATCGCATCCCGTTGAACGTTCCCGGCAGGGCCATCCTCCTCGAAGAAATGGCCGCGAAGCCGCAACTCGGCGAAAAACTCCGCGCGCTGCTCTTATGGTTCCTGCCAAGTGGGAGGCTTGAGCGAGCTCTCGGAGACGGCGCCTCAAGGACCATCGACGATCTCGCTGCCGTGATTTTCTCAAGCGGTACCACCGGCGAACCGAAAGGCGTAATGCTGACGCACTACAACATCGTCTCCAACATCGAGCAACTCGGACAGACGTTCATGCTAGGCCGCACGGATTGCATGCTCGGGGTGTTGCCGTTCTTTCATTCCTTCGGTTTTACGGTAACCCTGTGGCTTCCGGCCGTACTCGGCATGAGCGTTGTCTACCATCCTAGCCCTCTCGACCTGAGTGCCGTTGCCGAGCTTGCGCGCGATTATCGCGTCACATTTCTGCTCGCGACGCCGGCATTCTTGCAGGCTTACACGCGCCGCTGCTCTCCGGAGGATTTTGCCAGTCTTCAATTTGTCGTCGCCTGCGCGGAAAAACTGCCGGAGCGGCTGGCCATCGCGTTTGAAGACCGCTTCGGCATTCGCCCCCTCGAAGGCTACGGGGCGACTGAATGCTCGTCCGTCGTTGCCGTGAATACCAGGGATTTTCGGGCACCGGGCTTTCGGCAGGTGGGCGGAAAGCGCGGGCGTATTGGGCAACCACTGCCAGGCATCAGCGTCCGAATCGTGGATCGGGAAACCCACGAGCCACTGCCTGTCGGTGCGCCCGGCCTGCTGCTCGTGCGCGGCCCCAATGTCATGAAAGGCTACCTCGGCAAGCGCGAGGAAACGGCTACAGTATTACAGGACGGCTGGTATGTGACCGGAGACATTGCCGAGCAAGATGAAGACGGATTTCTTACGATCACCGATCGCCTGAGCCGTATCAGCAAGATCGGCAGCGAGATGGTGCCGCACATCAAGATTGAAGAGCAACTCCAGGAATTAGCCGGAGAGACGGAGCAGCGTTTTGCCGTAACGAGCGTGCCAGATGGAAAGAAAGGCGAGCGGCTAGTGGTTCTTCACACTCTGTCGCCCGAAGAATTACGCGCCACGATCGAAAAGCTCCTGCAAGCCAACCTGCCAAATCTTTGGGCCCCGCGACCCAACCGGTTTTTTTACGTCGACGAACTTCCCTGCCTTGGCACCGGCAAGCTGGACTTGCGCCGCATCCGCCAGCTTGCCCTCGAGTTATCGGCTGCTCAGTGCGACTAGCCGTACCCGCCGACCGTTTGGGATCTCTTCCCGGAGGCTATCACCCAATACAGGCTTCGCGTGCGAGACGATGTCCATGCCAGCACGTCGCACGGCACGACCCGCTCTTGCGCTGGACCGAAAATCGTCAGGCTCAGAAGACGCCTAGCTTGACGTGCAGAAACTTCTTGGGATTTTGCCGGAAGTCGCTCACCATCAGCCGCAGATCGCCAGCAAGTCCCGTCATGTTGTCGTAAAACGCCGGATCATTGAAGAATTTCCCGGCCGTGCCCTGATTGGAATTGAGTTTCGCGGTTGCGTCTCGAACATTCGCCGAAGCGTCGCGCATATTGGTGTACAGCGCGTCGTCGTGCACCAGTTTGCCGAGCGTACCTTTGCCCTCATTCACACCATCCAGCAGTGTATTGCCCTTATCGACCATTTCCTTGGTGCTGTTGTAGACGCTCGGATCGTAAATCAACTTGCCCATGGTGCCTTTCTGGTCCTCGACAGCGGCAAGAACCGTATCGACGTGGGTCACGGCCGAATCCGTCTTGTTGTAGAGGTCGTCCGACTCGACGAGTTTTCCCACTGTTCCCCGCCCTTGCCGAATGGACGTCGCCACCGCGTCCAGTTTCCCTGCCGTCGAATTCAGATGGTCGTAGAGCGAGGGATCATTCATGAGTTTTCCAAGCGTGCCCTTGCCCTTTTGGACTTGGTCGACGATGGCGCGAAGATCGTCGGATAGCACTCCCAGGTTTTGCATCAGGTCCGCGCCGCGCTCGACCATCTGCTTCATCGCTGTTTCTTCTTTGCCCGGGATCACGCCATTGGGCGGAATCACCGATCCCGTCAGGCCACGCGAAATCGTGACGTAGCGGTTGCCCAGCAAACCTTCGGTGATCAAACTGGCGGTCGAATCGGTGCGGATATCGTTCTGGTAACTCTTGTCAATGCGCAAAACGAGCGTGATGTTATGGTCTGCATCCTGGGGATGCGGCGTCAAGGTGATGGACTGAACGTTGCCAATCTCGACGCCGTCCAGCCGCACAGGTGCACCGGTATCCAGACCCTCCACTTCCGGCAGATAGGTAACTAGACTCATTTTAGGACCGAGGCTGCCGGCGCCCGTGACATAGAAGATTCCCAGCGCGAGGATAAACAATCCCACCAGCACGAAGACTCCCACTCGTAACTCCGTCCATGTCATTTGCTTGTGTTGCGCCATCGGATTCCCTCCTCGGTTATTCCGAATCCTAATCTTATTTCGCGGATGCGAGAAATTTTCTTAAATAATCGTCGGACGAGTGCGAAAAATCGGTGGCATTTCCTTCGAAATATACTTCGCCCTCGCGCAAGACCAGCACGTTCGTTGGCGGCGTACCCTTGCTCCCCAATTGGCCATTGACCGGAACGACGTGTCCGCTCACATGGTCGAGACGAAAATTGGCGAGGCCCAGCGCATCCTGGATCCGGTGTGTAGCTAACATGGAGGTCGCAGCTTGTAAATCGCGTCCGCGGAGGATGAGCAGGATAATCGTCTGCGACGTCATGGGATCGAGGCCGGCGGTCGGAGAGTCGTAGAAGACAATGGGCGGCCGGTCCACCAGAGCTCGCGCGATCGAGACGCGCCGGCGCATGCCGCCGGAAAGCTCGGCCGGAAGCTTGTCGATAGCAGGTTCCATTTCAACGAACCGCAGAACTTCGCGTACCCGGACGTCGATTTCCTCCTCGGAAACGGCCTCTTCACGCAATCGAAATGCAACATTTTCCGCCACGGTAAGTGAATCGAACAGGGCGTCTTCCTGGAAAACAAATCCAAGATTCCGTCGGAAATTCAGCAGTTCCTTCTCCGACATTTCGGCGAGATCGTGTCCCATTACCCAGATGCGGCCCGCATCGGGACGAAGAAGTCCCGCTGCCATTTTCATGATCAGTGTTTTTCCCGACCCGCTCTCACCGAGAAGGATCTTGGTTTCACCCGGCCAGACCTCGAAGGAAATGCCGCGGAGCACGTCGCCCTCCTCGAAACCGATTCGGACGTCCTTGAAGGCAATGAGCGGTTCGCCCGGAACGGTTTTGGTCATTCCCTGCACCGGCGCCGAGCGAGAAAGGCGCATCATGGCAAGATTATAGATGGAAAACAGGGCGCTTCGCAGCCGGGTTTAGAGCGCGGTGGTAATTTCCGAAAATTGGTTCCAAAACTACACCTAGGGAACCTCTGAACAAGCACTGGTTTAAAAGAACGGATGAGGAACAATAGGCAATTCAAGCGGTTTCAGTGATTTCATAGGGATGCCGAGAGATTGGATCCGCCTGCCAGTGCCACCAGAGCGTCCCTTGTGACC
>DATLST010000045.1:0-14463 GCA_035534055.1 Candidatus Acidiferrales bacterium | reverse complement strand
CGCGCTTAGTACCCCGTTGGAATGGCCAGGTTGCTGATGTACGCGCCGCTGCGAGGCGACTCGTTCCACACCTGGAATCCCGTGACGAAGTAGAAGATGTACGCGCTGGCCAATCCGCCGCTGGCGCCGTAAATCGGAAACACGGTTTGCCCGCCCACGTCGTAGAAGTCAATGTCCTGCATCACCGCGCGTCCCCAGTGCGAAAGATCCAGAAAATCCACGCGCGAGGAATTGGCGTTGATGCTCGACTTGATGGGCACTCCGGCCATGGACTTCTCGCCGGTGAAGAGCAGATCGAGATCGCTCGCGCGCCCGCCCGCTCCTTCCTTGATGATTTGCGAGATCGTGACCCCAAGCTGCTCCCACTGGTGCTCCTGTTCGAGCGAGGTGTAGGCGATCAGCTTGCTCACTTGGTTGGTCCCCAGTGCCTTGCGCACTTTGTTGATCGCAAGGCGCACAGCACCCGGAGTGAGCGCCGAGTTATTCCCGTTCACCGAAGGCGTGGCCAGCTCCACCGGATAAGTTGCCCGGTTCAGATTGAGCCATGTGCCGGTGGTGGCGTTGGTCTGGTGGTAGAGGATGCCAAAGAGCGACACGGGCGACGCGCCTGTCAACCCATCGTGTACGATCAAATCGTTCGCGCTCGTTCCGCTCGGCAGGCTGTCCACTTGGATGAGCGAGTTGAATGGATCCACCAGCAGGATGTTGGCCGAGCCGCGATTCGTCGTGAGCGTCGGGTCGTACACCTGCACGGTCTGGTTGTAGTAGAAAAGTTGCGCGCCGGGCGGCTTGGCCATCCCGAATTGCGCGGCCACGCCCGAGGGCAAGCCGCTGGTGGTAATCGAGCTGATCGTGCCCAGCACGCCGTTACCGTTGGTCTGCACCACCTTGTCCAGAAACGACCGGAATTGCGCCATGGCATTCTTCACTTCGCGCTTGGCGGCGTTCTCGATGGATTTTTCGGGCGCGTTCGATGCGTATTCGACCAGCTTGGTGATTTCCACGGCGTGGCGGAAAAATACCGGCGTCACCTGCGCCACATCGTAGGTAGTGCCCGAGCCGCGGCCCAGGTCTCCTCCGTCCATGTTGACAAGCCCTGCCTTGCCTCCCGGCCGGATTTGCAGCGGAAGCCTCATGTTGCGGGAGCTGACGCGTTCCACGTCGCCGCGCTGCTGGATCATGGTGAGCAGCACGTCGTCCCGCTCGTAAAGAAGCGGAAGCTTGTCGCGGACCTTTTCCAGTTGCAGCGCAACCGATTGTGCGTTCTGCATTTGTGCCATAGTGCGTGATTCCCCTTTGGAATGGATTTCGTTGCACCGCGCGGCTTTCCGCCGTCGTCATCCCGGGCGAAGCGAAGGATCTCTCTTGGATTTGGCGTCTTCGTGGCGCATTCACGCACGAAGAGAGATTGATCGCTCGGCTTTCGAACGATTAAGAAACAGCACTTCGGGCCAAAAGACGGCCCTCGGAATGACGCTGCCGGCGAGAGAAGCGCGGCTGATGTGTTGCGTGGTGTCCTTCACGGACAATTAGGGACGATGAAAAGTGTATCGGTCACGGCGTGCCGGGCTCTGTGAAAACCATCGTACGTGCGGCGGTAACGGGATGCGAGACGCCAACGAAATCGTCGGCAGCTCAAGACATTCGCCAAACATTGCGTTTGGGTTTATCAATTAAAACAGTAGCCGCCCCGCTGATCCTATGATCTGGGCGAATCTCGCGGCGGAGTGCGTGTATCGAAAATGTATCGAAATGGTTTTGTAGGGGCATCACATGCGATGCCCGGTGATGATTCTTGGCTCGGCGTAACTATTCAGCGGGTGGCCGCACCAGGTGGCTGTAAAGACGAGGCGAATGGCAGATACGGCAAGTTACAAATTCAAAATGTCGGCGTCCGACATGCGCGCGTAGTCGATGTCGCGCGGCGTCATCGAGCGACGGCCGTCGCTGCCCGCGCCGTGCGACCCGGCGATATCCACGCGGCGCTCGGCGGCGCGCTGCCGCTCCCGGCGGTCCTGGTTCGCCGCCATAACGGTCGAGGTCCATTCGTTCAGCACGCGCTTGGCCACGCCGGGCAGCGCCTGCCGCGCTCGTCCTGTAATCAAAGAAACGATGGCCCGTTGATGTTCCGCATCGAGCGTGCCGGAGCGAAACGCCTCGCGCACCTGCTGCGTGAGCTGCCGGTTCTCGCGCAGCGTTCCATCCAGTTCGCGGTAAATTTCGCCCACCACGCGATTCCGCGCGTTTTTCGACGCGCCCTCCGGCAGCAGCCGCTCCACCTGAGTTTCAATCGAATCCAGCACGCCCTGCACCGCTGCCGCATTCGTCGCGTGAAAGAATTCCGCCTGGGCCGGCGTGAACCCCGCGGAACCTGTGAACTCCCTGGCATTCCTGTCCTGTGAAGTTTGTTGCGGCTGGGGTTGGGTCTGCGTTTGACTTTGTGTCTGCGGTGATCCGGTCTCCGGGCGAGCCTGCGCTACCTCCGCGATCGCCTTGGCCAGCGAACCGAACGCAACGGGGTCTAGGTCCGCAATGGCTCGCGCGAGCTGGGCGTGATCTTCCGGGCGGCGTGAAAAGAAAAGAGCGTCCATGCGGTCGATATCCGCCAACTGCGCCGTCGCGGCGCGCGCTTCCTCTGGCGACGCAAACGCGTCGCGATACGCCTGCGCGTCCTGCCAGGCGCGGCGCAATTCGGGATTCGCGTCGAAAAGCTCGCGCAGATTCTCAGGTTCGGCGTTTGCATCTTGCATGGCGTTTTCGTATGCGGATTCGTCGCCCGCGCCGTTCGCATGGGAACTGTCGCCTGCACGGTCCCCGGTCCCCATGTCGGGCTCGGCCTGCGCATCGCCGCGCGTATCCCGCGCTCTCTTCTTCGCCGTGCTGGCGATGCCAAGAATCTCGTCGTCGCTCGCCGGGACGCTTTGTGTGGCGCGATGCTCCGTCGTTTGTGTGCTCGCTTGTATGGCCGGTTGCGCCGATGCTCCCTCGCGCGTCGCAGCGGATGTGGATATCATGGGAAATCCTCCAAAAGTTGTCGCGAATTGTCGTCGAATGCGGGATCGGTGGTCTGCCGCATCGCGTTCGCTGTAAGGCAGGCTTCCGTAAAGCCGCCACGCCGCGAGCATCGCAGCCGGCCGCCGGGCTGAATCACCGGTTCAGCCCAGGCACATTCTCCCTGAATCGGTACCAAGGTACTATTTCCAGTTCATGCCGCGCCTGCAAACCTAAATTAGCCGGGAGTGGCGCTTCGACATACCCCGCCAGCGTCTTCACCCTGCAACATCGCTTCAAGGAGTGGATGTGATGAGCTCGACAGTGGTGGCTCCCGCCAACCCTAACGTCAAGTCAGCCGGCTATCCTGCGCCCGAGAAAGACCGCCGGGGGCGCCGCCGCGCGAAGATGTCGGCCCAGGTGCATATCCGCGCGGTGAATTCGCCCGAGCCTTTTCAGGAAGTGTGCATGACCGTGGATGTTTCGCGTGACGGCCTGCTCTTCACCTCCAACTTCGCGGGCTACTGGAAGGGCCAGCGCGTCGACATTGCTTTCCCGTATTCGAGTGCCGCGACCGCGATAAATCAGGGGTATCCTGCCGACGTGGTTCGCGTTCAGAAACAGCCCGGAGGAAAGAATGCCGTTGCCGTGCATTTTCTTGCGGCGCAACCGGCTGAGCGGACCGAAAAAAAGTCCGTCTACGCTTCTTCAGACGTAGTGCCGGACCAACGGCAATCGGTGGTCCTGGCCGTCGAACCCGATCAGCGCAGCGCGGACTCCATGCGCAGCATGATCGAGCAGGACGGTTACACTGTTGTCATCGTGCCTACCGCGCAAGCTGCTCTCGATATTCTCCGCACAACCGTCCCATCCGTTTTCATCGGAGAAGTGGAGGCAGAGGATATGTCCGGCCAGGACCTTTGCGTAATCATCAAGCAGAACGAGCGCCTGCGGAACGTTCCGGTGATCCTGCTAACACGCTCGGCGCAGCCCGCCGACTATTCGGCCAGCCATCAACTAGGTGCGGTTATCTGTATGGCCAAGCCGTTCAAGCTAGAACGCCTGCAGCAAGTCGTCCGTCTCGTTGCTCCGCCTCCCGCGCTGCATAGCGCCTATGGCGTTCGCCTGAGCGGGTCGGTCGACCGTACCATTTCGTAGCTTTGGAACTGCTCATTCCGTCTTCGTTTAGGCGAAGTGAAGAACGGGCTTTCGATTGGCCAATCGTTCTGGGAGCGACCCTTCTCCTTTTCCTGTCTTTCTTGGAAAGAAAGTTGGATGGCCGGATCGCGATGCGGAGTTTTGAATAAGCTGTTGGCAATTCGCGTCACATGCCCGTGCAAAATCGCGTGCAATGGCTGCGGGTTGTGATATAAAGCTGTCGCGCTGCCGCGCGTCAATTCTTTCGCGGCGCGCCGGCCGGTTCCGTAACATCTTCCGCCGGTCTGAACTTGGGCAGGTCATGGGTTTGGGTGCTGGGTCCAGCCGTGCACCCATATCCTGCGGCCTGCGCCCGTCTCCGCCGCGCGCTTTCGCGCTCCCTATTTCCATCGCTTGTACGGGCCTGTGCTTGCGCCCGCCTCTTCGCGATTCTCCGCCCCCGCAATCCGCATTTTCCTACTCGTGATACGATGTCGCACATGGCCGGCAAATTCACGGTGGGCTTGATCCAGATGCGATGCGCGAAGGACGCCGAGGAAAATCTTTCGCGCCTAATTGGAAAAATCCGCGAGGCCGCCGCGCGCGGCGCGCAAATCGTCTGCACGCACGAGCTGTTTCGCGGCGAATACTTCTGCCGCACCGAAGACGTCGACTTGTTCAACCTCGCCGAGCCCGTTCCCGGCCCCTCCACCGAGGCCCTTGCGAAAGTGGCGAAGGAAGAGAACGTCGCGATCGTGGCTTCGCTCTTCGAGCGCCGCGCTCCGGGGATTTATCACAATACCTGCGCCGTGCTCGATGCCGGCGGTTCGTTCCTGGGCAAATACCGCAAGATGCACATCCCCGACGATCCACTCTATTACGAGAAATTTTATTTCACGCCCGGCGATCTCGGATTTCCCGCCTTCGGCACGCGCCATGGCCGCGTCGGCGTCCAGATTTGCTGGGACCAGTGGTATCCCGAGGGCTCGCGCATCGTGGCGCTACAGGGCGCGCAAGTGATCTTCTATCCCACCAGCATCGGCTGGCATCCCAGGGAAAAGGCGGAATTCGGCGCGGCGCAGCTTGACGCTTGGCGCACCGTTCAGCGCGCGCATGCCATCGCCAACGGTGTCTACGTGGCCGTCGTCAACCGCGTCGGTTTCGAGGGCGATCCGCAAGCCGGGGATCCGGGCATTGAGTTCTGGGGAAATTCGTTCGTGGCCGACCCCTTCGGCCAGATCGTTGCGGAGGCCTCCACGGACCGCGAGGAAATTCTCGTCGTTGAATGCGATCCCGCTCGCAGCGAGGAAACCCGCCGCAACTGGCCTTTCCTGCGCGACCGTCGCATCGACGCCTACGATCCCATCCTCAGTCGATGGCTCGGCGAGTGAAGCCGCCGAAGTCGCGGACCGCGGCCGCGTCGCCGCGATTCCGCATGCCCGCCGAATGGGAGCCTCACGAAGCCACCTGGCTCGCCTGGCCGCACGAACTTACCGACTGGCCGGGAAAATTCGCGCCCATTCCCTGGGCGTTCGCGGAAATCGTTCGGCATCTGTCCCGCGTCGAGCGTGTTTTTCTCCTGGTTGAAGACCGCTCTTCCGAAGCGCGCGTGAAAACCATCCTGCAAAAATCGGGCGCAGACCTCAATGCCATCACATTCTTCCGCATTCCCACCGACCGTGGCTGGATGCGGGATTCCGGTCCCATCGGCGTTCTCGGCAATTCGGGCGAGCTGGCGCTCAATAATTTTGTGTTCAACGGCTGGGCGAAATACGCGGACCACAAAAAAGACGATCGAGTGGTAGCGCGTGCCAACCAGGATCTCAAGCGCCGCGTCCTTTTTCCAGAACATAAGAGACGCCGGGTGGTCCTCGAAGGCGGCTCGATCGACGTCAATGGCCGCGGCACGCTGCTCACTACCGAGGAATGCCTGCTCGGCAAAGTGCAGCAGCGCAATCCCGGATTTGCCAGGGACGATTACGCGGAAGTATTTCGCCGCTATCTCGGTGTCACCAATGTGCTCTGGCTCAGGAACGGCATCGCCGGCGACGATACGCACGGCCACGTGGACGATCTCGCGCGCTTCGTCGATCCCGGTGCCGTCGTCGCGGTGGTTGAGAACGATCCTGCCGACGTCAACTACGCGCCCCTGCTGGAAAATCTGGCTCTTCTCAGGAATATGAGGGATCAGGATGGCAAGCCCCTACGCGTCGAAACACTGCCCATGCCCTCGCCCGTTTATTTCGCGGGCCAGCGCCTTCCGGCGAGCTATGCCAATTTCTACATCGCCAACGAAGTCGTTCTCGTCCCCGCATTCAACGATCCCGCCGACCGCATCGCGCTCAACACGCTTGCCGGGCTTTTCCCCGGCCGCGACATCGTCCCCATCTACTGCCGCGACCTAGTCCTCGGCCTCGGCGCCATCCACTGCATGACCCAGCAACTCCCTCGCATTTCCTAAAATAATCTTCCAACCAAAAGATCACGATGCGCTTGCATGATGACGTCCTGTTACTCCCCGGACGTAGAGGTGCCGCAAACTCGCGCACGGTTTTTTCCGAACGTAGGGGCACGGCATGCCGTGCCCGGCGATCATCCTTGGCTAGGCTGCATCGATCCGCCGCGGCGCCTGGGCATTTCCAGACGTAAGGGCACGGTCGTGCCCCGCTTACAAAGCTCGCTTCGCGGTCGGCGGCAGTGCCGTGCCGGCTGCCTGCTGTGCTACCCGCTGCTGCTTGAGCAAATATTCACGGTGAAACATTGCGTGCGCGCGCACGTTGGCGTAGCCTGCGGGCGCGTCGATCTTCGCCACCTGCCCCGCATCGGACGAAAACCACCGCATGCAGATCTCGAGTTCCACCGCATGATTGTCCGCGAACTCGTCCGGCACGATGCTCGGAAGTGTCAACTCCACGCCGCTCGCATCGTCGCGTTTCACCACCGGCGCTTCCGCCACCAGTTGTGCGATCTCGCGATACTGCTTCGTGCGCGACTCCTCGTCGGGCACGACCAATTCCTCGAGTCCGATCAGCCGCTTGATCAGCGCCATGTTCTCCGGATGCGCCAGCACGGCCTGAAGCTGCGGATCGGGATTCGCCAGCAGTTGCAGCAGCACCGCCCGTTGCTGCGACCACAGCGTCGGATATTGCTCGTCCGTCTCCGGATAGCTGAACAGATTCCCCTTCAAGTCCGCCAGGCGGATCCACTTCGATTCGAACGCCGCGCCAGCCCCGAGGAGAGTCACTTCCACGTCGCTCGGCCGGTTTTTGCGGAAGCAGTCGACCGCCAGCAGCATCACATCCGCATGAAAGAATTTCATGCGCCGCCACACCAGCCCGATGCGGCCCATGGCCTGGTCGCGCGCCATGGAATAGCCCGCGGCCGTGTCGTTATTCGCCATCGACCCGCCGAAAAGCGCGGGGAACGCGCCCGTCAGAAATTGCGCCACCGGCCCCATCAGATTCGCGGCGTGCTGCGCCAAATCGGGAGGCACTTCGGCAGCGTCCGGCTGAAAGAATCCCGATGCCAGCGACTGCCCCGGCTTGGCGCGCGCCGGATAGTGCGCGCCCGGCTCGGCCGTCTGGCTCTGTAGCGAATCGAAGTCCAGCACTTCACTGTCGGCGTAAATCGGCGGAATGCCGTATTCGTAGGTTTCCATCTGCAAATTCGAGAGCGTGTTGAAGCGCTCCTGCACGCTGATCAGCGCATCTCCCAGCGCGGGACGCCCGCTCGATCCATCGCCCGGCAGCGCGTGCAGCACCCGCCAGTGGTCGTCCATGTTTTCGTTGCGCGATTCGCAGTAGACGTCCCCGGCAAACGCCGCATAAGCGCCGTCGGGAAAAAGTTCCAGCAGTTCGTCGCGCAGGCCCTTGTCGTCGAGCGCGAAAAAAGCCCAGGGCCGCAGCCAGGTTCTCTGGAATGTGATTAAGTTGATGTTGAAGTCGCCGCCTTCGGTCAGCGGACCGCCCTGCGACTGTGCCAGCCGCGCCAGGCGTTCATATTCCTGCATGCTTGGCGCTACTGGCGGGCCGATTTTATCCGCCGCGTGCGGATACGCCGCGCGCAGCCGCGCCAAGTGCACCTCCATGTTCCATTGCAGGTAGGGATACTCGTGCATCTCGCCGGCCCACGGAGGGGTTTTCAGCTCCAGACCGCCCACAATCGTGATCACTTCCTGGCCGTTCGGTACGCGCAATCGCGTTTGCGCCGCCGGCACCGTGATCGTCTCCAAAGCGACAAAATCCTCTTCTGTCAGCAGCGCGCCGCATTGCGCGCATTGCGGATGCGCCTCCGCGTCGCCGCCGCTCGAAACGCCGGTCAGCTCGTCAGGTTCCGGCGATGTCTGCGCCGCCTGTCCGCTTCCCCTCGCGCCGTCACCCTCAGCCCCGGTTCTATTCGCCCGAAGCCTCTCTCTTCGATCGGTTGTTGTTTCCGCCCCGCATTCCGGGCAGACGTACACATCGTTCCCGATCTTCACTTCGCGTTCGCCGATTTCCGTCTCGGGATGGAATCCGAAGCGTTGCCCGTCGACCACGAAGCGCACGTATGCGCCGGCCTTGCCGTCGGTCCACAAATGGAATGCCTCGTCGACGATCAAGTTGCCGATTCGGTTGTTCCGTTCCGCCAGCGCCGCCACTTCCGTCGCCGCCTTCGCCGCCGCCACGTCCTCCTCCGCCTGCGCCGACGCCGGGAAAAAGCGCGTTCGCGGCACGTCCTGCGAAAGCACGGCGATCAGCGACAGCCCAAAGGCCTGGTAAATATTGGTGACGAACTCGTAGCGCGGCAAATCCTCGAGCGAGGAGTTGTCCATCATCTTCTGCTCGAACGGCAAGTGCCAGTTCTGGTCGCGCTCGTCCCACCACAAATATTGCAGGCCGCGCCAGAATTGGTGCGCCTGCTTGATCCGCCGGATTTCCTGCCGCCGCGAAACCTCCGATTCGGTCGAGAACTGGAGCACCAACCGCCGCAGCGCCTCCTTCAATCGTTCGGGAAGCTGCTCGTTGTTCGCGCCGTATGGGCTCGCGCCACCGGCCGACGCGCTCAGTGTTTCCTGTCGCGCCGTCCCCGCCGTGCTGGGAGTTGCCGCCATGCCTCGCGCGCTGCCCGCTCCGGCCGAAGCGGCGCTGTTTGTCCCGCTGGCGGATCGCGCGGGTCCCTCGACGGGCACGATCCCCGGGTCCGCCTTCATGAATTTTTGTGTGGCCATTCGTCTCTCGCCTTTAGGATTCGCTTTCGCTTCCTCGGGTGCTTTCGGTTTTTCGGGTGCGGGTGCCCTATCCTTGCGCTGTGTGCAAGGGTGGCGTCTTCGGCTGCGGCGTCAGAGATGCTTTCTTATAGTATTTATTCTAATTTAGAAAAGACGTAGAGTAAATTTGGTGAACGGAACATGCGTCTGACGCCGTTATCTTGGCAAAAAGTGATTTGCGTTTTCGAACAGCTTGGCTATCGACAGTCAGGCCAAAGAGGAAGCCACATCAAGCTCGAAAAGCCCGGCGTGGCCCGGCCGCTCATCGTTCCGCGCTACTCGGAAATTGGCCTCGACATTCTTCACGGCTTGATTCGCACGGCGGGCATTACGCGGACCGCTTTTCTTAAACTTCTCGAGAATTGTTGAATGCAGCGGCGGAAATTTTCTTCTAGGAAGCCAACGCGCGAGATTGCACGGTCTTTTCGAATCCGAACGGAACGGGAATGGCGATGGGAAAAGCGCCGCGAGGCATCGGGTGTGCTTTGCCAAGCGGGATAAAACCGAGTTCCTTGAGCGCCTGATCCAGGGTGCCCCGCTCGAGGCAGCTCGCCAGAAACATCTGCGCGGCCTCGATCAAATTTTCGCGCGCCTGTTCCGGTGTTTTGCCCTGTGACCCGATGTCGAGCGGCGGGCAGTACGCAACGTACCAATCGCCGTCGCGCTTCATTGTCCCGTACAGCTCGAATCGAGCTTGCACTTCGATTTTCACCCGAACTCCCGCGCTACTGAAGTTCACTCAGTATAGCAAGCCGTTTCCGCCTCAGGCAAAGCTTGTCGCTCAGACCGCAACTCTCGAATTACTCGCTGGTGAAGTTCGTTTCGCCCAGTGCGATGGCATTCGCCAGGCGCGCACCTCGGTCGTCGGTGGAAAATCCGAACGTGCAGCGAATGAAGTGTACGTTCTGCAATTCCAGTTCCCCTCCCTCATACCGCAGCCGCGTTCCGATAAACGTCACGTTGCTCCAGTGGATCCCGTCGAGCGTTTGCGACGCGCCCGCAATGGTCAGGTTTTCCACGCGCACGTTGTCCACGAGCGAACGTTTTCCCAGCAGCAGCAGAATTTCCGCCGTTTCCGGCATCAGCGTTGCATCCAGATAGTTGCCGCCAAGCGTCCTGGGGTCGAGCGTGGAATCCTCCGCGATATTGCGAGGTGCGGCGATCGACACGCGATTCACTTTCGCCGCTGCGCCTTTCGAATCGGGCTTCGCCGTCCCCGTTGCCGTGCCATCCGAACCGGCCGCGCCCGTTCCCGCTAACACCGGAGGCTCGGGAGAAATAATCGAAGCCGCGGGATCCTGCGCGTCGTCGGGCGTGCCGCTCTGCGCGCTCCGCAGGGCCGCCAGTTCGATGCGCGCCTGCGTGACGTGTTGGAACAGCAAATCGTTGTCGGGATGCTGGCTCCAGATGCGGTCGAGCCCGCCGAGCGACGCCAGGAAAAATTCCGGCTGCGCCTTCCGCGAGTCCAGCCGCGCCGCCGTCACGATCGACTCGGCCCGGTCCACGGCCACCTCCGCCGCGCTCAAGTCCCCCGCCGCGGACGCGTGTTCGCTTTCATCGAGCGACGCCATCACGTCCCGCTGCCATGCAATCGCATCCGTACTTTCGGGCGGAGGCGCTGGCACTCCGAACGCCACGCGCCCTTGGTGCGATGTCGCATGCATCGCCTGCCACGCGAGCCTGCCACAAAGCCCCGCCGCCACGATCGCTGCGGTCAGGATCGCGTACATCTGCACGGACGTGAATTTCTTTCGCCGCCGCTTCCATCGGCCGGAATGCCCGCTCCGCGTTTCCCATGTGCCCAAATCGGTGCCCTCTCAACAACGCATTGTAGACCGATTCGGCCCCCCGCAGGCAACCGCCGGCGCCGAATCGCCTCCCCAGCCGTCAGCCCGCCAGGATCATCCATCATCCCTGGTTCTTGCGGTCTTTTGCCAGTTCGTCGCGCAAGAAGCTCAGCAGATCGCGATGGTCGGAGAAGACATGAGTCTCAGGACGAGATACAGCCGCTCCTCGCGTACGAGCCGCCGTGCGCGCCAGCGTGTTCGCTCCATTCGCTGCCGCATTGCGCGACCCACTAAGCCCGCCCAATTCCTCGTCGTTCTCTCCAGCGGCTGGTTGTCGATGCACCTGCGCAACGTATCCGTGCGCGGCTCGCCCGGAATGCGCCGGCACTACCTCCGCCGCCTCGATCTCCACGCGATGGATCGGACCCTTTGCTTGCCCCACTCCCGCGTTGGCGCCGCCATTGGCATCGTCCTCGCCATTCTGCGCTTGCTGCTCCAGGTCGAGCAGCGATGCTTCCGCCTGTCGCGCGGCCTCGAGCGCCTCACCCAGGACCGGATTGATGTGGTACCGCCCTTGAATAAATGGCATGTCTCATCCTCCTTCAGTCTGATTGCAGCATCATGCGTGCGGCGCCCAAAACATCGGAACTTTCGCCGGTACTCTGCGTCTTCTTGCGTGCGGATTCCAATTCCAGCCTGCGATTGATCTGCTGCCATGAGCGTCGCCGCGTCGGCCCCGCCGTCTGCAAACCGACCGCTTTCCGCGTCGGCTGGTGACGAATCTTGTCGTTTTCAGGTAGCGCAATGCTCGAAGCGCTGCCCTCTATCGCGCGGCGTGCGTGCACTGAACTGCGTTCGCTTGTGTCTTCTCCGCGGTGGCCCGGATTGCCTGGCTCGAATGGCGGTGGAGCAGCATCCGCTGCCGTCACCGGTATCGGAGGCACGCCCGCGATGCCCAGAATCGAGTTCAGCAACGCGCGATTTTCCGCGCGCAACCGCAGCACCTCCGCCTCCAGCGCCCGCGTGTACCGCGTTCGCGCCACCCGCCGCCACATTTCGCGAATTCTCATCGCTTCCCTCTCGCTCGATTCCCACCGCGCGATCTCTATCGCCGCCGGCGTAGGAACGGCACCGGCTGCCCGCGCCGCGTCTCTTCGATCTGCGCCTTGCGCGCCTGAATCGCCCGAATCGTCGGATCGGCTGACACAACACGCGCCGCCAGCCTCTGTTCGAGGGGCAAATGCTCGCGCGTGCCACGCCTCGCGCCGTAGCGGGATTTCAGCCCGTAGCGCGCCGCATCGGCCGGGTCGTCGCCATCCATTTTCTCGATATCTTCGACGCGCGCCATGTCCCGCACCAGATTCGGCAGCGTGCGAATCAGCTCGACGCAATTCTCGGTCAGCAGCCACTCTCCCGCGTCCAGCATTTGATACATCAGCATCCATCCGCCCACGCGGTCATCGTCGGCGGCAATGGGACGCGGCAGGCCCGCCGCCGCGAACACGTCTCCCATCTGCTCGGCAATCGAGGCTTCGTCGGTGCGCCTCGCGAAAGCGTCGGGCGAAAGATAAATCGCGTCGATCTTCTCGCGTTCTCCATCGCGCTCCGTGTTGCTCGCTTCTCCCCAGCGCCGTTTTGCATCCGGCTCGTAACCGCGCCCTGCGCCATCCTGGGTGTAGCGAAGGCTCTCTCTTCCTCCTTGCCAATCTCCCTGGACGGAATCGCGGTTGCTCGCCACGCTGCGCGCGATGATCTCATGCGCCAATTCTCTCGGAGGCGTCCGGTGCGTCACGTATTCGCGGTACGTCACCACGCGGTTCCGCGCCGCTTCTCCCGCGGCCATCGCGGAGGCAACTTCGGCGCTGGCGCTGGCACTTGCCAACGGTGTCTGCGCGTGCCAATACACCGCCGCGGGATGTTCGAATCCCCAGTCCATCGAAATCCAACGCGGCCACCACGGCTTCCAATCGATCTCCTCGGCGCGCATCACGTGCCGCGTGCAGTCGAACCGGTCGAAATACTGCCCGGCAAAGACTTCCCAGTCGCCCTCCAAAAATGCGCGCCGCAAATGCGACGGCAGCGCCCGCAGCGTCTTCAGATAATGTTCGTCTCCCGCATAGATCGGGTTGTCCGTCACGCGCGCGGGAATAAAGTCATAATCGCCGGGATCGTATTCCTCGGGATGCTCCATCCCCGGCGCGGGCTGGCGGTCGATCCACAGCGCCTTCACCCAGGCGTGCCCGATGTTCCCCGGGTTCGTCGCCCCCGCCATGCACGGGAATGCGCCCGCCACGGGACACCGGTTGCGGCTGGTCAGGAATTGCCATTGCCGCAGCGTGAAGAGCGTCAGCTCGTCGATGCCGATAAAAAGAAATTCCGCGCCCTGGTATTGATAGACGTCGCTCTCGCGCTGGCAATATCCGAAGCGCGTGGTCGAGCCGTTCCACCACGTCACCAGGTGTTTCGATTCGTGAAAGGTTTGGTATAGCTCGCGCGGCACTTCGCGGCGAAAGTAGAGCAGCAGCGATTGCTCGAGTTCCGGAAACGTCCTCCGCAGCAGCAGCGTGTTCGCCCCCGGATGTTCGTGCGCCTGCAGGATGGCTTCCATCAACAGCGCCTTCGATTTTCCCGGGCCTGCCGCGCCTCCGAACAGCCGGTATTTCGCGGACGAGCCGTGAAATTGTCGCTGCTTCGGGAATGGGTCGTATCCCAGCTCCACGCGCTTGGCTCCCTCGCCGAGCCATTCTCGCTGAGCGTCCTTGGCCCAGCGCTCCGCTCCCGATGTGATCGTCACCATGGCGACTAATCCGCCCGCTGTACTATCTTTTGCTCTGTCATCCTGAGCGAAGCGAAGGATCTCTCTTCGTCTTTATGTTGCCGAACGAAATCTTCTGTCCCGTGTCCATCGCTGCATTGGTGTCCACTGAAAATCGCCGCAATATGACGCGGTAATCAGCGCGAGCTGCCCCATGTATCCCATCGTCTCCCGATTTGCGGCCTCGTTTCCTCCGCTGCTTGAAAATCCACCGCCTGATGAACACCGAGCCAGGGGCTTTTCGGTTGCTCACTTCGTCGGCAAGCAAATCCGCCTGCCGATGCGTGCTACGATGGCGGCAGTGCTCATGTCCCCACATGCGCACCGGAAGGATGCCTATGAATCTTTGGCGCTCGCGACTGCTTACCCTGTTGTTGGCTCTGGTGGCGACGTTTGTTCTCGCCGGTCCCTCCAGTGCGGCCAAATCAAAACACCCTCCCAAGCACGGCAGGCATCACGCACATTCCGCCGTCCGGCATCAAGCGCAC
>DATLST010000044.1:0-76657 GCA_035534055.1 Candidatus Acidiferrales bacterium | reverse complement strand
GGAGGCAGCACAAACCCCAACGGAACCACCATCGGCGCAAGTCCACGCGGAATCTTCGAAATCTCGCGCTCGAACATGTTCGGCCGCGCCCAAGAGCTATCGTTCAGGGCGCGCGCCAGCACCCTGCAGTATCGCGGAACCTTGAGCTATCTCGCGGACAATTTTCTCGACCGGCGATCCCTGGGCCTCCAACTCACCGGCTTCGCCGATAAGACACAAGACGTGAATACGTTTACGTCGAAACGATACGAGGGTTCCGTGGAATTGGTCGAGAAGTTATCGCCATCCAGCTCGCTGGTCTATCGATATTTCTACCGCCACGTCGAGGTCTCCGATATCTTGGAGACCATTGAGACCGAAGAAATTCCCTTATTCAGCCAGCCTACACTCGTTTCCGGTTTCGGAATCACGTATGTGCGCGATCGCCGGGACAATCCAAGCGACGCCAAGCACGGGAACTTCAATACCGCCGATCTCAGCGTGGCCTCGACGGAGCTGGGTTCAAGCGCGAGTTTTTTTCGAGGCTCGTTTCAGAACTCTTCTTTCACCTCCCTGGGACGCGATTTTGTGTTTGCGCGTTCGCTGCGCTTTGGAATCGAGCAAACGCTGGGGAATACCGCGGAAGGCATCGCGACGTCCTGCATCATGGGAAATGTCGCAACCCAGCCGGTGATTCCCCTGCCGGAACGGTTCTTCGCGGGCGGCGGTACTTCGATCAGAGGCTTTGGATTAAACCAGGCTGGGCCGCGCGATCCGTGCACGGGATTCCCCGTTGGCGGCCTTGCATTGCTCGCTTTCAACCAGGAACTCCATTTTCCAACGAAAATTTCGATCGCCGGGAATCGCCTGGGAGGCTCGATTTTTTACGACGGAGGCAACGTTTATAGCGATATCAATCACGTCACGCTGGCCTGGAAATCGCGGTCGCCAACCGACCTGAACTACTTTTCACATACGGTAGGTGTTGGAATCCGCTATCCCACGCCCGTCGGCCCAGTGACACTCGATTTCGGTTACCAGCTGAATCCCGCTCAATACCAGGCGACCAATGCAACAACGAACGTGACGCAACTGTTCCGTCTGCCACATTTTCAATTCTCCTTCAATATCGGGCCGGTATTCTGATGCGCCGAACCATCCTTATTTTCGCATCCATGGCATTCGTGGCCGGGCTTGTAGCCTCGCACGCAAACGCCCAGGCTCGATCCTATTCCGCGTTGCCTCCGGGTACAGGCGGCACGGCCGGTGCGAAGACGATCGACGGCATAGCCGCGCGAATCGGCGACGATATTCTTACCGAAAGCGAAGTACGCGAGCTCTCGGCGTTCCAGAGACTGGTGGATGGCCACGCAAAAACCCGGCCCGAATTAATCCAAGAGTTGGCCGACCAGTGGATCGTCCGGGGCGAGGCGAGCGAGGCAAAGTATCCGGAGCCTTCGGCGGAGGACGTGGACCGCGCTTACATGCAGCTTGAAAAGCAGTTTCCCACGCAGGAGGAATTCAAGAGGCGGTGTATTTCCGAAGGGTTAAGCGAATCGGCGGTCCGGCGGCTGCTCGGGCAACAACTGTATCTCGCTCGCTTCCTGGATTTTCGGTTCCGTCCGGCGGCACAGGTCGACCAGCGGCAAATCGAGACGTTCTACGACACTGAGTTTGCGCCGCAGCTTCGAAAGCGCGGCCAGGCCGTACCTGCTCTGGCGGATGTTGCAGACACGATACGCGAGGTGCTGGTTCAAAGAGCCATTAACAAACGGGCCACCGCGTGGCTCGACGATACACGGAAGAGCCTGACGATCGATGTCGTGCCGGAGGCAGCCGCGCCATGACCATCCGATCAAAGCTTTGGATCGGAGGCGTGCTGGGGCTCCTGATCGTTGCGGCGATCGCTGTGATGGCCGCCTTCGAGACTGGCCTGGCGGGGCAATGGATTCGCAATGCTCTCGTCAACCAGATTCAAGAAAGGACTGGAACGCGCGTCGAAATGGGCGGCTTTCATCTGGACATTTGGCGCCTGCGCGCCGAGATCAGCGGTTTGACCGTGCACGGACTGGAAGCTCCGGGTGAGCCTCCGCTGTTCCAGGCAGACCATGTGGACGTGGCGATCCGTATCCTATCGCTGTTCGGGCGCCGGATTTCCCTGGATGAGCTGATCGTCGACCGGCCGCAAGCGGTCGTCCGGATCGAGAAAGATGGCCGAAGCAACATTCCCCGGCCACGAGTGGCGGCGAGCAACCGTCCGTGGCGCGATACGCTTTTCAGCTTGCGCATCGCCCGGCTGGAATTGAGGAACGGCAGCGCGGTTTTCAACGACCGGCGAATACCGCTGGCAATGCAAGGGCGGAATCTCGAGTTCGACCTGCACTATAACGCCGCCGCGCCCGGCGCGGATGCCTACATCGGAGATCTGCGGTGGCAACAGATCGAATTAGCCGAGCGGCGCTGGATGCCGTTCCGCTTCGATGTGTCCGCGAAATTCAGCCTCAATCGCGATTCTTTCGAGCTCGACGAACTCGTCTGCAAATTGCCTCACTCGCAGATAAGCCTCCGCGCTGAAATGGCGAGCTTCTCGCGGCCCGACTGGGCATTGCACTACCGGGGGCGGCTTTCCCTGGCCGATGTGCGCACCATTTTTCGATCGCCCACCACGCCGGATGGGATCGCGGATTTCTCCGGCCAGGCGCGCTATGCGTCCGCTTTGGCGGGTGCGGGCAAGTGGACAGCGAGCGGTTACTACAAGGCTCACGATATTCGGATGTCTTATCAATGGTTCCACGCCAGCGGATTCGAGACCTGGGGCGATTACCAGGTTGCCGGAAAGCGGCTTGTGGTTCCGAATTTCAGGGTCCAAGCTCTTTCCGGCAGCCTGGATGGCCGACTGGAACTAAATTTCCATGACCTCGCGTTCCGAGCCGAAACGCACATGCATCATGCCAGCCTCGCCGCAGCGCTCGCTGCCGTTGACAATTCAGATTTTCCGGTCGATCCGCTCCATTGGGACGGCGCCGTCGATGTGGATTCGGTGAACACGTGGGACCGGAACTTCAAGCATTTCCGGTCGACGGGCGAAACGCGGTGGTCGCCGCCGCAAAACCTGGCTCTCGGAATGATCCCGGCGACGGCACAGATTCACTACGATTATTCCACGGACCAGAACGCGGTCGCCATTTCACAGGGTGAGATTACGTTGCCGAAAACGCAGCTCCGTATGAACGGCTTTCTCGGCGCGGCGGATTCCGCACTCGACGTAACGTTTCGGACGGGCGACCTTGGCGACTGGGACGATTTCATCAATGCCATCCGCGGCCATACGGCAGCTCCCCGCCGCATTACCGGCACGGCAGCCTGGGACGGACGGATCCTGGGGCCGATCGTCGGACCCACCTTTATCGGCCACATGCATGCCACGAAAGCGCGTTACGACAAACTCGCCTGGGACGACGTCGAAGGAGAACTCGAATATTCCCCGGACGATTTCCGGCTGACGAAGACCATCGTCCGCCATGGCGGCACATCCGCCAATCTCGACCTCTCGCTTGTTTTTGACGGCGATTGGAGCTTTCTTCCTTCCAGTCCCTGGACTCTCAGCGCGCGGGTGGAACGCGCCCCGAGCGAGGATCTCCTGTCGATGTTCGATATGAGCTATCCGATCAGCGGCTTTCTCAGCGGAACCGTGCGCGGCAGCGGTACCCGCGCCGCTCCCGTGCTCGACTCGGATTTTGTGTTTGAAGACATCAAGGCCGGAAGATTTCAGTTCGACCGTCTCAGCGGCCGGTTGCACGCACAGCACGATGAGCTGAGCCTCTCCTCAGCCGAATTGCGAGTCGCTTCCGAAAGCGTCGCCGGCAGCGTACTCTACCGGCCCGAGGAGAAGGAGGCGGAGTTCGATGTGAGCGGCACGGGAATATTGTTGGAAAAGATCAACCAGATTCAAAGCCCATCCCTGCCCATGGCCGGGAAGCTGGAATTTCATCTCAAAGGCAGCGGGCCTTTGCGAGCGCCCATCGCGGCGGGCACTATGCGTTTGGTGAATCTAAGACTGGGAAACGAAGTGGAGGGAAATTTTAACGGCCAACTTTCCTCCAACGGGCGAAGTGCGAGCATCTCCTTGAGTTCCGACCCAGGTCCACGAAAGCTGCAAGGGCACGTCACCGTGGGACTGATGGGAGACGCCCCGCTTTCCGGGCAGCTCTCGGTCGAGCAGTTCGATCTCGATCCCTTCCTCGTCGCCGGACTTCACTTGCAACAACCCACGGCCCACAGCAGCGCGGACGGAGTATTCACGATTTCCGGCGCGCTCAGGCAGCCGGACTCCATCAAAATTGAGGCGGATATCACTCGAATCTCGTTCGATTATGAACTCGTTCAGCTGACGAATGACCAGGATATCCGGCTGACGTATCAGCGCAATGTAGTGAGCGTCTCGCAGGCGCGCCTGCACGGCACGGATACGGATTTGCAGCTTACCGGCTCGGCCCGATTTGACGGCGACCAGCCGCTCCACGTCACGTTGTCCGGCGGAGTGAATCTGCGCTTGCTGACGAGCTTGCTGCCGGACTTGCAGGCGCGGGGACGGGCAAATGCGAACATTTCCATCGAAGGAACGATCTCGCAGCCGCAAGTCACGGGGCGCGCCAGCGTCCGCGAGGCATCCGCGAACTACGCGGATTTCCCGGTGGGGCTGAACAACGTGAATGGAGATTTGCTCTTCGACAAAAGAAGGCTGGTTTTCGATCGCATTACGGCGGAGTCCGGAGGAGGACAACTGGCGCTGAGCGGCAGCGTCACCTACGGCGAAGGACCCATGCGCTACGAGGTGAACGCGACCACATCGCTCGTCCGCATCCGCTATCCGGCGGGGATGAGCTGGCTTGTGGGCGGCACACTCCAGCTTTCCGGAACGAGAACAGCGGCGATCATGACCGGACGCGTGCAAGTGCAGCGATTGCTATTTGCCCAAGGTGTCGACGTAGCGTCGTTCTTCGCCTCGGCATCGGACGTTACACTCGCATCGGCTTCCAGCTCGCCGTTTCTGCAAAACCTCACTTTCGATGTAGCAGCCCAAACGAACGCGGGAGCGCTGATCGAATGGTCCGGAGCGCAGATCCAAGTGGACGGTAATGTCCGTCTCCGTGGCACCTGGGATCGCCCGGTTCTTCTCGGGAATGTCCATCTGCTCGGGGGCCAGATGCCATTTCGAGGCAACACCTTTCAGCTCACTCGCGGCGACATCAGTTTCGCGAACCCATTCCGGCTCGATCCGGTGCTGAACGTCGAGGCCACCACCACAATCAGTCAATATCAGGTGACGGTCGATTTCTCCGGGCCCGCCAGCCGGCTGACCATGAACTATCGGTCCGACCCTCCTCTACCGGATACCGATGTGATTGGCCTGCTCGCGCTCGGCAGAACCGGCGAAGAGACGTCGCCAATATCGTCGACATCCTCGCAAAACTACGGCGCCACAGCGCTGCTATCGGAAGCGATTTCGAGCGGTCTGGGGGGGCGGATTGAGCGCCTGTTCGGCATCAGTCAATTCCGCGTCGATCCTTTCGTCGCCGGCACGGCTACGGAATCAAACGCCGCGGCGCGGATCACTATCCAACAGCAAGTTCAAAGCAACCTCACGATCACCTATTCGACTAACGCCGCCACGTCGAACCAATACCAGATGATTCAAGTGGAATACTCCGTGAAGCGAAATCTCTCCGTTGTTTTCCTTCGCGATATCAACGGCACGAACGGCCTGGACATCAAGTGGGTGAAACATTTCAAATAGCAGGTTGAAGCTCTCGCGAATCCTCAATGAAAACGATGAAATTCCGTGAGGCGGCCTCCCCACTTCGGAATTCTGCTACGTGGAAATCTGTCTTGATCGCCACGGCAGCGCTCCGTAGGAAAGCTTCGGATAGATTCGAGCGAACCACGGACGGGATTTGCGGAACCGAGCACATCCGGGAAGTGATCCCCTTCCCACGGACGCTTTGTCGCGTCTATTCTTAGGGGCCCCACCGCCGTTCTTGGGGTAGCGAACAGACACAACAAAATGGCCGAGAAGATACGCATCATCGGTGTGCCGATGGACCTGGGCGCCAGCCGTCGCGGCGTCGATATGGGCCCTTCGGCGCTGCGCGTGGCGGGCTTGCAATCGCGGCTCAAGCAACTGGGACGTCAGGTGGAAGATATTGGCAATATTCGCGTCCGGCAACCCGAGGAACAGCACTACGGCGAGAAAAGCGCCAAATATCTCGAGGAAATTTCCGAGACCTGCAAAGGGCTTGCCGAGATCGTTGGGAAGGCGCTCGATGATGAATTTCTCCCCGTGATCCTCGGCGGCGATCATTCGATTGCGGTGGGCACCGTGGCGGGCGCCGCTTTGCATTTTAGCAAGCAATCCAAGCGGATCGGCGTGATCTGGCTGGACGCGCATGGCGACATGAATACGCCGGAGTCTTCGCCCTCGGGCAACGTCCACGGCATGCCGCTTGCTTCCATCATGGGCTACGGCCCGCGCGAATTGACCGAGCTTGCCGGAATCAAACCGATGGTTGAGCCGCGGAATGTCGTCCTGGTAGGGACTCGCGAGCTCGACGCGAAAGAGCGCCGGCTTGTGAAGGAATCGGGCGTCCATATCTTCACCATGCGCGATATCGACGAGCGCGGCATGCGTGAAGTGATGGCCGAGGCGCTACGCTTCGCAGGCGACGACACGGCGGGCATTGCCGTGAGCCTCGACATGGATTTCGTGGATCCCTCCGACGCGCCCGGAGTCGGCACGCCGGTCCGCGGCGGCTCCACCTACCGCGAAGCGCACCTCGCGCTGGAGATGATTGCAGACAGCCGCTCGATGGTCTCGTTCGAGCTGGTGGAAATCAATCCCGTGATCGATTTGCACAACACGACCGCGATTTTGGGCGCGGAGCTGCTGCTATCGGGTCTGGGGAAGAAAATCCTATGAGCGACGATGCGCTCGCAATAAAGATCAGGAAGGTGCCGGAATGAGTTCAGCAAAGCGGCTGCGCGTGGGCGTCCTCTTTGGCGGGCGTTCGGGAGAGCACGAAGTCTCGCTCGCTTCGGCTGCGTCCGTGATTCGCGCACTGAATCCTGAGAAATATGAAGCCGTGCCCATTGGCATTACGAAGGAGGGACGCTGGCTCGTGAGCGCCGGCGCCCAGAAAATGCTCTCCGACGTTTTGAAATCGGGCGAGCGCGTTTCACTTCCGCCCGATCCGACGACCGCCGCGCTGGTTCCCATATCACGCGGCTCAGGCCATCCGAGCGTGGCCGTGGATATCGTTTTCCCCGTGCTGCACGGAACGTTTGGAGAAGACGGCACGGTGCAGGGCCTGCTTGAATTGGCGGGTCTGCCATATGTCGGCGCCGGCGTCCTGGCATCGGCCGTGGGCATGGACAAGGACGTTCAAAAAAGGCTGTTCGAGCAGGCGGGGCTTCCCATCGTGCCGTTTATGGCGGTTCGCCGCTCCGAATGGGAACAAGAACGCACGCTCGTCCTGCGGCAGATCCAAAAAAAAATCCGCTTCCCGCTGTTCGTGAAGCCGGCAACGCTAGGCTCCTCCGTGGGCATGAGCCGCGTCAAGTCCGCCAGGGAGTTGCCGGCCGCGATGAATCTCGCCGCTGAATTCGCGTTGAAAACGATCGTGGAGCGCAGCGTGGCCGCTCGCGAGATTGAAGTCTCGGTGCTTGGCAACAACGATGTGCGCGCCTCCATCCCTGGCGAAATCGTGCCCCATCGCGAGTTCTACGACTACACAGCCAAATATCTGGAGGAGGGCACGCGGCTGGTGATCCCCGCGCCGCTCACCAAAAAACAGGTGTCCGCCTTTCAGAACCTTGCCGTTCGCGCCTTTCGCGCGATCGATGGGGCAGGGATGGCGCGCTGCGATTTCTTTCTGGAACACCGCACCGGAAAAATCTTCGTCAACGAGCTGAATACGATTCCCGGTTTCACGGCCATCAGCATGTACCCGAAACTCTGGGAAGCGTCGGGCCTGCCCTATCCCAAACTCCTCGACCGGCTCATCGAACTCGCGCTCGAGATGCACCGCGAAAAGGCTCGCACCAAGTATTCCATCGATCTTCCTTCCGGGGCGGCCGGCGCCCTCGACGCATGAATCGAGCGCCGGCTTTTCCGTTGGCGCGATGACCAGTGCACCGTCTCGCTTGGCGGGAATAGCGCCCGGCGCCAGCCCGCCTGTCGATAGCCAACCCCGTCTTGACATGCGACGATCCGCCCATTAAACTAACCAGTTAGTTAAATAAAACATTTCACTGAAGGAGGAGCCTTCCGTGCAATTCCGCCGGCTGGGAAAGAGTTCACTCGTGGTTTCCGCCATGGGACTCGGCTGCATGGGCATGTCCCAATCCTACGGTACTCCGGACGATCCGGAATCCATCGCCACCATCCATCATGCTCTCGACCGCGGCATGACCTTTCTCGACACGGCCGACATGTACGGCGCGGGCCTGAATGAAGAGATCGTGGGGCGCGCCATCGAGAAGCGGCACAACGAAGCGATCGTCGCCACGAAATTCGGCAACGTGCGTATTCCCGACGGTTCCATGGTGGTAAATGGCCGCCCGGAATACGTCCAGCAGGCCTGCGAAGCCAGCCTGCGACGGCTGCGGATTCCCACCATCGACCTGTATTACCAGCACCGCGTGGACCCGAATGTGCCGATCGAAGAGACCATTGGCGCGATGGCTCGCCTGGTCGAGCAGGGCAAAGTGCGCTATCTCGGGATGTCCGAAGCCGGAGCGAAGACGATTCGCCGCGCTCACGCCGTGCACCCCATATCCGCGCTCCAGAGCGAATATTCGCTTTGGACGCGCGATCCAGAACAGGAAATTCTCGGCGTTTGCCGCGAACTCGGCATCGCACTGGTGGCCTACAGCCCGCTTGGCCGCGGGATTCTTACCGGCCGGATCAAGAACAACGAATTCGGCCAAAACGATTTCCGGCGCATCTCTCCGCGGTTCCAGGGAGAAAACTTCCGGAAAAATCTCCAGTTGGTCGAGCGCGTCGAGCGGATGGCATCGGAAAAGCGTTGCACGCCCGCGCAACTGGCGCTGGCCTGGGTGCTCGCGCGTGGCGAAGACATCATTCCCATTCCCGGCACGAAGCGCCGCACCTATCTCGACGAGGATCTCGGCGCGCTGGATATCCGCCTGAGCGCGGCCGACCTAGAGCAAATCGATCAGATTGCGCCGCTCGGCGCGGCCTCCGGCACGCGGTATCCGGAAGTGCACATGAAACGCGTGGGGCTCTGAGTAAAAAAATGGCGCGTGGACGCAGAAAATCCGAAAGCCCGGCCACGGCGCGGCGAATCCTGGCGGCCGCCGAGCAGCATTTCGCCGCGGAGGGAATGGCGGGAGCCCGCACGGATGAAATTGCCGCCGCCGCACGCGCCAACAAGGCCATGCTCTACTATTATTTCGGCAACAAGCGCCGCCTGCACCGAGCGGTCCTCGAGAATCTGTTTCGACAACTTCTACGCGATTCGAACGTTCCGCCGAAAGAAGGACAGTCTCCGCACGAACGGCTCCGCGCTTTTGTGGCCGGTTATTTTGACTTTCTGTCCACCCATCCGAATTATCCGCGGCTCCTGCAGCGAGAAGCGATGGAAGGCAGCCGCAATTTTGGATGGATTGTGCGCGAGTACCTGCGCCCGTTTCATCAGCGGCTCGTCCGAACGATTCAAGAAGGAATCGCCGCCGGCGAGTTCCGCGCCATCGATCCGGACCACACCGCTCTGAGCATTCTGGGAATGACGACCTCTTATTTCGCCGCCGCTCCCATCCTGAGCGAAATTGTGGGACACGACCTGCTCATGCCGCGGGCCGTGGAAGCCCGAAAGTGCGCCCTGTTCGATTTTCTGGATCATGGCTTGAACTCCAAGCAAGCGAGGACCCGATGACCGGCCGCAAGTTCCTTGCAGTCATTGGCATTATTTTCCTGGTTGCCATCCTGGTGTACGTGTTCACCACGCCCAAGGGAAATGCCATTCCGCTGACGGGCGTGGTCGACGGCAACGAGGTGATCGTGAGCCCGCAGATCACCGGCCGCATCATCAAACTGACCGTGGACGAGGGTTCCGAAGTGAAGAAGGGTGATTTGATCGCCGAACTCGATCCGAAGGAGCTCCAGGCAAACCTGGCCGCAGCGAAAGCCAACGTCACCAGCATCGAGGCCCAGGTGAACGCGGCCAATCACAATTATTCCTGGACGAACGATCAGACCGACGCTTCGATCGAGCAGGCGCGCGCGCGGCGCACATCCAGCAACGCGCAGCTCGAGCAGGCCCGCGCCGAACTGTGGCGCGATCAAATGGACCTCGACCGCATGCAGAAGCTCTTCGCCAAGGGTGAAGTCTCCGCGCAGGACCGAGACCATGCCGAGGCAGCCGTACGAATTTCCCAGGCCAACGTGGATGCCCTGGAACAATCCGCCAAGGCCGAGGGTGCCGCCCTGGACGTCGCCCAGGCCAATCGCAAACAGGTGGACGTGCGCAAGAGCGAAATATCGACCACCCTCGCGCAACTCGAGCAGGCTCGCGCCACCGAAGCCCAGGTGGCCACGCAGCTCGGCTACACGGAGATCTACGCGCCCATCGGCGGAATTGTCTCCGTGCGCGTCGCCAAGCAGGGCGAAGTGGTCGCAGAGGGCTCGCCGATCGTCGTGATTGTCGATGTCGACCATCTTTGGGTCCGCGCCGACGTGGAAGAAAGCTATATCGATTCGATCCAGTTTGGAGAAAAGCTGCCAATCAGGCTGCCCTCGGGAGACATCCTTGAAGGCTCGGTATTCTTCAAGGGCGTGGAAAACGACTATGCCACGCAGCGCGACGTTAGCCGCACCAAGCGCGACATCAAGACATTCGCCATCAAGGTGGCCGTGCCCAATCCCGGCCGGCGCTTGTTCACCGGCATGACCGCAACGGTGCTGCTGCATCCTCCCGCCGGGCAAAAGAGCTGGCTAGAGCGGCTTTGAGAGCATTTCAGGAATCGAGCCCATGAATTCGATTGAAGTGGACCATCTCACGAAAAAATTCGGCGACCTCGTCGCCGTCGACGACATCAGCTTCAACGTCGCCCAGCGAGAAATATTCGGCCTTCTCGGGCCCAATGGCGCCGGAAAGACCACGCTGATTCGCATGATGACCACCCTGACGCCGCCCACCTCCGGCACGGCTCGCATTGCCGGTCACGATATTTCCACCGACGCCGACGGCGTACGCCACGTTCTCGGCGTGATCCCGCAGGCGTTCACATCCGATCCCGAGCTGACGGCCCGCGAGAACATGCTGATTCACGCCAAGCTCTACGGCGTGCCCGCGGATACTCGCGATGCCCTGATCAACGGCCTGCTTGAATCGGTAGACCTGGTCAAATTTCGCGATGCCCTGGTGCGCACTTTCTCGGGGGGCATGCGGCGGCGCCTGGAAATCGCGCGCGGCCTGGTGCATTCCCCGAAGATTTTGTTTCTCGACGAACCGACCACGGGCCTCGATCCCGTCTCACGCACGAATGTTTGGGAAATGATCCGCACCTTGCGCAGCAAGTCCGAACTCACCATCCTGCTGACGACCCATTACATGGACGAAGCCGACAAACTTTGCGACCGCATCGCCATCGTGGACCACGGCAAGCTCGCGACGCTCGATACGCCTACTCGGCTGAAGGACAGCATTCCCGGAGGCGATGTGGTGGAAGCGGAATTCGAAGATGCTCCGGGCGATTGGCTCGACCAGCTTCGGGGCCTGGCGCAAGCCGCAAGCGTGACGCGGACCGCCGGCGTCGTCCATATCGGCTCGCACGACGGACCGGCCACGGTGGCCGCGCTGATGGACCTTGCGCGCAGCCGCAAGGTCCATGTCCGGAAAGTTTCCGTGCAGGGCACCACCTTGGACGATGTGTTTCTGCATTACACCGGGCGCGAACTGCGCGACGCCGCGCACGGAACCGGGCATGACATCAGCTATTTATACCGTTAGGAGAGGCATGCAAACACTGACGGGACGCGCGACCGAGGGGTCGTCACTTCCATGAAGCTCTATCGGATTTGGGCGCTGGTGGAACGCGACATGCGGAAATTCTTTCGCAGCCCCTCGCTGATGATGGCGTCGATGGTGTTTCCCCTGGTTCAGCTGATCGTCCTGGGCTACGCCTTTGGCGGAAAAATCAAAGGAGCGACGATCGCCTTTGTCGATCAGGATCATTCCGTGGAGTCGCGCCGGGTTCGCGAAATGTTCGACGGAATCGCGGCCGGGCCGCAAACCTTCCGCGTGGTCGATTACGATTCCCTCCCCCGCGCGGTCGACGATCTCCGGGCGGGTTTCGTCCGCGGAGTGATCCAGATTCCCCACAACTTCTCCCGCCGCTTCTACCAGCGCAACCGGCCGCGCATCGCCTTCACCGAAGACAACACCGACCAGGTGATGGCCAGCGCACTCCTTGAACGCATCCAGCAGATGGTCGACGCGTTGAACGCGCCCGACGTGCAGCCTCGCTTGGACCAAAAGGTGCAGTTGGACGTGGTCGAGGTCTACCCCTACGTCGAATACGCCAAGTATCTCCTGGCAGGCTCGACCGCCATGGCCATCTTCATCGTGGCCATGATAGGGGGCGGCATCACCTTCATCGACGACAAGTCCCGCGGCTTGCACGAAGGCTATCTTCTGACTCCCATCCACAAGACCGAACTCGTCCTGGGCCTCATCGGCGCGGGCGCGTTCAAGGGGCTCATGGCGGGGATGGCCCTCACCATCATCGGAGGATTACTGGTGGGTATTCCGCGGCTCTGGGATCCGGTGCGCCTCTTTTATCTCAGCTTCGTCGTCTTGGTCGCATCGATTGCGATGATCAGTTTCATGTTCCTCGCGATGGTGCGCGTCGATGATCCTTTGGTTCCGCGCGCGATTTTCGGAGTGCTGAACACGCTGCTTTTCTTTCCGTCCGGGGCCATTTCTCCGATCGAGGGCTTCCCCAAGTGGCTCCGCTGGATCTCGGTCGTCGATCCCTTCACCTACACGGTGCACGCCCTGCGCAATTTGACCGTCAAAAATACTGGCATTGAAGGAATTTACAGGGACGTGATAATTTTATCTTGCTTCTCCGTGGTGATGATTGGGTGCAGCATCATGGCATTTAAGCGCCAACTGTAGAGGCAAGGAGTTTTGATGGCCCTCTTCGAGGCAGTGGAAGAGCATCCGCGTTCCAAAACACGGCGACGCATTATCCTGGCGGTCGTTCTGGTGCTTTTTGTGGCTGGCGGCCTTTGGTGGGTGCTGCGCTATCACAAGGAGCGGGTCACCATTCTCCATTTTTTCAACGCGGTCATCGCCGGGAACATGCAGCAAGCCTACCAAATATGGAAGCCCTCCCAGTCTTACTCCTTCAAGGATTTTCAAGATGACTGGGGGCCCACGGGATATTACGGCCCGATCAAAAGCTTTCACGTCACCCACACCGATCACGGAGCCGGCGCCTCGGGAGTTGAAATCAAAGTGGAGCTGAGTCCCTATCAGCCCTTCCCGGATGACAACGACGCCGCCAAACGGAGCAAGACCAAAGAAGTGATTCTCTGGGTGCAGTTTAGCGACCAATCCATCAGTTTCCCGCCGGACTGATCGGCGGAATTATTTTTTGCGCCCGCCCACCCACATCATCGTTGTCCATTCGTCCTGCACATCGAGCACTTCCAGGCCCAGCGATTCGCATTTCCGCACGGCTTCACCGGGGCGAATCGAATGCCCTTGCCAGGTGTCCAAATACCGCATTCGGACAAACGGAACCCTGCGCGAACGGGCCTTCACGCGCCGCGCGTTATTCGAAAAGCCCGCCTCTACTGCCAGGCGGCCCAGCGCCAGCGTCCATAGCCCCTTCATGTGCAGGCGAAAAATTCCTCCGGGGCGCAGGGCGCGCGCCGTTTCCTCGAAATAACTGAAAATCGCTCTTTTGTCCGGCACGTGTTGGAATACCGCGAAGGAGAAGACGAAATCGAAGCTGCCGCTGGCGATTCCGCCGAGATCTCCTCCGGATACGGCCTGAAAAGTTGCGTTCCGGATCGCATATGAGGACGCCTTGCGAATCATCTCCGGCGAGACGTCCACACCGGTATACCCTCCGAAATCCGCGGCCATCCATCGGGCGATTCTTCCGATCCCGCAGCCGATCTCCAGCGCCGATTTGCCCCGCGGATCGAACTCCATCCTTTTCAGAAACGGCGTGACGTAGCGCTCGTAATCCTCCTGGCCCGAGGCGAAGAAGGCCCCTTCTTCATTAGCTACATCGGGCCAATTGATGTAGGCCCGCGCGTTTTCTCGCGCGCGCGCATCCCAATCGCGGCGAATCGCGCTCAGCCAGCCTTTTGCGGGAGTGGGAGATTCGGGAGCCATGCCATCGCGCCTGCGCGTCACGCCGTTTTGCCGCTGGGTTTCGTCGCGTCGCAGCGAAGTTCGCCCGTGCCGGTATTGTCGCGTGTGGCTGCCAACAATTCCTCGCACGCGATGCGTACCTCGTCAACTCCAATCGACTGAATCGAGCGCGGCTCGGTGGCGGCGGCGCTCTTGTCGCCTCGCATCGCCCGGAATTGCGCGCCGGTTGCGACGACGCGGTGCTCCGATCGCCAGGGCCGCCATTGCGCCGGATTGGTCGAACCATAAATCACCACGCTGGGCCTGCCCGCCGCGGCTGCCAGATGCACCGGCCCTGAATCACTGCCCACGAAAAGACGGGCGCCCGCAATCAGCGCGATCAGCGCGCGCAAATCGAAAGCCTCCGGGATCGCGGCGGAATCGCGCATCTCGCGCCGCACCTCGTCGGCGACATTTTTGTCCTGGGCGCCCAAATTCACGACGCTGGCGATTCCGTGCGCTTCGCGCAGCCAGCGCGCAATTTGCGCGTATTTCGCGGCAGGCCATCGCATCGAGGGCGCTCGCGCTCCGGGCTGCAGCACCGCGTAAGGTGTGCCCGGCGGAACTCCGCAGCCTGCCAGGGCCCGCGCGGCCAATTCACGCGCATCCGGCTGCGGGAACACTTGCGCGCCCGGAATCGGCCCGCGCGGCAGGCCCGTCGAATAAAACTGTGAAATGCGGTGCTCCGCCGTGTGCACGACGGGAGTTCCGTAGAACTCCGCCGCATCGGGCGCCTGCACGTTATAAAGGAAAGAAAATTGAAAACCCTTCCAGCAGATTCGCGCCGGCGAGCCCGAAGCCGCTGTTAGAAAAGCGCTGCGCGGCCCGCCATGCTGGTTGAATACGATGGGAAACCGGCGGCGGCGCAGCGCGAGAGCCGTCTCGCGGAACCCGCGCGAAAAAATCAATTCGGAGATGGCGGGATTCCCCTCCAGAGCTGCCGCAAACCTCGGCTCGACGAGCAGGCAAATGCGAAGGTCGGGTCGCCATGCGTGCAAGGCTGCGATGGCGGGTGTTTCCAGAACGATATCGCCCAGCGACCGCAGGCGCGCAATCAGTATCTCCGCGCCCCGAGGCAAACGAGGCAGCAGAGACGATGGCTCACTCAGCTTCAATTCGGGCTTCGTCCACCAGCATCACGGGGATATCTGCACGAATGGGGTAGACGCGCCGGCAAGTGACGCACTTCAGGCCTTGCTGGTCAGCCGTCAGCGTGACGGGCGTCTTGCAAAGCGGACAGACCAGAATATCCAGCAGTTCCTTGGGGACAGCCATCTGATTCCTCCCGCGCTCTGCGCCTTTCTATCCATCCTCGTGAAACTCTCGCGCCAGCCAGCAATCTCCCATACTAAATTTAATCCCGGATTCTTCGCAACATATGTTCGCGCCCAGCCTCACTAGCCGGTAGCTCAGCCGCTGGTGCAGGAGCGGCGTGCAATTGAGCGTGCCGTCACAGAATCATGGCAGCCGCTCTACTCGCAGCGTCATTTGTCCCTTCCACTCCTCGTTGGCCGCCAATTCAACGGGCCACACGGCGATCACCTGCGATCCCTGATAAATGCGCTCGTAGCCCTCCTCCGATTCCGACACCGTCTCGATCGGCGCGATCCAGAAACTGCGCGCCCCACGCGCCCGCAGTGTTACGCCAATGCGCTGCCACTCGTCAACGACACGCAGGTCCGCCGCCGGCGCCGCGACCGACCAGCGCAACGGAAACCGCTTGCCGTCCGACTGGAAATATCGGTCGGGCGCGGACGGAGCGAGGAAATTTACAATCATCTCAATTCCCACGTTCACCGATGCCGCGCTTGGCGCGGTGCGGCGCAGAGCCACGCTGCACATCGCGTCGAATCCCGCCTTCGTCGATTGAAGCGACAGAGCCTTCTTGCCGAGCCAGTCCGTGCCCCCTTCCGACGTGAGCGCCACGCAAGTGGAAGACAAGCCGGTCACTCGATACCGCCCCCCCGCCAGCGCCGCATCCTCCTCCAATCGCGCCGCCGCGCAGTCTTCGTGAGTTTTTGACTTGGCAAAAATCAAGAGCCGAAACGCATTGCGAAACCAGCGGTCGTAGTTCAGCCAGCGCTCCAGCCCCTCTTCCTTGGAGCGCCTCTGCTCGTGAATCGATTGCACGGTCGGCGAGTCGCTTGCTGAAGACTTGCGCAGGGCGCCATGGTATGCCTCGGGGCGCCGCCGCAGTGAGTTGATCAGGGCCGCATCCGAGGACCGAAAATCGAGCGCCGGCACCGTGCCCCCATCCGCGGGCGCCACCAGCGCGGCATACTTTTCGGAGGTGAAATAGATTTCGTCGTTCCCGTCGGAATCGAAGTCAAACCTGGCGGCTTGGGCATAGCCGCTTTTGGGGTGCGTCAAACGGTCGGCGATTGACTCGGCCTGCACCAGGGAGCGCCATACCGCCGTGCGCAGGTGCGGCGCATAGAGGCCGCCGAACACGCCATGCCAGTAGGCATCGTTGCACTGCCCTCGCAAGAGCAGCGTTTTCGCTTGTTCGAGGGCCTCCTGAAAGCCAGCCTCGCTGCGGTTGCCGTGGGCGAGTTGCTGTACTTTTTCCGAAACATGCAGCATTTTCTTGTGGAGCAAATTCGACTCGGAGTACTTGGAAAAAAAGTTTCGCCACACGCCGCCTCGCAGGAAAGACAGTGCTTCCGGGCGCGATGCGAATTCTTCCACTAACTCGTGGTAACGGTTGCGAGCGGGGGTGGGAAGCGCCCACTCCATCATCTCGGTATAAGAGGCGACCGGCAGGTCCGCACGGCCGAGGGCCACGCGCGAATCGACTGCATTCGATGGCGTCGCCACTTCCAGCCATTCGCTGCACTCTTCGAGTTCCGAAAAAAAATGCTCCAGCCAGCCATGGCGATAGCAATGTTCGTGCGTGCCGGGCCACCCGCCGAATTTCTCGAGATCGTCCCCCATGGCTGCCAATCCGCCTGGATGCGCTTCAGCGGCCTCGCGAAGAAACTGAATTGTCTCCCCCGCGTCCCGGAAGGGGATCAGGTAGCGCAGGCGTTGCAACCCGGGGAAGATTTTCACCGTGTGGCGAAGATCTTCCGCCAGATAGTAGCTGTAGAGTTGATCCAATTCGAAGCCCGCGCCGATGAAATGGTTGTCATCCACCAGCGTGTATTCCACGCCAGCAGGCGCCAAAAAGGAAGGAATCTGCGGCTCCCAGACTCGCTCCGTCAGCCAGGCGCCCCGCGGACGTTTCTGGAAGTGCTCTTCGATATAATCCGCCAGCCGCGTGATCTGTTCGAACCGGTCCTGCGGCGGAATGGCGATCAATATCGGTTCGTAGAATCCCCCGCCGACCATTTCCACCTGACCGCTTCGCACGAGCGTCCTGAGCAGTTCGAAATATTCCGGATGCCACCGCTCGATCCATTCGAGCAACGAACCTGAGTAATGCAGCCCGGCGCGTATGGACGGATGTTTCGAGAGCACTTCAATGAAAGGCAGGTAGGAACGCGCGTAGGACCGTTCGAATACATCGTCGAAATTTCCGATTGGCTGATGGGCGTGAATCAAAAGAACAAGCTGGAATTTCGGCACCGCTGGGCCTCACGGCAGATTGTACAGGATAACCTTTTCCGGCGAGCGCCACAAACACAAGCCCGCGAGCATGCGCTGCCAGGAAATGAACGCGCGCGCCTCCCACGCCGGGAGCATACGGCGTTCTTCCGCTCGCAATAAAAAGGCGCGACAGGTACATTGTCGCGCCTTGAACTCATTGAACAGAACCGCCTGGCTGATTGTTCGGTGCGGGAAGAACCCGTTGCTACTTCTTCGCCTTGTACCAGTCGGCGTTCACCGGAGTGAAGCTTGTCCACTTATCCGGAAGGTCTTCGAGCGCGAAGATCGCCGTCACCGGACACACCGGAACGCATGCCCCGCAGTCGATACATTCGTCGGGGTTGATGTAGAGCTGCTTTTCTGCTTCGAAATCCGCTTCATCCTTCCGCGGATGGATGCAGTCTACCGGACACACGTCCACACAGGCGGTGTCCTTCGTTCCTATGCATGGTTCGGCAATTACGTATGCCATTGAACTTCTCCTCGAAATTAAGAATGTGTCGAGCGCTGCTGCCAGCAGCCCCACCGTACTACGATGAAACTCTCTTTTATAGCACCAATTATCGGTGCCTACAAGGTCCCTTGCCAATTCAAAAGCGGCTGCGTAACTCCGGTTCTTCGAGGACCCTCTTCAAGTGTGGATCCTCCAGAACGCCGGAACGAACGTCCACACGCCACCCTTCGGTAAGCAGCAAGCCGCCATTCAGATCTCGATACTCGATATGCAGGGAAGGCCCGTCAAAAGAAAGATTTGCGCGACCATTGTAGCCAACGTCGCGTCGATCGGCTCCCCATTTTCATAGCGCCTGTTATCCCATGCCAGCAATGGGCACTCTTCGATATCCGGCTCTAATCCTCGTTCTACAGGCATGCCCCCGTGTCCTATGCACCGGCCGTAAGTCTCGATTCCCCTAGGAACGGCATACTTAATCTCCGTATATTTTACCGTGTGATCAGGCGATAGCCGGAAACTTGCCATTGAAGGGCTACTCGACTAGGTGGCGGACTCCCGAGAAGTCGATTAAAACCGAAAACTGGACTCAGAGTGCCCGTTGCGAGCCTTATCTTCCGCCATTTCATCGCCAAAAAATCCGGTTCGAAGCGCCCTGCCGGAGCATCAAACCCATCATGAGCATGAGGAGGATCCAGCATGGCGCAGGCCGTGGCGCTTTTGCCGGGTTTCTCATCCATTGGAACGAAGTTGAAAATCTGATAAACTAATGAACCGGCTTAACCAAAGATTTCCAAGCGACCTTGCCGTAGGTGGTTTGTTGTCTGAAGCTGGACTGTGAAGGGCACTCGAATGAGAGAAGGCGATTGTGGTGGCTGTAGACAAACCCGCTATAGTGCCCGTCCGTCCAAGCTTTCCTACCCGTCTGGGCCAGCGTCTCGTTGAGCGCATCGGCAATACACCTCTACTGAGAATTGAGGGCGTCGGTTCCGAATTCCCCAACATAGAATTCTGCGCCAAGGCCGAATGGTTCAATCCCGGCGGCTCTGTGAAAGATCGCGCCGCCTATTCCATGATTCGCGAAGGCGAACGCCGGGGCGAGTTGCGACCTGGAAAAACCATCCTCGACGCTACCAGCGGCAATACCGGAATTGCCTACGCTATGATCGGCGCAGCGCTTGGCTACCGCGTAAAGCTTTGCCTTCCTTCCAGTGCTTCACCGGAACGAAAGAGCATCCTCCAGGCCTACGGTGCAGACATCGTCTACACACCGGGTGACGAAGGCACCGACGGCGCCATCCGCCGTGTGCGCGAAATTTATGAGGCCGACCCTGGCCGATATTTTTATCCCGACCAATATGGAAACCCGGCCAATCCCGAAGCGCATTATTCCGGGACCGCCATTGAGATTTGGGAACAAACCAGCGGGCGCGTCACTCATTTTGTCGCTGGGCTGGGCACAAGCGGCACTTTCATGGGCGTCTCGCGACGCTTGAAGGAATTGAACCCGCATGTCCGCTGTATCAGCTTCCAACCCGACTCCGGCTTCCATGGCCTTGAGGGCCTAAAATACATGGCTACCGCCATCGTTCCGCCGATTTACGATCCCTCACTGGCCGACGAAGACATCGCCATCCATACCGAGGACGCGCAGAAGATGGCCAAGCGATTGGCGCGGGAAGAAGGAATCCTCGTGGGCGTCAGTTCGGGTGCGGCTCTCTGCGCCTGCCTCGACGTTGCCCGGAGATTGCCGCAGGGGGGGCAGGCCGTGATCGTGACGGTCTTTCCCGACTCGGGCGAAAAATATCTCACCGATCGCTTCTGGAGCGAAGAATGAGCGGGGCCGTTCTAAAAATTCGCGAAGAGCTGTTGCAGCGCATCCACGCGCACGGCGTGCAGACCTATCCGCACGAATGCTGCGGCGCACTTCTGGGCCACGATGGCGATAGGGAGCGCGAAGTGCTCGATTTGTTGCCGCTTGCGAATCGTCGCGGCGATTCGCCTCGCAATCGCTTCGAGCTCACGCCCGGCGACGTCCGCCTTGCGGAAAAGACCGCGCGCGAGCAGAGCCTCGAGTTGATCGGGTGGTACCATTCCCATCCCAACGCTCCGGCGCGCCCAAGCGAATTTGACCGGGAACATGCGTGGCCCTGGTACAGCTATATCATCGTCAGCGTTCAGAAGGGCGAGCCGCGCGATACCACTTCCTGGCGCCTGTATGACGATCGCTCGGGATACGATCCCGAAGCGATCGAGGCCGTCTTGGGGGCATCGCATTGTTAGGAGCCGGCTTTTGGGGGTACCCCGCGCGGGCTCGTGGTGCGCGGCGCACAATTCATAAGGAGAGAAGCGAATGCCAGTGAAAGTGATTATTCCCACGGCCCTGCGCCCCTATGCAGGCAAGCAGGAAAGCGTCGAATTGCAGGCGGCGACCGTGCAGGAAGCGCTCTCGTCGTTGACGAGTCAGTTCGCCGAATTGAAGAAGCACCTATTCGCCGATGATGGCCGCTTGCGCAGCTTTGTAAACGTCTACGTGAATGATGAGGATATTCGTTACCTGCAGAAGGACCAGACGCGTGTCCGCGAGGGCGACATCATCAGCATCGTGCCGTCGATTGCGGGCGGCACGCGTAACAAAATTTAGCGGGATCGCACGATTCAGCAAATCGGGAGAAACGCTCCAATGGCAACCAAAACCGAAATTCTAGCGGCGCAGCGGGCCAACCAGCCAGCCGCGCTTACCAACGACGAAGTTCTGCGCTACAGCCGCCATCTCATCATGCCCGAAGTGGGCATGGAGGGTCAGCTCAAACTCAAGCAGGCCAAGGTACTGTGCATCGGCGCAGGCGGGTTAGGGGCTCCCGTCGGCCTCTATCTTGCCGCAGCGGGCGTAGGCCGCATCGGCTTAGTGGACTTCGACTCCGTCGATTTTACCAACCTCCAGCGCCAGGTCTTGTTTGGTTCAAGCGATGTCGGCCGGCCGAAGATCGAAGCCGCCGCGGAGCGTCTGCGAACGCTGAATCCTGCTATCCAAATCGATTCTCTGGAAACCCGGCTCAGCAGCGACAATGCCCTCGATCTTTTCAAGGATTACGACATCATCGTCGATGGCACGGATAATTTTCCAACGCGCTATCTCGTCAACGATGCCTGCGTCCTGCTCGGAAAGCCCAACGTCTACGGCTCTATTTTCCGCTTCGAGGGCCAGATCACGATCTTCAGCTATCCTGGCGGGCCGTGCTACCGCTGCCTGTATCCTGAACCGCCCCCTCCTGGACTGGTGCCGTCATGCGCGGAAGGTGGGGTCCTAGGTGTGCTCCCTGGCATCGTGGGAACTATTCAGACCGCCGAGACGCTCAAACTGATCCTTGGCAAGGGTGATCCTCTCATCGGTCGTCTGCTGCTTTTCGATGCCCTCGCCATGAAGTTTCGCGAACTGAAGCTGCGGAGGAATCCCGAATGCCCGGTCTGCGGCGATCATCCCACGGTCACCCATCTCATTGACTATGCGGAGTTCTGCGGCATTCGTGGTGAAGAGGCGCCGGCGCCGCAAACCAGCGTGCCTGACATCACTCCGCGCGAGTTGAAGTCGCGTCTCGACCGCGGCGATGATCTTTATATTCTCGACGTGCGCGAACCGCACGAATATCAGATCTGCAACCTGGGTGGTCATCTCATACCGCTCGGCGATCTTTCGCGCCGCGTGAGTGAACTCGACAGCTCCCGCGAAATCGTGGCCCATTGCCGCAGCGGCAAGCGTTCGGCCGAAGCAGTCGAATACCTGCGTCAGGCTGGCTTCCGAAAGATATGGAACTTGAAAGGCGGCATCTTGGCTTGGTCGGATGAGGTGGATCCCTCGGTTCCAAAATACTGAGGGGCATGATTTCGGTGGAAGTTCGTTCGCGATATCGAAAACAATTCTAAAAGTCGCTCGGAGGATCGAATGGCCGGCACAAAAATCACGGTTCGCAATGACGGTTCAGTACGGGTCGAAGGCGAGTTCGAAATCGTCGATCAGGACGGCAAAACCTTCGGCCTCGATGGCCGCACATCGGTTTCTTTGTGTCGCTGTGGCCATTCGCAGACCAAACCGTTCTGCGATGGTGCGCACAAGAGGATCGGCTTCCAGAGCACCATTCAGGCCTACGATCTCCCTCCTGCCGCCCCCAAACTCTAAATCGAGCGCTGGGCATAAGGCGTTCGAGTCTGTAACGTTCTGATACACAAGATCGAAACGACAGAGCCGGCCGCACCCCTCGGCTCCTGCTTACATTTGTATCTAACCTCATAATTAGCCATAGCTTACGACGAGATTATCCCAACAAAAAACTTGGCATTGCATGTGCTCCATAATCGCGGGGCAAGTGTTTACGCTTGGGAGCAGGATGGGCCGTTCCGCCGTATTCTGGAGGGTCGTGCATCGCTTTCGGCTCGTTCTTCTCGCGCTGATCGCGGCCGCGGCATACTGCATCTTTCTGTGGGTACTGCGCAATTCTTCTTTTTCAGCCGATCCGCTCCTTGACATCTATCTGGTGATGGCTGGAAGCCTGATCGCCTTCACCTTCGCTGCCAATGCCATGATTCGCTTTCGCGGAACGCGTGATCGAATCTCCCTGATTCTCGCTTTTGGTTTTGTCCTTGCCGGCTTGGTTGAGGCCGCCACGAGCATGACCTTTTACCGCGGGATGCTTGTCGCCAATCCCGGTGGCAGCAGCGTTTCTATCGGTTGGCTCGCCGGACGCACCCTGTTGGGCGTTCTGCTACTCGCGGCCCTGGTGGTGGAGCGCCGGATTCCCGTGTCTCGCGATCCTGAGAAGGAAATTGCCGGGGCTACGCTCGTGGTCGGCGCGGTCGCCTATCTTACGAGCGTCTTTTATTTCATGTTGCCGAACGCGCTACGAATTCATCCCGGAACGTTCGTGCCCCGGCCGTGGGATTTGCTTCCTGCCGCGATCTATGTCGCCGCAACCGTGGGATATGGCTTGCGCTTGCGACGTGCGCACTCCGCGCTCGACCGCGCGCTTTTCATCGCCGCGGGGCTCAACGTTATCTGCCACATCACCATGAGCCAGTCGCAGCACGCGCTCGACGCCCCCTTTACTCTCGCGAATGCCCTGATGGTGCTGAGTTATGTCGCCGTGTTGGGGGGAACGCTGCTCGATAATGCCCAGCTCTTCGACCAGGTCAGCCGTTTGGCCGATTCCGATTCACTCACCGGCCTTGCCAATCACCGCCGCCTGCTCCAGGTGCTCGATAACGAGATTGACCGTTCGCGGCGCACGGGCCGCAGCTTCGCCCTTCTGCTCTTTGATCTCGATGGTCTGAAGATGATCAACGACAAACACGGCCACCTCACGGGAAGCCACGCGATCCGGCGGCTCGGCAATGCGTTGCGGGTCAACAGCCGGTCAATCGACACGGCGGCCCGCTACGGCGGCGATGAGTTTGCCCTGGTCCTTCCCGAGACGGGAGAGCATGACGCCACCGGAGTGGCCGCGCGGATTTGCGACCGGCTTGCACAGGACGGCCAGGCGCCGCACATTACCGTCAGCGTGGGCGTTTCCATCTATCCGGCCGATGGGCTCACCATCGAAAACCTTTTTGGGGCAGCCGATCGAGACTTATATCAAATGAAGCGCCGCCCTTCGAAGAAGAAGCTCCGTCTGGGCAACGTTGCCGCCTGTTTGTAATCCACCTTAGTGCACGAAACCAACGGTCGGTTCGGCACCGGGCGCTGGCCCCTCAGGCAGAGGCCCGAACTCCGCCTCATAGCGCGCAATATTTTCCTGCAACGCGCGCATCAGGCGTCGGGCGTGCGCCGGGCTCACGATGAGACTGCCGACGAGCTTGCCGTGCGGCACCGTGGGGAAAATATAAACGAAATTCAGCGTGAACTCCTCCGCGTTGTGGTGGACGACAACGAGATTCGAATACTGACCCAGCAACTCCTTCTCGTCGGCTTTGATCTGCACCTGCTGCTGTTGAGGTTGTTTCGCCGGTTCGGTCATCACCGTCTCCTTGGGGGCTTTCGCATGCCCACTATAGCAGACGGCCAATCACCGTTGGATGATTTCTAGGTAACCCAGGCCGCACGCGGGCGTTGACGAACGCCCCTGTTAAGCGTAGTTTATATATCAAGTTCAGTAGCATTAACCTATGGCCGGTTCTTCCATCCATCCCGCATCGACAGAGACAGTGCAGCCGGCCACCCCGCCTCGCAACATCCTGCGTGAATGCTGGTGGTATTTGGGCCCCGCCTTCGTGGCCTCGGTCGCCTATATGGATCCGGGGAATTTTGCCACCAACATCGAGGGTGGTGCGCGCTTCGGCTACGAACTGCTCTGGGTTCTTCTGTGGTCGAACGCCATGGCCATTCTGGTGCAGTATCTTGCCGCCAAGCTCGGCATCGCCACCGGCCGCACCCTACCCGAAAATTGCCGCGCCGAATTCTCGCATCCGGTGACCGTCTGCCTCTGGCTCGCCGCGGAAATCGCCGCCATGGCCACCGATCTCGCCGAATTTCTCGGCGCTGCTCTGGGTTTCTATCTGCTCTTTCGGATTCCCATGATGCCCGCCGCCATTCTCACCGGCGTGTGCGTGCTGCTCATACTGGCCATCGAGACATTCGGATTTCAGTGGCTTGAGCGCATCATTATGTTCTTCGTCGGCGTCATCGGCGTTTCTTACGCCGTCGAGATGTTTCTCAGCAAGCCCGCCTGGAAGCCGATCGTGACCCACATGGTGCTGCCGGAGATTCACTCTTCCTCGATTTACCTGGCCGTCTCCATGCTGGGCGCGACGGTGATGCCCCATGTGATCTATCTGCATTCCGCGCTGGTGCTCCCGCGGCGCACTCCCGAGGACCGCAGCGAGCATCATCACCGCAAAATGGAGCTTCTCGACGTTCTCTTTGCCATGAATGGCGCCTGGCTGATCAACTCCGCGATGGTGGTGATGGCAGCGGCCGTCTTTTTCAGCGGGGGAATCCACGTCTATTCGATTGAAGCCGCCCACGACACGCTCGGCCCTCTGCTCGGACCGTTTGCCGGCGTGGCTTTTGCCGTGGCTTTGCTGTGTTCGGGCCTGTCTTCCGCAACGGTGGGTACGATGGCCGGCCAGGTGATCCTGCAGGGATTCATGAACTTTCGCATCAGCATTTTTCTGCGGCGCGTCGTCACCATGATTCCCGCGATCGCCGTCATTGCCTGGGGATTGGATCCTCTCAAGACGCTTGTGCTCAGCCAGGCGGTCCTCAGCTTCTGCCTGCCTTTTGCCATGATTCCGCTTCTGATATTGACCTGCAGAAAGGATTTGATGGGCGCGCACGTGAACCGTCGCATCATCAATTATCTCGCCGCCTTTGCGACGTTCGTCATCCTGACCATGAATGTCTGGCTACTGTTTGCCATCGCTACTGGGAAATCCTGAACGATTGTGCGAAAATTCAAGCTTCATGCCAGCTCAAGAATCGAAAAAGAAGAGCAAGATGCTTTACTTCACGACTTTGCTGTTGATTATGATCGTCGTCAGCATTGCCCTGGTAGAAGCGATAAGCAACTGGTCCACCGCGGAGAAGGCCAAGCGGCTCAAGAACCCCATTCCGCCCACCGATGTCGCCTGGGCTGCGGGAATGTCGGTCTATCTCGATCACTGCGTCCCGTGCCACGGCGACAAGGGCGACGGCAAGGGCGAGAAGGCCGACCAGCTTTCGGTTGCGCCCAGCGATTTCACCGACGCCAGGAAAATGAATAGCCTCGTCGATGGCCAGCTCTACTGGCAAGTCACCAAGGGCCGCAAGCCCATGCCTGGGTTTGAAGACAAACTCACAACCGAGCAACGCTGGCAAGTGGTCGATTACATCCGCAGCTTCTCCCAGCATCCTGCCTCGGCCGCTCCCGCCGATCCTGGAGCGGCCAAGGCCAAGCAGCCCTAGCATCCCTGCTTGCCGCGGCTCCGCGTCTACTTCACGCCGGACAGCGCGTTTGAAACCTCGTTCACGTCCGGCACGGTGGGGATATCGTAGTTCTTGAACCACGCGACTTTGCCCCCGCGGTCCACGATAGCGATTGCGCGCCCGGTGATTCCCTTGTCCGCAAGATACACGCCGAACTTATCGCCGACGGCTCCGCGCGGCTGGAAATCCGCCAGTAGCGGATACTGAATGCCCATCTTTTCGGCGAACGCTTTGTGCGACCACGCGCTGTCCACGCTGATTCCGAGGATCTGCGCGTCGAGCTGCTCGAAGCGCTTCAAGTCGTTCACCAGGCACTGGTGCTCGTTCGTGCACACCGGGCTCCAGTCCAGCGGATAGAACACCAACACCACGTTCTTCTTGCCCTTGAAATCCGATAGCTTGACTTCCTTCTGATTCTGATCCTTCAGCGTAAAGTCCGGCGCCGCAGCGCCCACAGAAATTGTCATGTACGATCCTCCTCGTTCGCTCTCGCGAAGAATTCTTAAGATGACGCCTATCGCGACTGCTCAGCACTCATCATAGCCGACCTCCGCAGCCCGCACAAAGCCAGTCCGCAATCGCCGTGCGCCCCTCCGACGACCTGGATCGCTGGCCCATGCACGCACGGACCAGCCCTCGAATAGAAGAAAATAGTTCCACAAAGAAAAAGGCCCCGCCGGCTTTCACCGGCAAGGCCTAACAGATAAACGTTATGGAATCCGGAACGTTCCTTACGGCTTAGGCGCCGCTCGCGGAGTTGCCGGCTTTGGCGCTGGGGACGCCGCGCCCGCCTTCACGGGATTGCTTTCATCGTAAAGCCGGACGATGTCCTGTGTAATCTCAATCTGGTTTGACGCGTAAATCACCGGGCTTTGCTGCGCGGAGGTATCGAATACGATCGCATAGCCGTTGTCCCTCGAGTACTTATCCAGGATCGTCATCATCTTGCCGCCTATGCGATTCACCACTTCCTGTTGTGCGTCGTTGAAATCGTCCTGTGCTTCCTGTTGCTTGCGCTGATAAGAGCGGGTCAGTTGGTCGCCTTCCCGCGCCAGGCGAGCTTTTTCGTCGTCGCTGAGGGTGGTTTGCCCGGTGCGCAGCCGCGTCTGCACGTCATCGATCTGCTTGCGCATGTTGTCGAGTTCCGCCTGCCGCGGAGCAAATTGCGACTGCAACTCGGCCGCAGCCTGTTTGCCCTCCGCCGTGCTCGTCACCGCCGCCTGCACGTTGATGACTCCCACCTTCGCGGGAGCCTGCGCTCCGCTCGATTGTGCCCAGACGGCAGGCACCATCAAAAGAACGGCCACAGCGGAAACTGCCAATCGCATCTTCATTCGCACTCCTTATTATCCGCGATTATTCGCAATTATTCGGAAATCCACTCTAACGAAGAGCGTGGATTATAGCTTCATACCGAGAAAACGGTCAATCGCTTTCGCCTTCGGAATTCCCCGCGCAGCTCGATGAAAGCCGGTCTTCCGCAGCGTGGCTTGCTCCAAACGGAGCCTGGAAACGCCAGCGAGTGGCGCGTTCCTCGATCTTCCGGCCGCCGCTTGCCAACATTCAGATGCCAGCCTGCCGAGGCTGGTTGGCCTCGGCGGTGCAGTTCCGTTCACCTTAATGCGGAAGCGGGACCAGCAGGATACGGTTATTCGCCTGGTCCGCCACGACCGCGAGATTCAGCTTCGGGTCGACCGCAACCGAGAACTGCGGCGAACTTCCCAGCCCCAGCACCGTGCGCACCTGCGGATTTAGGCACACCGGCGACCCGCCGCTGGCCGGTGGCGGGCAGGCATAATCGAGCACCGACAGCGTGTGGCTCGTGAAATTCGAAGTAATAATCGTGCTTGTCTGGAGGTCGTAATCGAGCGCCGTCGGATTGATCCCCACGTGTACGGGCGTTTCAATCAGTGTGAGAGGATCGATGATTTCCAGGCTGTTCTGCAGGCTGTCCGCCACCAGAAAAACTTTGTTCAGCGCATCGAACACGATCCCGCTCGGATTTTGGAATCCGGTGATGCGCTGAGCGGCCAACGTCGACGAGTCGATCACTTGCACGCTGCTTGCCTGCGTCGCCGTGCCTACCACCAGATAGCTTAGCCCCAAGTTCTCCGCGATGGGCGATGGGTCGATAGCCACCGAAATGGGGTTCTGGTCCACGTTCGTATCGTTGCTCGGCGACGCCAACGATGGAACTGTCCCGCTCACTGCCGGCGTGATCGTGGCGAAGCTGAGGCTCGACGGCGCGGCGGTATCCGTCAAGGTACCGGTGTTCGTCACTACCGTTACGCCCGTATCCTGGTTGATCGCCACGCCGGTCGGGCCCGTGCACGAGCCGCCCGAAGAACAAGTCGCCAGCGTTTGCGGCACGTACGTTTGGGTCAAGTCTACAAGCGACACGTTGTTGCTTCCATTGTTTGCCACTACCGCAAAACCCAGCCGCGGCAGCACCGCCACTCCCAACGGGTTCGTCCCCACCGGAATCGGCGCTCCAATCGTCCCCACCGTGCCGGCAGGGGTTTGGCTGATCCCAACTGGAGTGGCTTGCAACAGGGCCACCAGAGACACCGTCCCGCTGCCGGAGTTTGTGACCACCGCCATGTCGCGGTCCGTATCCACCGCTACTCCGGTGGGAGAATTTCCCACCACAATGGGCTGCACCACGGTGAGATCGGTGACGTTCGAGACCGCACTCGACGGATTCTGCACCTGTACCGCATAGTGTCTTGCCGAGCCAAGCATGCTCGCCGGAACACTCGCCACGATCTGCCGGCCATTCGCTGTGACGGACACCACTGTGATCGGCGTGCCGTCGAGCAGCACCTGCGAACCAGGCAAAAATCCGTTGCCTGTAATCGTCAGCGTCAAAGGTGTGGCGGACGTGAACGTCACCGCCGGGCTCGCCTCCACAATCTGTAGCGGATTCACCCCCGGGCCAAGCGCAAGAATCGAGACGTTGTTGCTTCCCTGATTCACCACCACGGCCTGATTGCCGGCCGGATCGATGGCCACGGCTTGCGGTAAAGTTCCCAGCCCCATAACGGTCTGCAATACGGTACCTTTTTCCAGGTCCACGATCGTGGCCGTTCCGTCCGTGTTGATTGCCACGCCGATGTTTTCCAGCGAGTCCGCCGCGGCAGCAACGAGGCCCGTTTGGCTAAAGGCAATTCCATTGTTGGTGAACGAGATCGAGTTCACCTGGTTGTCCAGCAGGCTGAATGACAGCATGTTGCCGCCATTCGGATCGGTCAGCAGCGCCTGGTGCGTTTCCTGATTGATGCCCACTCCGAAACTCGACAGGGCGAGACTTGCGACCACCTCCGGCGAGCGCCCGCCATCGGCCGGGCTGCCATTTTGTCCCAGGTCCACAATGTTCGTCGTTTGCGCCCCTCCGCCTCCCGGCGTGATAAGGGCCCAATTCAGCCGCTCGTCAATCGCCACGGTGGGGCTCGTGCCCGTTCCGAGCGGAGCGGTTAGATCGCCGCCGATTTGCTGAACAAGCGTGGGCAGTCCCGTGGAGACGTCCAGAATAGTTGCCTCGTTAAATGATTCGTAGGCCACGACTGCACGGTGCGTCGAGGGATTCACGCCCACCGAATAAGGCACCGGCGAAGGGCCGGCGGGAGAGCCGCCTGGGGGCCCAATCGCAACCGTTAGAGGAGTCCCGATCACCGTTTGCGTTGTTAAATTGATGGTGGAAACCGTTTGGTCGACGCTGTTCACCACGAGCGCAATGTGAGGATTCAGCATATCGTCCACAGCTACGCCCGTGGGATGCTGTCCGACCGGAATGGTGGTCGTCACGCTGTCTGTGCTCAAGTCTATGATTGATACGCTGTTGCTCCCAGTGTTAGCAACGATCGCCTCGCCCAATCCGTCATCAATGGCCACCGCCGACGGACTCGTTCCCACTCCGACGGCTGTCGTCGGTCCCGCCGGAATCAGGCTCGGATTGGGTGTTACCGCCAAGTTCAACGACGCCATCGACGGCTGGCCCGACGGAACGTCGGAGTTTTGGACCGTGATTGGATAGAGCCCCGGCAAGTCCAGCCCCGGCGTCCCGGGAGATCCGGCTGGTAGCGCCACCGTCATTTGCCGACTACTGTTGACGGTCGTGGAAATGCCACTCGAGGTGCCGTTGAATTGCACGGTGGTCCTGGGTGTAAAAAATCCCCCCGCCAGAATCACGCTCGTGGTCCCCGTCGCTTGCGACACGCTGTCAGGCGATGACGCAATCAGCGCGGGGCGCGTCGGGGCCACCGACAAGGTCGCTGGACCCGGCGTATTGAGGCTGCCATTCTGCCGCTGCACTTCCACCTGCACCTGTCCTGCCTGCGACAGCAGGTTTCCGGGAATGGTGGCCCGCAGCAAGGCCGTGCTGATAAATGTCGTAGGCACCGCTGTCGCGGTCTGGCCCGGCGGCACTATATAGACGGTATCGTTCGAAAAGAAATTCGTTCCGGTCAGATAGATGTCCTGCTGCGCCGAACCTTCCTCCGCGCTGATCGGGTCGATGCTCGTGAGTGTGGCATCCGCCGCGGAAGAAACGGTCAGCGTGGCCGTGCCCGATTGCGATGAATCGGCTCCCGAGGTTGCCGTGATCGTCACATTAGAGGGAGGCGTCGCGGGAGCAAAATACTCACCAGGGGTGCATGGTTGAGGAGCAAGGGGGTTCGGACAAATGTACCCATCGGTCAAGTCGCCCCCGATGTTGTTGTCAACCGCCCACGTCACACCCGGATTCGTTGTGCCGCTGACGCTTGCTTTGAACTGGAATGCTTCTCCAGCGCCGATCGTCGCCGTCGCGGGAAATACCTGCACGCGTACCCCGGAATCGACTAGCGCGTTCAGTACCCCGAAGTACGCGTTCACGTTGGGGTTCATCTCGTTGATGTATGGGCTGATCGTACTGATCGCCATGATCACGAACGTGTTGGGTGACGGAGGCGTCGGAGGAGCCGTGTATAGCCCGGTTTGTGTGATCGTTCCATATCCCGTCAGCACTTTCGTATTCACGGGTGTTACGTTGGGAATCGCCGTGCAATCCGTCGGCTGATAAAGCGATGAGGCGGCAGGCAGGCATACCTGCCAATACGTGGTTGTAGCCGAGGCCCCGGCGACCGTCGCCGAAAACTGCATCGTTCCATTCGTGAGGATCGTGGCTGTCGAGCCAGTGGCAATGCCTGGACCGTTCACAGTCACTCCGATTGCCGGGGAATTTCCCCCGTAGCTTCCTGGGTAGGCTCCTGGGTAGTTTCCGTAGTTTCCGTAGTTTCCTCCGCATGCTGCGGCCATCCCGGCGAGGAGTAACACCGCACCTAGTGTCTCGAATCTCATCTTGCTTCCTCCGGCCATGCCTGCTCTTCTCTTCATGTCGCGACGCGCCTGGTTCGCCAAGGCTTTCCTGGCGCCTGGCATTCTTTCGTCAGAATGTCCGGCTCACTGTAAACCGGAACGTGCTCTTTGGCTCGAGCAAACCCGGCGGGATCGTCTGCGACGACTGCAGTTGCTCGAGGAACGTCTGCAACGCCGGCGTGACCTGAGTATTGTACACACCCAGTTGCTTGAGCGAATTTTCCACCGCCGGTGTGAAATACCACGCGCCCGGCGGCGGCACCAGCGTGCGGGTCAAACGCAAGTAATTGTAGGAGTAATAGAAACGGAAGGGCGCATTGACGATTGGCAGGAATACCACTATTTCGGCTCCCGCCGAAGTGTGCGGCTGGAAATTCGTGCCCGCCAGAATCGGCAGATTGTTGGAGATCTTCAGGTTCGGAAAGTCAGGATTCGGAAACTGCTGCTGCAATTGGGATGACGCCGCAGGGTCCAGAGCGAGTTGCGACTTTTGCAGCACCCCGTTCACTCCCAAATCGTTGAACAGGTCCAGCGTGGTCCGCGGGAAAAGGGGAATGCGGTATTCCAGGTTCACCACCGTTTGCAAATCTCCGCCAGGCCGCGTGGGGATATATTCCAGCACGTTTACCGGAAGGGTTTGGATCGTGGGAGCGCCTTGCTGGTTCAGCAGCCTCGGGTTCGCGAAGCTGATGGTCGTGGTCGTCGAAAATGGAATGGCTACAAAGGGTGAAATCGTGTAGAAATCGAAGCCGCGGACGTCCTGCTCTCCCCCCAGATAAAACCTGTTGTAGGGTGGCACATCCTTCCCGCCATATCCCGAAATCGATCCGGTAGTCAGTTTGAACGCGATCACATTTCGCCGGTGATAGTTCGGCCGAAAGTACGTCATGGAGAACGTATTCGATACCGTGTTGACGTTCCCTTGCAGCGGGCCGCCCTCGAAGCTCAGACCGTAATAAAGGCTCTTTCCGTTCGTTGGATTCTCCGGATTATCCACGGTGTTATATGTGATCGTGGGCGTGATCTTGCTCTCACGGATCCCGTTCAGCGCGTTCGGCCCCGCAATACTCGTGAACTTCGTCTCTTCGAATAGCAGCGTCGCCGATTGACTGAACGGCTGCAGATCCGTCGTGCTCCACCCGTAGGTGAGCCCCAGCCGCGTGAACGATAGCTTTCGCAGCGGATAGCTCGCGAAAATCGTGAATCCCTTCGAATTCGTGTTGTAGTTTTCCTGCAGTGCCGGATTGATGGCCACCTGCTGGCCGAACAAAAGCCCTTCCTGCTGGGCCGTGTTGTAGTCGAACTGGTTGAAGAACACCGTGAATCCGGTGGATATGGGCCGGTCGAACAGATACGGCTCCGTGAAGCCGAACGTGATGCTTTTCTGGATGTCGCCGTATTGCACCGAAGCCGTAAGCGTTTCCCCCAGCCCCAGAAAATTGTTCGTCTGATACGACACTCCCAAGAAGCTGCCCATGATTCCGCTGACCCCACCCGAGAAGCTGATCGATTGTTTCCCCTTTTCCTTCACCTTCAGGTTGATGTCCACCGTCCCCGCCTTCACGTTCCTTTTCAGCTCCGCGTTCTCCGGCTTGATCGGATCGAAATAACCCAGCTGATTCAGCCGCAGGATGCTCAGTTCCCACAGCCGGTTATTGAAAATCTGGCCCTCGTCCAGCAACAGTTCGCGCCGGATCACCTTGTCCCGCGTGCTGGTATTGCCGGAAAATTCGATGCGCCGCACGAAGTACTGCTTTTGCTGGTCCATCTCCATCGTCAGGTTGACGATCTTCTTCGCGTCGTCCACGTCGGTCAGCGGCGTGGCCACGAAATCGATGTACCCGTACTCGCCGTACAGCTTCTTATAGTCATCCAGCGCTTTCCGGATCTTCGCCGCCGAGAACAGATCTCCCGCCTTCAGCGGAAACGCCCGCTGCAGAAAGTCCGGCTTGAAAACGAGCCCCTGATCGGGATCGGCGCTGCGAAACGCCAGCGTGCCCATGCGATACTGCTCGCCCTCGTCGATTCGAATCGTGATATTCGTCGCTTTGCCGTGCTTACTGCCGATCAATGGCCACGGGCCGGGAATTCCGCTCCGATTCACGTCAACCGTCTTCAGGTCCGTCACGTTGACGTCTACTTTGAAATATCCGTTGTCTTGATAGAGGCCGCGAATGCCCACTTCCAGGTCCTCGTCGAGTTTCGGCTGGTCGAACGTTTTGCTCAACACCGGAATCGTGGTCAGATACAGCGGGATTCCGTACGGCCGGTCGTTGCGCATCGTGCGGATGATCCTTCGGCTCGAGAACGCCTTGTTCCCCACGATGGTGATCGTACCCACTTTCACCTTCGGCCCTTCGTCGATATTGAACGTCAGCTCCACCGTGTTCGTGGCCGCCACCCGTGAATAAGTCGGCTTCACCGTGGCGAACTGGTGGCCGTGAGCTGCCAGCAGGCTCTTGATCACCACTTCCGCGCGCGTGATTTTCGTGGGATCGAACTGGCTCTCCACCGAAAGGCCTACCTTCTTGTCCTTGAACGCATCCAGAATATCCGACTCTGAAATCGACTTGTTTCCCTTGTAGATGATCCGCCGGATGATCGGCCTCTCCTGCACGTAGAAGACGACGATCTTCCCGTTCGCCTGATTGGGATCGTTCTCCACTTCCAGCCGGATGTCCTCGAAGAATTGCGTATTCCACAGCGCCTGGAAATCCCGGCGCACCGCTTCTTCGTTATAAGGATCTCCTATGCGCGAAAAAATTCGCGCCAGCAGCGTGTCGCGCTGAATGCGCCGATTGCCGATGAATTCGATGTGCGTGATAACGGAGGAGGGCTCGCCGGTCGCGTTCGGCTGCTGAGCCGAAAGGGATTGAACCACCGCGAGGAACGCCAGGGACACAATTACGAGGATTCCCAGTGTGCGCAGAAGTATTTTCCTGCTCGCGGCCATGGCTCTAATCAAGGCCGCAGTTCCCCGCCCAAGATTTCTTGCTCCCCCGCCGGATCGCTCCTACCCGGCTTGCGCGTGTAGGATTCTTAGTGGGCCACCGGGGTTGCTTCCGTCACGGGACGGAACGCAAGGCCCTCGCTCGACAGGAACACTTCGAGCGTTGCGGGCCGCTGCAGTCCGCCCTGGATCAGGGCTTCCGACAGTGGGTCTTCGACGTACTTCTGCAACGCGCGCCGGAGCGGCCGCGCGCCATAGTTCCGATCGCTGCAGGTCTTCTCGAGGATCCACTGGCGCGCCTCAGGCGTCATTCCGATTTGCACCTGGCGGTGCACCAGTGTTTCGTTGATTTGTCCCACGAGCAGGTCGATGATCAGCAACAGATCATCGTCCGTGAGCGAATTGAACAGAATCACTTCGTCCAAACGATTCAGGAATTCCGGATTGAATACCCGCTTCACCTCGGCCATCACCATGTCGTCCTGGCTCTTGGCCGCGGCCACTTCGTCCGCGGATTGGAAACCGAGTCCCGATTGCTTCTGTAATTGCCGCGCTCCAAGATTCGAAGTAAGGATGATGATCGTGTTCCGGAAGTCTACCGTATTCCCCAGCCCGTCAGTCAACTGCCCGTCCTCGAACACCTGTAGCAGAATATTGTAAACATCCGGATGAGCCTTCTCGATTTCGTCGAGCAGGATCACCGAATACGGCGTGCGCCGCACCCGCTCGGTCAATTGCCCGCCTTCTTCGTATCCCACGTATCCCGGAGGCGCTCCGATCAGCTTGGAAACGGAATGCTTCTCCATGTATTCCGACATGTCGAACCGGATCAGCGATTTCTCGCTGCCGAACAGGAACTCCGCCAGCCTGCGTGCCACTTCCGTCTTGCCCACGCCCGTCGGGCCCAGGAATAGGAAGCAGCCCACCGGCCTGCCGGGCGCCTTGAGGCCCGCGCGACTGCGCCGGATGGCCCGCGCCAGCGCGGTGATCGCCTTGTCCTGGCTGATGATGCGTCTGTGCAGTTCGCCTTCAATACGCAGCAGCTTTTGCTGCTCATCTTCCTTGATCGAGGTGACCGCGATGCCTGTCCACCGCGCCACCACTTCTTCGATATCCTCGCGCGTGACGATGCCCGCCGCCGAATCGTCGATCTTGAGCTTCTCTCGCAGCGCCCGCAAATGTTCTTTTTCCTTGCGCTCTTCTTCCGAATAAAACCGCGCCTTCTCGAACTCGTGGTTCGCGATGGCCGTTTCCATCCGGTGTGTGATGAACTTCACGCGCTTCTGCACTTCCGACACTTCGTCCGGCAGCATGGCCTGGCGCAGCTTTACGCGTGCCCCGGCCTCGTCCAGCAGATCGATAGCCTTGTCCGGCAGGAAGCGGTCCGGAATGTACCGATTCGAAAGATAGACCGCATAGCGGATGGCGTCTTCGGTGTAGCTCACCGCGTGGAATTTCTCATAACGGTCGCGCACGCCCTGAAGCACGCGGATCGCCTCATCTTCATTCGGCGCGGAAACCTTGATGGATTGGAATCGTCGTTCGAGCGAACGGTCTTTCTCCACCGACTTGCGGTATTCGCCCGGCGTCGTCGCCCCGATGCACTGGATTTCGCCGCGGCTCAGCGCCGGCTTCAAAATATTCGCCGCATCCAGCGAGCCTTCCGCCGATCCGGCGCCCACCAGCGTGTGCAGTTCGTCGATGAATACGATCGCATTCTGGCTTTCCATCAGCTCCTTCATGATCGTCTTCAGCCGTTCTTCGAACTGCCCGCGGTACTTCGTGCCCGCCACAATCAGCGAAAGATCGAGAGACAAAATGCGCTTGTCAGCCAGGAACGGCGGCACATCGCCATCGGAAATCCGCTGCGCCAGACCTTCCACGATAGCTGTCTTGCCCACGCCGGGCTCGCCGATCAGAACAGGGTTGTTCTTGGTTCTGCGGCACAAGATCTGGATCGCCCGTTCGAGTTCGCGGTCGCGGCCCACCAGTGGATCGAGCTGGCCTTCCATTGCGGCTTGAGTCAGATCGCGGCTGAATTCAGCTAGCAATGACGCTTCTTTTGGACGGTTCACAGGCACCTTCTCTCCCGTGCTCCGAGATAATTCCTCGCGCACGGTGGAAAGCCGCAATCCCCGTTCCAGCAGGATTTCGGATCCAAAGGATTTTTCCTCGCGCAGCACGCCCAGCAGCAGATGCTCCGTTCCTACGTGCTTGTGGCCGAGCCGTTCGGCTTCTTCCGCGGCGTAATTGAGGATGCGCTTGCACTCTTGGCTCAGAGGGACTTCGACTGACGTGGAGATCCGTTCCCGGACGGTGATGCGCGATTCAATCTCTTTGCGGATGGATTCGATCGAGCCGTGGGTGCGCAGGAATCGGTTCGCCAGAGCTTTGTCCTCGCGCAGCAGGCCGAGCAGCAAATGCTCCGTCTCGATGTAGGGGCTTCCATACTGGCTCGCCTCGTATCGTGCGAAAAAGATAACGCGCCGAGCCTTTTCCGTATACCGTTCAAACACAGGTCACCCACGCTCTCCCAGGGTCTTCGCCCCAGCACCCGCTGTCCTCGCCGTTCCAGCCGCGATTCCGGCAAGTGCTTCTCTGGCCGGAGACAGTTTCCCTCGCTCCAACAGAAGAGCGCGGTCCATGCGCCGTGCCAATGATAAATTATGCGTCGCGAGAATCGAAGTTAAGTGATGAGAGCGGTGAAGACGCTGCATCAGCTCGAAAATATTCTCCGCGCTCCGCTCGTCCAGATCTCCTGTGGGTTCGTCGGCCAGCAGCAATGCCGGACCGTTCACCAGCGCCCGCGCAATCGCCACGCGCTGCTGTTCGCCTCCGGAAAGCTGTCCCGCGCGTTGCCCCGCGCGAGGAGCCAGACCCACTTCGTCCAGCCATTCATGCGCCGTTCGAAGCGCTGCGCCGAGTTGGATGCCTTTTACCAGCAAGGGCATCGCCACGTTTTCGGCAGCTGTGAAATCTGGTAGCAGGTGATGCCGTTGCCACACGAAGCCCACAGAATGATTGCGATATTCTGCCAGTTGCGCCTCGGCCAGCGAGCCCAGCGAACTCCCGGCGAAGTATACTGCACCGCTCGTCGGAGTGTCCAGCGCGGCCAGCAAATGCAACAAAGTGCTTTTCCCCGCGCCCGACGATCCCACTATCGCCGTCATTTCGCCGCGTTCGACTGTCAAATCGATTCCATCGACCGGCACGATCTCTTGGCCACCGGAAAGGAAGATCTTGCAGAGCGCCTCGGTGCGCAGAATCTCTTCCCGACGGGGGGAAACCCCTCTGGGTTGCTCTTCCGCTACCGCTACACCCGTATCTCCTTGCTTGTGCATGATCCCCCTCCCTCACACGTTAGATGCCGAATCAGGGTCCGGGTATGTCCTTCTTTTACATGCAACTACTCTGCTCGGAGTGAAGCCCTTGTCGAATTGTTTTCACACTTGTGCCGCCTCATTACCTCGGCCCCCAAGTGTCTGTTGCAAATCACGCTTGTCCCAAGATCGCACTCCGTATTTCCCGCATGTTTATTTTAACATGCCGGCGTCCCAGAACTAAGCAAACACCCGTTTTTGGTGCTTCCTTCCCCATGCAAATGGGGCTGAGTGTGCCGCGTCTTTAGCCACCGGTCGACGCCAATTCACGAATCATTCAAATCGCAGGATGTCCACGGGCAAAATCCGCGCGGCCCAGCGCGCCGGAAGAACGGTGGCGGCAATGCTGATGGACAGTGCGGCTGCCGCGATCCACAGCGAGTCCCATCCGTTCGCGTGAAATGGAACGTAGGGGATTGCGTACACTTCGGGATTGAGCGGAATCAGTTGCCAGTGATTGGCCACCCATGCAAACACATAGCCCACCAGAAGCCCTGCCGCAGTGCCCGCCACGCTTACCGCAAGTCCCTGCAGGACGAAAATCTTTCGCACCTGCGCGCGCCGCGCTCCCATGGCCATCAGTACCGCGATGTCCCTGGCGCGCTCGGTCACCGTCATCGTCAGCACGACGAGGATATTCAAGCCGGCCACGAATGTGATCAGCCCGATGAAAAGCGCGGTAACCAGTTTCTCCAGACTCAGGGCGCGGAACAGTGCGCGGTTTTCGTCCATCCACGTTGTGACGGTGAACCCTTTGCCCGCGCGGCGCAGAATCTCCTGTGCCACGGCAGGTGCATCGTCGAGGTTCGTCACCCGCACTTCGAGCAGGCTTACCACGTCGCCGATACCGGCAAGTCCCTGCGCCGAACCCAGCGTGACGAACCCCCAATTCGCATCGTAATCGTAGAATCCGGAATCGAAGATCCCCGTTACGCGAAATCGCCGCGATCGCGGCAGCATCCCGAATGGCGTCAGATTCCCCTGCGGGCTCGTCAGCGTCACGTAATCACCGGCGGCAACTCTGAGATCATCCGCCAGCAATCGTCCCACCAGCAGCGCAGGAATGCCGTCCGCGTCTGGGGCGAAGTTGTCCGACCCGGCCGCCATGTGGTGTAAGGCCTCGCTGGCGCGCCGCTCCAGCTCCGGGTCCACTCCTTTCAGCACGATTCCCCGCGCCCGGCCTCCTGATGAAAGAAGCACGGTGTTGTAGACCGCCGGCTCGATCGAACGCACCCCAGGCGTGTCGCTCAGGCGCGTCATCAATTCCCGGTAGTCGCGGATGCCTTCGGTGCTCGTCGGCTTCAGATTTACGTGCGCGGTGATGCTGAGCAGCCTGTCGCGCAACGCCTGCCGGAAGCCCGCGTTCATCGAGAGCGCGATCACCAACGTCATCACTCCGGCCGCCACGCCGATCGTCGCCAGCAGCGTCACCAGCCGCAGCACCGCTGGTCGGTTCGGCGATCGCAAATACCGAAGCGCCACCAGCCATTCGAATGTCATTTGGTTTTGCCGCCCGGCCGCGCACCGGGCTCGGAATCGCTTGGGGACGATGAGTCGGAAGGCATCGCCGCTTCAGACGCTTCGGCCCGCAACAGGGGAAACAGGACAACTTCGCGGATCGCGTGGGAATCGGTCAGCAGCATCACTAGCCGGTCGATTCCGATTCCTTCGCCCGCGGTTGGTGGCAAGCCGTGGCTGAGCGCGCGGATGTAGTCCGCGTCCACTTCTTTGGGCATTTCCTGGCCGCCCTTTTCCACCTGCGCGCGGAATCGCCGCTCTTGATCGGCGGGATCGTTCAGCTCCGAGAACCCGTTCGCCAGTTCCATGCCGGCGACGAACAGCTCGAATCGCTCCGCGAGCGACGGATCGTCTTCGCGGCATTTCGAAAGCGGCGAAATTTCCGTGGGAAAATCGAAAATAAATGTCGGCTGAATCAAATGTTGCTCGGCGATTGCTTCGAATAATTCTCCGGTAAGCTCTCCGTCGGAGAACTTTGCGGCATCTTCGATTACACGTCCGCCGCGCGGCCCGGCGAACGCGTTGTACTGTTCCGCAATTGCCAGCGGACCGCCGCGCTCGGCGAATCCGGTCGGTTGCGGCGCGGCACCCGCTTCCGCCGGCCAGTATTTGCAAATCGCTTCCCGCATCGAGAGCCGCTCGAAGCGTCTGAAATCGATCTCCTGTCCTCCGTAGGGAATCTCCATCGTCCCGCACACTTGGCTGGTCAAATCCTGAAACAGTTCCTCGGTCAGGTCCATCAGTTCGCGGTAATCGCTGTAGGCTTGGTAGAACTCCAGCATGGTGAATTCCGGCTGATGGATGGCATCAATGCCCTCGTTGCGAAAGTTACGGTTGATTTCATATACGCGGTCTAATCCGCCCACCACCAGCCTCTTCAGATACAGCTCCGGCGCGATCCGCAGATACAGGTCCATGTCGAATGTGTTGTGATGCGTCACGAAGGGCCGCGCGGTGGCGCCCCCCAGGATCGAATGCATCATGGGAGTTTCGACCTCGATGTATCCGCGCTCGTCGAAAAAGCGTCGCAACTCCCGGGAGATTTGCGCTCGCTTCAGGAATATCTCCCGCGTGCGCTCGTTCACGATCAGATCCAGATACCGTCGCCGGAACCTCTGCTCCACGTCCACCAGACCGTGCCATTTCTCGGGCAGCGGAAGAAGCGCCTTGGTCAGGAGTTCGAGTCCTTCCACTCTAACCGTCAGCTCGTTGGTTTTCGTGCGGAACAAGCGTCCTGAAACACCGATAATGTCGCCTAGATCGAGGAGCTGAAACAGTTTGTAGACCGCTTCGCCCAGCACGTCCAGCCGCACGTATATTTGCAGCCGCCTGCCGTCCCCCACCAGGTGCGCGAACGCCGCCTTGCCGTGCGGTCGCAGCGATGCGATCCGCCCGGCCACTCGCACGTTCACCGGTTCGCTGGAGAGCTGCTCTGCCGTGCGGTCGCCAAACTGTTCGCTAACCTGTCTGGGTGTGTGCGTCCAGGCGAACTTGTGCGGGTAAGGAGTATGGCCCAAGTCCTTGATTTCGCTCAGTTTTTTGCAGCGTTGCTGGAACTGGTCGAGCGGCTCAAATTCCAACAGAATCGATCCTTTCGCGGTTGCGAGGCCCGTCGGAAAGCCGGTTGCAAGTATAGCGGTGAGATTCCGGAAGCGTCAAGGAAACCTGCCGTTTTGCCCATGCGAATTAGGCTAAAAACTGATATAATATTCAAAGTTTGGGGGCGGCGTGTTCCTTGGGCTCATAACCCAAAGGTCGCAGGTTCAAATCCTGCCCCCGCAACCAAAGAATCAACAACTTACAAGACCAGCCGAAATCGGCGAGGGAACAATAAGGGAACAGGTGTCCAGACCTGCTCCCTTTTCGCTTTTATCGGCGACTTTCTTCATCACCATTTCCACGATCTGAGCGTTGGCCGGTCGCGTCACATTGAGCATCGAGTTCCGACCGTACTTCGTGGTCATGTCGATGGACGCATGGCGCATCAGCTTCTGCTGCACTTCGAGCGGCAGACCGAGTTCCGAAAGGCGTGCCCGGTAGGTATGCCGAAAGGCGTGCCAGCCCAACTTCGGCAGGCCGATCTTCGCAGCCGCCTTGTTGAGATGACGCTGCCGCATCGTGTCCGCGTGATACGGCTTGCCGGTGTCGATGTTGCCGAACAGCCAGCCATTGACCGGCAACTCAGCTTCCCGCCACTGACGAAGGACGCTGACCAGATCGGGATGGAGCGGAAGCTCATCCTCGCTGGCTAATGTCTTCGTGTCTTCGACGTGACCGTTGACCACAGAGCGCCGCACCTGAAGCGTGGCCCCTTCCTGGTCCACATCTTCCCATCGCAATCCCAGAATCTCGCTGACGCGCAACCCCAGGCACATGGCCAGAGTCACCATGACCCGGCAGTGCTGAGGAAGCAGAAGCAACAGCTTCTGGTATTGCTCGGTGGTAACGAGAACGATCTTGCGCGTCCTCTTCGACGATCCGTGCAGCTCGATCAGCGACATCGGGTTGCGCTGGACTTCAAGATACCGCCAGCGCATCGCGCACTCGAACAGGCGATGGAACACGGCCTTGGTGTGCCCCTTGGATTTCGGAGCAAGAGGCCGTGGCGTCTCGTCCTTCCTCCGTGGAGTCGTCATCAGGCCCTTGATCCATTGCTCGACTGCCATCGGGTTCTTGGCCATATCGGAAACACGTTCCTGAAACCAATATGGCCTGATCCGATAGTTGACCATCGAGCGCAACGCCGATGCCGTCGTGTGCCTTTCGGGAATGCCTTCCTTCAGGTAACGGTCGCACAACTGGCCGAACGTCACCACCTCGACATTGTTGTTGATGTCGGCCCGCACCTCGCCCAGCGAACGCTGCGCTTCCGCCTTCGTCCTGAACTCCAGAACCGTGCCGATGGTGAGGGACTTCAACATGCCGTTTTCCCGATACCGCAGAATCCATACATCCGAGCCGCGCTCCCGCTTCTTCCGCTGGATACAGCCCTGTTGATAAGTTTGCCGTTGTTTGTTCATACCGCTTTCACCCTTCCTTTCTGTTGGGAAAGCGGCGTAGATGACCTGTCCGAAGATACCTCTTTCTTCATCGAGATCGCCAGTTCTGAAATCAGGAATCGCCAGCGTTTACGGATGCCGTTGTGGAGCGAGTGAGCGGGAATCTTGCCCTCTCGCGCCAGGCGTTTGACCGTGACGGGAGCGCAGCGCAGGAATGCCGCCGCCTCGACAGGGGTGACAAACGGCTCGGGTTGAACCGGCTCCTGCTCAGGCAATCGGTCGGACGGAAATCGGGTTGAATTTGACACGATGAACCTCGCAAATGAGGCCCTCGTGATCTGTGTGCAGGAATCATCCGATACCCAACAGTCCGAACGCCTCTGAGTCGGACGATAAGAAGATTTCTCGGCTGAAGATTATGCTTTTTCGGGGGTGGGGTATGCAGATTCTGCATACCCCCTTCGCTTGACGGTAAGTTATTTATTTGCCAGTCTTTATCTGTCGAAGTGAGTCATTTCCCCAGTACATCCGGATGGATGACTTCTCCCTGCGAAACAAGTGATGACCTGTCGGTTTCGTTCGGAAGCCTGCAAGCAAATGTCGATCCCTTCTGTGCTGCGTGTTCTCTCAGGCACCGCGAGAGAAAAGCAGGCTGCGCCCGGCGCCGGAAAGATTCTGCTTCGCATGTGCCAGCAGGACACGAGCAATCCAAAGAAGTGAGCTAGCCCATGCGCCCTGCGGGTTTCGGCTCCCCCTGAAGGTCCCCCCGAAAAAGCATCTTCCCGGCTTGGGAGCAGCCATCTCTCGCGCCCTTGCGGGAGGGTGTCCTGAGAGATCACTCCGGGACCACAAAGGAGATCCAAGTCATGCAAGCCATCCAGAACAATCAGACCAGTCAACTCATCAACACCATCGCGCAGGGAGATTGCATCAAGGTCATGCGTCAGATGCCCGCGAACAGTGTGGATTTCATCCTGACCGATCCGCCATACCTGGTAAACTACCGCGACCGTGACGGACGCACCATTCAGAACGACGCAAATGCTGACTGGCTCAAGCCCGCGATGGCGGAAGCATATCGCGTACTCAAGCAGAATCGAGTTGCCGTGATGTTCTACGGCTGGAGCAAAGTCGATGCGTTCTTCGGAGCGTGGAAAGACGCGGGTTTTCAGCCTGTCGGACACATCGTGTTTCGCAAGAGCTATAGCTCGAAGAGCAGGTTCCTTCGCTATCAGCATGAACAGGCATTTTTACTTGCGAAGGGCAAGCCGCCACTGCCGAAGCAGCCGCTCATGGATGTGATGGAGATGCCATACAGCGGCAACAAGCTGCATCCGACTCAGAAGCCTGTCACCGTGCTGGCGCAGTTGATTCGCAGCTTTTCGCTTCCAGGAGAGCTGGTACTTGATCCCTTCGCCGGCAGCGGGTCAGCCTGCGCGGCTGCATTGCTGACCAATAGAAAGTATCTCGGCATGGAACTCGATGCTGAGTACTATCTCGCAGCAATTGAGCGTTTGGAGCGCGTGCAAGAGAGGATCGCAAGACGGTCCTCTCCTTCCTTCCCGACAGGGTGCATTTTATCCGCACCGCGGCTCGCGTAAAGGCAAACCATCTCCTGAATCGTTGTTCCCGCCGCCTTGACTCGCGCCGCCGTGCGGTTTTTCTTTGCTGGCCATGTCGGGAAGGAATGGTTTGGCAGCTCCTCCACTGCCATCCGGCTCCGCTTACCCCGGCCTTTGCAGCCCTTCCAGCGTGAAATGCAGGGGTATGCAGAATCTGCATACCCCACTCCCTAAAAAGCATTAGACGGCTATTCGCGCCGCTCCTACCTTCGCTCCATGACGTTCGAACGGAGAGTGCCCCTCGCCCGTTTCGCAAACGAAAGGAGCCCATGTACATACTCAAGCAATCAAGACGTCCGCGCCCCGCGGCGCTGTACGCGCACTGGCGGAGGTGGCTTTTGCCTTCGCTGCTCTTCCTTACGGCACTGCCCGTGTATGCCCAATCGACCGGCAGCGATCCGTGGGAAAACGCGGTCAATGTTCTCAAAACCGCTTTTACCGGCACGATTGCGACCGGGCTGTCGCTGGTCGCAATCGTGGTCGGCGGCCTGATGTTCGCCTATGGCGAAGGCCAGTCGAAGAAGATGCTCGCCGGCATCGTCTTTGGCGTCGGCATGGCCATCGGCGCCGTGAACTTCATGGCCTGGCTCTTTCCGGGCTAAGGCCCAACAGAGAGGGGGTGATCCATTGTCTCAGTCAGCGGAGCGCAGAGTGAGTCCGGTCTTCAAGGCCATGAACCGCCCGCTGACTGTCCTGGGAGCGGAGCGGCGATTGTTCTTCGTCGCTCTGATCTCGGGAGGAGCGATCTTCTCCCTTCTTCATTCACTGCTTGGCGGAATCGGGCTGTTCATTGTGGGCGTCATCATCGCCCGCATCGCCACGAAACACGACGTGGAGATCCTGCGCGTGCTCTTCAACTCAGGCAAGTTCCGCAGACGCTACGACCCCATGAAGGCAGACGAGACAGAGATACGCATTGCGAGGCGCGATGGTCAGGGTTGACGACATCACGAAGGATTGGAAGGAAGCTGGCTCTTTCCCAGCCCAGATGAACCTGTACGGCTTCTGGGATGAGCACTGCTTTCTCACGAAGTCAGGCGACCTCGGCACGGTTCTGAAGATCGGCGGCATCGACTACGAGAGCCTGGACCATGCAGGCCGCGACTATGCCGTCAAGCGCCTCGAAGCAGCCCTTCGCTCGTTCGACGACCGATCCAGGCTGTACCAGGTTTTATTCAAGCACAATCGGCCCGCAATCCCGCATACCGAGTATGAGAACCCGCTGGTGCGCACGGCTGTGGAGCAGCGCAGCGCATTCCTTGAGTCGAAGGCCGACCGGCTGTACAGCATAGAAATCTTCTGGATCGTCATGGTGGACGGCAGCTACCAGAAGACCGGCCTGCTGCATGCCCTGGCGCAGATGCCGAAGCAGCCGCGCTCGTCGCTGCGCGGCTTGCGGTCGCTGTTCTCCGGCAGCAAGGCGCGCATGCTGCTCTACGAGCAGATCGAGCGCGACCGGGTCCGCCTGCAGCACAAAGTTCAGAGTTTGAGTGGGCAGCTTAACGACCTGATGACGGTCGAGCTGTCAGGGGCGGAAGAGACGCTTCGCATACTGCACCGTCTCGTAAACTTCCGCCCCTCTAAGTTCCAGAACGCGCACCTCCACGGAGCGCTCCATCTCGACTGGCAGCTCTGTGACTCGGAGTTGGAGGCGCATCGCGGCTACCTGCGGTTGGATGACGACTATGTCCGCGTCCTCACACTCAAGGAACTGCCCAGTGAGACAAGGCCCCTGCTCCTGCAGGGTCTCTTCGACATACCGGCGAACTTCCACGTCATCACCGAGTGGCACCCGGTCGATAACGCGAAGGCCCGGAAAGAGATCGCCTCGCGCCGCCGCCACTATCACAACTCCAAGACCAGCTTCGTCTCGAACCTTCAGGACCGCGGGAACAGCGGCAACCAGGACAACCTGGTCGACGACTCCAAAGCCGCTGCGGTCGCGGAGCTTGGCAATGCGCTTACGGCGTTGGGCATGGAGGGCAAGCACTTCGGAGAGTTCACGCTGACCGTTGTGGTCTACGACGAGAGCCGCATGAAGGTGGAACACACGGTCGCCGAGTTCCAGAAGCTGCTCACGCAACATGATGGCCTGCTGTACGAGGAACGCTACAACCTGCTCAATGCCTTCTTTGCGACCGTTCCCGGCAATAAGCAGTTCAACCTTCGCAAGCAGTGGGCATTGAACTCGAACTATGCCGACCTGTCCTTCCTGTTCACCGTGGACACGGGAGCACAGTGGAACCCGCATCTGGAGCGGGAATATCTCGCCGTTCTGGAATCGACCCACGGCACGCCGTTCTTCCTGAACCTGCACAGCGGCGATGTGGCGCATGGGCTGATGCTCGGCGCAACCGGCGCCGGCAAAAGTTTCTGCACCGGCTTCATGCTTCAGTCGGTCCAGAAGTACGATCCCCTGACCTTCATCTTCGACCTCGGCGGCAGCTACGAGACGGTGACGCGGGCCTTCGGCGGGACCTATCTCAACGTCGGCATGAAAAGCCCCGGCTTCACCATCAATCCATTTTCCCTGGCGCCGACCAACGAGAGCCAGAACTTCCTCTATCTCTTCCTACGCGTGCTGATCGAAGCCGGCGGCCGGTATGAGCTGACGCCGGAGGATGAAAAGGCACTGTTCGCCGCGATTGAACGCGTGTACAAGCTGCCTGCCGAGATACGGACGCTCACCAACTTTGCGTCCATTCTCGGCCCGTTGGGAGAACGCCTGCACCGCTGGACCCAGGCCGGACAGTTTGGGCATCTCTTCGACAACGCAGAGGACACTCTGGCGTTCTCGCGCTTCCAGACCTTCAACTTCGATGGCTGGAGCGATTACCCCGACATCCTCGAACCACTGCTGTTCTACGTCCTGCAAAGGGCATCATCGGAAATCGAAAAGCCTCAGAACACGGCCACGTTCAAGCTGTTTGTCATCGACGAGGCGTGGATATTTCTCAAGAACGCGACCATCCGCGACTGGATCTTGAAGGCCGAAAAAACGTGGAGGAAAAAGAACGCGGCGATGCTGCTCGCTACACAGTCGGTCGTGGAGTTGGCCTCCTCCGACATGCTGCATGTCGTCAACGAGTCCTGCCCGACCAAGATATTTCTCGCCAATCCCAACATCGACCGCAAGCTCTACGCCGATGTCTTTCAGTTGAACGACACCCAGCTTGAGCTGCTGGAGTCGCTTGTCCCCAAGCGTGAGCTACTGCTGATCCAGCCGCGTGGGACGAAAAAGCTGGTTCTTGAAGTCGATGCGCTCGGCTACTGGATGGCGACCAACAACGCCCGCGACAACCTCCGTAAGCAAGACTACTTTGCTCGCTTCGGGCCGGAAGAAGGCTTGATCCGGCTCGCCCACGACTACCCCAACCCATAAAGGAGAACCATGCGCCCTTCACCTATCATCCCATTACTGCTTGGCCTTGCCGCTACCGTGGCTCACGGCCAGCAGTCCGCCCGCATCGTCCACTACCACGCCAACGACATCGTGAGCATCCGCGCGAAGATGAGCTACACCACGCTCATTGAGCTGCCCGCCACAGAGAAGATCCTGGCTGCCGCCACCGGCGACAAGGATTTCTGGATTGTCGATACGGTGGGCAACTACTGCTTTGTGCATCCGGCCAAGGAGGGCATCCATTCGAGCCTCGATCTGATTACCGACAAAGGCACCGTATATTCGTTCACATTAGACGATGTCGAGTCCGGCGATCCCGACCTCAAGGTCGTTATCGAGCCGTCCGACCCATCTTTGCTAACCGCTGCTAACGGCCCTGACAAGCTGGTTCCGGCGAGCGCAGTCACGGCAGCACGCGCCCAGGCGCAGCTCGCCCAGACCCGTGCCGCCAACTCCGTCGAACAGTTCCGCTCCGAGTACCCGGTGAAGGCGCTGGTCTTCGACTACAGCTTCCACAACAAGAAGCCCTTCGATGTCTCGGCGATCTATCACGATGACAAGTTCACCTACATCAAGTCGTCGGCTGCTGAGAAGTTCTCGGTCTATGAACTGAAGGACAAAAAACCCGACCTCATCACCTTCCAGTTGCAGGACGGTACCTACATCCTTCCCACTGTGGTCGATAAGGGCTACCTCCAGATCGGCAAGCGCAAGCTCGATTTCGAGCGGAAAGCGAAGTAGGTGCTCCGATGCCAGAACAAATACCAACACCTGGAATAGATATGCAACCAACCACGCCGAAGGCGGATTCGCCCAACGCGCAGTTGCACGATAAGCGCATCGTCCCCGAAGGGGTGGTTCCCAAACAAGCGCAGGGCTACGTCGTCGCCGGTCTCGCAGTGCTCATTCTGATGGCGGTGATGTTCTCGCGGAATCATCCCAAGCCCGTGGCAAAAAGCGCAGCGGCCGCTCCGCTGGCCGCATCCACCGACATGAACCAGCGGAAGATTCAGGAACTGGAGCAGGACCTCAGTGCGGACCAGCGCCAGAGCCAGCTTCAGGCACAGGCACAGAGTCAGAATGGACTGCCGATGCAGGCTGGCGCTACGGCTGCGCCCGGCACTCTGCCGCCTGGCGCCGCTTCCGCTCAACCGTTGCCGCCGCCTGAGGCTGCGCAGCCAGAGGAACCGCCGCGTGACCCGATTGCCGATGCGGAGAAGGCGCTGGAGTTCAGGGCCCGCTTTGCGTCCAACCTCATCTCTCCCACGGATGCCGCTTCGCATCCATCCGCGGAACCTGCGAGCGCAGATGCGGACACACCGGCTCGCCCTGCGAGCTTGCAGCAGCTCGCGCAACCCACCGCTGCTGCTTCGTCCTCCGACAAACATCCGGCCGAGGTGAATCTCAACCGCGCCCATGGCCAACCCTACGTGGTCTTCGAGGGAACCACCATCGACACCGTTCTGGTGGACCGTCTCGATGGTGAGTTTGCCGGGCCGGTCAAGGTCATGGTCACCAATCCTGTTTACAGTCAGGATCGCCAGCATGTGCTCATCCCGGCGGGGACCTTCCTTCTTGGCGATACGCAGAAGGTCTCCGGCTTCGGCCAGAAGCGCCTCGCCGTTACCTTCCATCGCATGCTAATGCCGGATCACTACAGCGTCGATCTCGATCAATTCCGCGGTCTCGATCAGGCCGGAGCCAGCGGGATCAAGGACAAAGTCAATAACCACTATCTCGAAATATTCGGCGCGTCGATCGCTCTCGGTGTCATCGCCGGAGCAGCCGAGGCAACCACCTTTAACCAGGGCTATAACGAGTCCGGCAGCGAGGCGTACCGGGCCGGTATCGCCTCCAGCCTCTCTCAGTCCAGCGCCAACGTGCTCGACAAGTTCATCAACATCCCACCCACCATCACCATCCGCGAGGGCCATCGGATCAAGGTCTACATCACCCAGGATATGCTGCTGCCCGCGTATGAGAACCACGACATGCCGGCGGTGATGTGATGCGCGGATTTCTCATCCTTGGCCTCGGCTGCGTGCTCGTGATCGGCTGCGCCTCTCCCTCGCCGCCGCAGAAACCTTCCCCTTACCGCTATGCACAGATCGCGCCGTTGCTCACGCTCGGCGCTTATGAAAAGGAGTTGCCATGAAGTTCAACAAATCACTCGTTCCGATTCTTGCCGTTGTTTTCGCGCTTGCGCCGTTGGCGCACGCGCAGTTCGGCAGCGGCATCGTCTACGACCCGACGCAATCCGCCCATGCCATCCAGCAGATCGAGCAGGGGTCGCAGATGTACACGACCGCGGTGGCGACCCGCAACCAGATCATCACCATGTACAACCTCGCCTTCCAGATGTCGCAGCTCCCACAGAACCTCGAAGCCCGGTACAAGGCTGACTGGTCGCAGTGGACGAGTCTACAGGCACCGCCCAATACCTACGGCAATACAGCGGCACTGGTCAATGCGCTCAACTATGGCGCGCTCGTCAATGCGCAGCAGGGTTACAACAGCGCCTATGTGCAGGCTCAGAGTTACCCGTCCAGCAGCTACTCGTCACTCGATTCCCGGACGCAGGCCACGGTCGCCAACCAGTACGCTACGTCGGAGCTGGCACAGACGACCACGACGAATACGCTCGCCACTCTCGGCACCATCCGCACCGACGAGCACGCGTTCGCAATCAAGCTCTCCAACCTCGATGCGGACACCTTTTCGACCGACTCCAGCCAGCAGACGGAGGCCGCACTCCTCGGCAAGATCAACTCGGCCACGCTCCTACAGATCCATTCGCAGCAGGATACCAATCAACTCCTCATGGCTTCGATCCAGCAGCAGCTTGTCGCCCAGAAACAGCAGATCGATTCACAGAACCGAGCCCTCAATAACTCCATCTACTTCCAGCAGAACTTTCCCACCACCATGCAGAACGTGAACAGCGGCGTGAGCGATTCCATGCACAGCATTTCTCTCAGCATCAACGGGAGTAACTGATGGGACAGAACATCATTGCGCAGCTTGGACAAGCCATCACCCAACTGCTCTCCTCACAGAGGAGTACGTTAGAGGCCACGGGACTCGACATCTTCCGCGGCCTCGCCACCATCCTCATCGTCTGGTTCGGCATCAAGTCTGCCCTGTCTGCGTCACAGGGACTCGGCGGCTTTCATTTTGCCAAGTTCGCTGATCTGGTACTCATGATTGCCTTCGGGTTGGGCATGCTTACCTACTACTCGACGCCCATCCCCGGAACCAGCTACAGCTTCAGCGACCTCGTCACCAAAGAAGGCCTGAACCTCGCCAACCAGATCGAGTCCGACCAGACGCAGCAGATCGCCACCACCATCACCAACCAGGAGCAGCAACTCGGCTCGCCTCCCGGCAGTTTCAACATCCTCGAAGATCTCACCTATCTATTAATCACTGTTCTCCTCGCCCTGATGGAGGCGGCGGCCTTCGCGGTGATCGCTTACGGCTACGTGGCGTCCGCCGTGTGCGTCCTCATAGGCCCGATCTTCATTCCGTGGTTCATCGTGCCCAAGATGGACTGGCTCTTCTGGGGTTGGCTCAAGGCGTTCATCGGCTTCAGCTTCTACCAGGTCGTGGCGTCGGCCTTCATCTTCGTCTTCTCCAAGGTGCTGACGGGCATGTTCCAGGTCATCGGCAACATCAGCATCTCGAATGCCTTTACCGTCCTGCCTGCGCTCTTTATCACTCTCTTTGTCTGTATCTACGGCCTGGTCAAAATCCCGGAACTCACCAGCTCCATCCTTAGCGGTCGCGCCGGCACCTGGGTCAACGTGTGGGGAGATTAGTCATGCCGAGAACAGAGAGTCCCTTTGCCACCACCGATGCCGGGCACAAGTTCCTCGAACTGTATGCCGAGCCTGTGGTCACCAATACCTACCTTAAGGTCGCGCTCCTCGTGCTCTCGATTGTCGCGCTCGGCTGCCTCGCGCTTCTGTACCGCGCCGAGACCGCTGCCTCGCGGCTGAAGCCGCTCGTCATCTCCATCTCGGACATCGGACGCGGGCAGGTGATGAACTATGACGACTTCGCCAAGATCCCTGTCGATCGCGTCAGTAAATACTATCTGGCGCAGTGGGCGGAGCTTTACTACGGACGCAACCACGCCACCCTTCAGCGGGACTTTTCGCAGTCGCTCGACTTTTTCTCCGGCCCTTTGCAATCAGCGACCCTTCAACAGGTGAACCAGCAGAAGACCCTTCAGACCTTCCTGCTCGATCCCGGCGCATTGAACGTAGACATTGAGATCGACGCGGTCGTGCTCGAAGATACGCGTCAGTCTCCCTACCGCGCGCAAATCGAATTTCAGAAGGTCTTCCGCTCGCCGGGCGATGGCACAGAGCAGAGGCGCGAGCGTTGGACTGCGAATGTGATCTATAGCTTCCGCAGCGAAGTCCCCAACGCCATGCTGCTGACCAATCCACTCGGCCTGGTCATCAGCTATATCCACGAAGACCAGGCATTCGGGAGCTGACAGCCATGCGAGCGAAGAAACCCATCCTGCTGTATTGCGCCGACCTACACCTTCTCTCGGCTACCGCCTACGCGCTGCGCCTGCACCCCTATGAGGTATCGGCTTTCTGCAAGAGCGTCGACGTCACCGCTCTCGTCGCCGATGACCACAACACGGCGTTCGCCTGCGGCATCCTCATTCATGCGCAGCAAGGCGATCTTGCCGGACGGCTGATTCACCGCGTCCTTAACGCCTCCGCCCCGATGCCGCTGTTACTCGTGGACCGCGCCGGCGATCTTTCTCCCGTTCGCTACGCCGACATGGTCCTTTACGGACACAACACCTCCATGGCGCATATCCTCGCCACGCTTGAAGTGCTCTGCGAGCAAAAGCGGGGGACTTGGCCCCGGAGTGTCGCGTGAGATATCTCTCCGTGTGCTCGGGCATCGAAGCAGTTTCGGTCGCATGGGGACCGCTCGGCTGGCGCCCCGCGATGTTCGCCGAGGTCGACCCGTTCTGCTGCTGGCTGCTGCGCTCGCGCTATAGCGCATCGCGGCCCGTCCACATGCCGAGTCCACACGATGCGCCCTCGCGCAAAGAGGCGAAGCAGCGCGCGGCAGCCATTCGCAACATCGTCGCTCTGCCCGCCGATGGCGCCGTCATCAATGCCGGCGACTTCACCAAAATAGGTAAAGAAAATGTGGGAACAATCGACCTTTTGGCCGGAGGAACACCTTGCCAGTCTTTCTCCGTCGCCGGGAAACGAGCGGGACTGGATGACCCGCGTGGCAACCTCACCATCGAGTTTGCTCGACTTGCTGATCGGCTCAGGCCCCTATGGCTGGTGTGGGAGAACGTCCCCGGTGTCCTGTCGATTGACGGAGGACGGACGTTTGGAGCCTTTCTCGGGATGCTGGTCGAACTCGGGTACGGGATCGCCTACCGGGTTCTCGACGCTCAGTTTTTTGGAGTACCCCAGCGACGGCGTCGCGTCTTCGTTGTCGGATATTTTGGAGACTGGCGACCTGCCGCAGCGGTATTTCTTGAGTGGAACGGCTTGTCGGGGCATCCTCCGCCGCGCCGAGAAGCGCGGCAAGGAGTTGCCGGAGGCGTTGAAGTCGGCCCTGCTGGCGGTCGCCTCACAGACACCTCGCCCACCATCGACACCGGATGCAAGGATGGGTTCGTCCGCAATCAACTAGGCGCAGGGGTCCTGTCATCGACCGACGAACTGTCTCTTTGTCTAAATGCTGGAGGCATGGGCAGGCAGGACTTTGAGACAGAGATGCTGATCGCCTATTCTCTCTCCGCTGATGGCTTCGACGCGAGCGAAGACGGCACCGGGCGCGGAACGCCCATGGTGCCAGTCGCCATCTGCACAGCCCATACCAAATCCAATGGCAGCGGCTTCTCCGACGATGTCGCGCACACGCTTGAAAGCGGCGGCGGTGCTCAGGCTATCGCCTTCAATCTGCGCGGACGCGAGGGCGGAGCGATGCCGGAGACATCCGATATCGCAAGTGTTCGCTCCGCGGCAGGAGGCAGCACGAACAGCTATGTCGCCTTCTCCGCTAAGGATTATGGAGCCGATGCGAATGAGATTGCCCCCACGCTGCGCAGTATGGGGCATGACGCCAGCCATGCCAACGGCGGAGGACAGCTTGCTATCGCCTTCAGCACGAATCAGCGTGGCGAGGTGCGGGAGTGTGCCGTGCATGGACGCCTGAACCGCTCCCGTGGCGGTGGCAACCAGGTCAATGGCATCCTGCAATCATGTCCCGCGGACGCAACTGAAGACCATGCGCCATCCGTGGCTTTCACGCTTCACGGCAGCGACGGCACCGCAAGTGCGGCCTCGGCAACCGATATTGCGGGAAGTCTGCGCACACGCGCTCCAGGAAGCATTGAGAACAGCTCCACGACCGCTGTGATGCAGGAGCTTCCGGTTGCATCGCCCCTGACGGCTTCTTATGGGAAGCAGGTTGATAGCTCCGACGCCAGCAACGACCCTCCAAATCTGTTGCAGTCGCAGATGGCGGTGAGACGATTGACGCCTCGCGAGTGCGAGCGTCTCCAAGGGTTCCCTGACGATTACACCCTGGTTGAGTATCGCGGCAAGCTCGCAGCCGATGGGCCCCGCTACAAGGCGCTCGGCAACTCGATGGCTGTCCCTGTCATGCGATGGATCGGACAGCGCATCGCAGCCGTGGATGCCATCCTCCGTGAAACCGGCACCGGGGAACAGCCGTGAACAGCCATGCGTTCAGGCCGGGGCAGCCGCGTACCTCTCAGGCGCTGCGGGAGAGATGGTCTATTCCTACTCTCGATTCGGAGCTGGAGCGGTGCAGCTCGCCTTCCATTCCGTCGTCCAGGCGTCGGTCCTTCGCATGGCGGAATTCGGAGAACGATGCGGTACCAATCGAAGAACATGGTCCACTCACTCTCTGCTTTTCGAGCCGAGTACGTGGCCAGCGACAACGAATCGTTCTGCTGCGATGCGGTGGCGGATGGCGTCCTGATGGAGATGCCTTTCAGAAAGAACGTTTCCGTAGAGAGCCACCTCTCCTGTATTTTCCCTGCTCACTCTCGGTCACTCGCTCGGTGCTTGTCCCGCGCCCGGCGGCACGTCGATGTTCTGCTTCGCCCTTACGGGCGCCCTGCGGGTCTGGGTTTCCAAACAAAAAATCTCCCTTGCGGCTGCGGCCCAAAGTACGGGCGAGATTTTTTCTTCGGAGCCTCCGCAGAAAGCACATCTCGGCCTTGGGAGCGGGGCACCTCACGTCGCTTCGCGCAGGAGTGTTCCGAGAGCAATCCGGGCAAATACAAACAAGGAGAAACACCATGGCACTCTACGAAAACCACATAACCCTGAAAGGCTACCTCGGCAAGGCCGCCGAGAGCTTCGCCACCAAACAGCAGAACACCTTTACCGTACTATCGCTGGCCACCGAGTCCGGCTACAAGGACAAGCAGACCAGCCAGTGGGTGAACCACACCGAGTGGCACCGCATCGTCACCTTCGGCAAGCCCGCCGAGTACGCGAAGAACTTGAAGAAGGGCGACTACGTCGAGATCGAAGGCGAGCTTCGCAGCACCGAGTTTGACGCCGAGGTCGGTGAGGGCAAGAAGAAGACCACGGTTAAACGCCGCGGTTGGGAGATACGTGCCAGCCTCGTCAAGAAGCTGGCGCAGCCCGCATCGCAAGGCACGGAGAATCCCGATGCCGATCCCATCACGGAGGACGACGCGGCTTAGGCCGCGTTGTCCTCCCCTCGGAGGTGCAACCATGACACTTTTCGCAAACACCGTCACGCTTCGTGGGTTCCTCGGCAGCGATGCCCAGGTGCCCGCCTCAGATGGAATCAGCAGGAACGCCTTCGCGGTACTCACGCTGTGCATCGAGTCCGGCACCTGGCATAAAGCCGCCAACGAATGGCATCCCTGCACCGCCTGGCACCGGGTCATCTGCCCAGGGCCCTTCTTCTGCGGCTTCACCAGAGGCATGAAGCAGGGCGACTACGTCGAGATCGAAGGCCAGCTCCATGTCTCACACTACGATCGCCCCATCGTCATCGCAGGCAAAACGGTCACAGACCAGCGCCCTGTCTACGAGGTCCATGCAATACAGATCCGCAAGCTGGACTACCCACCCGTCGGCGTTGACGAAGGCGAGGATGATTAACTCCGTCCCGCTTTCCTTTTGCGGAGAAGCTAACCCTTCTCCGCTTTTCTTCTAATAACGCCGCTCTCTGGTTGCCACTGAAAGGACACCCGTGATCGCTAATGCCACCTTCGTCGCCACACTGATCTTTCTCGCGCTCGGCTTTTGGCTCATGCACGAGCTGCGCTTCCTTGTGCCGTGGAGGAATCTCATCCTGCACGCCTACCTCCAGAGCATCGCGCTTTATTGCGCTCTCCTTTTCGCCAACCTGCTCGGTCTCACCGTCTGGATCGAGCGCAAGTTCTTCCTCCGCGACACAGGCCGCAAGCTAAGGCACCTCGACCAGGAGATCCACACCGGCCAGAGCGAGCTGTCCGAAGAGATTCTGTCCCGCTTCGGTGGAGACGAGGAGGAACAGTAGCCATGCTGAACGAAGACCAGTATATGGAGCGCACATCCGATCTCATCGTCAAAGTGCGCCAAATGCGCAAGGCTGCGGAAAAAGAGATGAACCGCTTTACGCGGTTGGCCGACTACGACGTGCGTCGCGTCGCCGGCCAGAAAACCTCGGACGCCGCGGAATCGGTGACCTCGCAAACTTCTATTGAGTTTTCGCCGGAACAAGGCGACGACAGTGAGTCACAGCCATGAGACTCGATATTCCCCAGGAATTGCCGCGCCGCCGCGATGAGAACGACAGTTCACCCAATGATGTGCGGACGCCTAAGCGCACAGTGCCGGAAAATCTCTTGCAGCACCGGCTGAAGCAAGCCGACGACCCAAGAGCGGACGCGCGCCAAAACCGCCCGCGTACTTCCCGCAGGAAGAAAGAGTCGACGCAGGACGTTCCGCGCGAGCGCCGCCGTCCTGTGCTTTCAGACGATCCGCGCCGTCCGGCGCGCGCTGCCACAAACATCGTCGGACTGGAGCTGCGGCCCGAAGAAAAGCAGCTCCTCCACGAAACCGGGCGCTTCCGCGTCGTCCGCACAGCGGACCTCTGCGAGTCTCTTTATCGCGGCAAGTCCGGCACGCTCGAAAATGATCTCCGCTATCTCCGCGACAAGGGCCTCATCGAGACCGCGCACGTCAACCTGCGCCGCGATGGACGCCGGCGCAGCATCGAGCGCGTCGAAGTGGTCACACTCACCAAAGAAGGCCGCGGCCTGCTTATTAAGGATGGCGACCTCCCCAAAGACCAGAAGGTCTACGCCGGTTTGGTCAAGCCGCGCGAGGTGGAACACGATTCGCAGATTTACCGCGCTTACCGGAAAGAGGCCGAACGCATCGAGGGCAAAGGCGGCACGAACCTGCGCGTGAAACTCGACTACGAGATCAAGGCCGACGTGCAGAAGGAGATCTACCGGGAGCGCAAGGCCGATCCCGCGCGCGGCATGGCCGAGGTCAAGGAGCAGGTCGCCAAGCAGTTCGATCTCCCATTCGTGAACGGTGGCATCCAGATCCCCGACGCGCGTATCGAGTACGACCTTCCCCGTCAGGCCGGTCAGGAACCAAGCCTGGATCAGGATCAGGGATCGCGCACCGGGCACGAAGACATCGAAGTCCTCACCGCCGCCTACCATCGCGGCCACCTGCGCTCGAAAGCGCAGGCCGGTTTCCGCAACTACGCCTCGGCCTCCGACCGCGCCACGCTGACCGCCAGGATCGAAGACGACAGCCACCTGATGGAAAACATTCTGGAGTTGTAACGATGGACTACGACCCTATCCAATCTCTCGAAACTGCTGGCTATGTCGGACGTGAAGCCTCGTTCCTGTATCTGGTCGCCGTGCATTCCGGGTTCTTCCTGCGCCGCCAGTATCACCGCTTCACCCAACGGGAAGGCGGCAGGATGGCGACTCGCTTTCTCACGAAAGCTCATCGCCACCGGCACGTCCAGGTCATCGAGTGTGGGCAGCGACGGCACATCTATCATCTGACGGCGAAGCCGGTCTATGCCGCTCTCGGCCTTCCCGGATCGCAGCACCGGCGCATTAAGAGCGACGCCTACATCAAGTCCCGGCTCATGGTGCTCGACTTCATCCTCGATCACATCGACGCGGACATACTCGTTACAGAAGCGGCCAAAGTCGATTTCTTCACTACGCAGTGCGGCGTGAAACTGGAATTGTTGCCGCAGAGCTATGTGGGCAGGCCGCTCTACTTCTCCGACGCCTTTCCCATCCTCGTCTCCAGGATTGGTGTTCCGCGGTTCACCTTCTTCGATGAAGGCCAGGTCAGTGATTCCCGGTTCGAGCGTTTCCTTGAGCAGTATCAGCCACTGTTCAGCGCCCTCGGTGCCTCCGAGCTTATATATCTTGCCGACACGGAAGCCAACGTGCGGCGGGCAAAGGCCGCGTTTGAACGCTGCTTTCCCGTCGACCGGATACGCGGCGTGACCCCGCTCACGCCGATGGGCGTCGATCATTTTCTGAAATTCCTGCGGGCCAGACAGTTCTTCGAGGCCGAAGGAGGCGGGGTCCTGACCTCGGAGCTTGAGGTGTTGCGCGAAGGAGAGACCCTCTACACCACGCTCGAACACCAGGCGCTGTATGCCGCGTGGAAGACAGGAGCCACCAATGCGGCGAAGATCCGCGAGCGGTTTCTGCAAAGCCCTCTGCGCCTGACGTTCACCACGACAGTGCTTCCGTACAGCTATCCCATCTACACGCTGCGACAGGACGGCCAATCGGAAGAAGGAAACGAGACCCACCAGCAGACCCCGCAGGAGACCCCTGCGATGGAGGCTTAGTCATGCAGATAGAACGAGTTAGAAAGATGGCCGGGGTCACGGTGAGGTGTATGCCGGGGCGGGAGCGACGCCATCCTGCCGGATTGCCGCGTCGGCCCCGCCGCGCTCGTCGCTCCCGCCCCCGGCCTTTCACATATCGAGATCGTATCTGCCGCAGATATCAAAGCGATCTGCGCTGGATGCAAAGCAGATCGGTTCAGTATCCGCTGCCGATCCTGAACTGATCCATAACTTATCCGTGACGGATTCACGACAGACCGCAACTTCATCCACAGGAGATACCCCATGACCAGACTGAAACTGATCCACGGAGTGAGCCGGATACGCCGCGCGAAGCTCCAATCTTCCATCGACCAGACCGTCGCCGATGACATCGAATCGCTGGCGCAGTGGTCGAGCAACGAAACTAACTACGTCATTAATGAGCTGCTGCGTTTCGCGCTCAGCCAGGAAGAAGACTTCCAGAAATACAAAGCGACTGTGGCGCCGGATGCCGCACAGCCAGCCAACAATCCAAAGGCAGCGCCAGCACCGATCAGGACCGTAGCCGAAGCAGCGACGAAACCTGATCCATCGATGACGTCCACTGTGGTGAGGGGATGAAGGAGGTAATCTTCTTATGAATATTCGCGCACATCTGCAACGCGTCACTCATTCACTGATTGAATATCGCATTCTGCTCTCGTTCGGCTTGAGCGCAGCCTGCGGCATCACCCTGAATAGCCTGTATCCGATCAACACCGCGAACCCATTGTTGCGCTTGGTCGCATGGGGGCGGCCTACGATCTTTCATGCGCTGGTATGGAGCTATGACGGCTTCCTGTACAGCACCCCGTTCCTGATCTTCTCCATGCTGTTCTCGTTGGCCTATGTTCATATATATAGGAGAGCGGTCGAGGAGGCAGCCGGGGCGCTCCCACCGTATCCCGATCCGCGTATTCGATCCGACCTCTCTATGGTTCTGGGAGAGATTCATCGCCAGTTAGTTCCCAGGCCCAGTCCGGCTCCGCAATGGCTCACCATCCCCGAACGTGGCCTCTACACCGGAACTTGCATCGTCGGCGCAACCGGGTCGGGAAAAACTGCGGCCATGGTCCTTCCAGCGATGCGGCAATTGTTTGCCTATCGTGCCAACGATCCACTACGGAAACTTTCCGGCGTCGTACTGGAGGTCAAGGGCGATCTCTGCCGCCAGCTTCGGCGCATCCTGAAGGGGTGCGGGCGTGAGCAGGATTATGTTGAGGTTTCGCTCGATGGCGATATCCGCTACAACCCGCTGAACAACTCGCTCGATCCTTACGCACAGGCATTCAACATCGCCTCCATCATCACTTCGATATGGGGGAAAGGCAAGGAACCCTTCTGGCAGCAGTCTTACACCGATCTGGTCCGGTACGTGATTCTGCTCCATCGCGTCCGCAACGGATACCTGACACTGGTCGATCTCTTCCGCACTGTCATCAGCGCCGGACGTCTGGAAGAGATGCTGATCGAAGTGGGATCGCGCTTCAGCCGGATGCAATACATCGCTATAGGGAAAGGTGCTTATCGGAAACATGCACCATTGCTGTCCCCGCTCGGATTCGAGTGGAATAAGGACGCAAAGCAGTATCTTGCCGTGTGGACCGAAGAACTGGAGCAGTTGCTGGTTCAGGAGACAAATGCCGAGTTCTTCATCTATACCCGCAAGCCCTACGCACTGGAGCAGGAGGACCGCTTCGAGAGTATCCAATACTGGTATTGGGAACACTGGAAGTTCTTTCGCTCCGAGGTCAAGACCTCGATCATCCAGGGCATCGTGGTCTTCCTCTCGCTGTTTGAAACCGATCCCCAGGTGCGGCGTGTCTTCTGCCCTCCGAGAGAACTTTATGAAGGCAAGCCATGTGCCGGCGATCCGAAAGGCTGTGTCCTCCCTCCCTTCGAGCAACTGATCGAGATGGGCACGGTCGTTGGTCTGAATTTTCCCGTGGCCCTGAACCCGGCACTGGCAAAAACCATTGGCACCTTAATGAAGATCGACTACCAGCGCGCAGTGTTGCTGCGTATTCCAAAGATGGGCGCACAGCCGGAGAAACACTTCCGTCCAACGGTGTTTCTCTGCGATGAGTACCAGAACTTCGCCACGGTCGGCGGTGATAACCCGACCGGCGATGAGAGATTCCTGTCCATTTCGCGCCAGCCGAAGTGTATCCCCATTGTTGCCACGCAGAGCATCGCAAGCCTGAAAGACGCCCTGCCCAATGAAGGCGTGAAGACCCTGCTGCAGGCATTCCGCACCAAAGTCTTTCTCACCACATCCGATCCTGAAACGGCCCGGTATGCCTCGGAGCTGTGTGGCAAGGCAGACCGCACTGCGATCAGCTACACCGTTTCAGAATCATCGACCAATGCCAACGTCGGATGGCTCAGTGGCCGCACCTCATCGAACAAAGGTTCCGTGTCAGCCTCCAAGCAATATCAAAAGCGGAAAGAGCCGCTGTTCGAGGAAAAGGTCTTCTTCGATCTCAAAAACGCGCAGGCCGTCGTTGTCGCCTTTGATGGCGTCACCCCACTGCCGCCAACCTACTGCTATCTCAAGCCTGACTTCCTGCCAATCACCATGACCTGGTTCGAGCAGGAGCACATCAGCTTTGATCCCCGGAGGATACAGGCGTGAGCTTTGAGATCATCATCCCGTTCCTGAAACCCATCGAATCCCTGCTGCTGGATCAGACGATCTCCGAGATCATGGTCAATCCCGATGGTTCTGTCTGGATCGAAGAGGCGGGTCGCATTCAGTCGCTGCCGAATATTCGGTTCGAGGAAGACGCGCTTCACACCGGACTTGAAGTCATCGCCAACAAGTTCGGCAAGAAACTTGACGCCGATTCTCCCATTCTGAACCTGCGCCTGCCCGATGGCAGCCGCATGGCTGCGCTCATCCCGCCTGTGGTCAATCCCCGTCCGATGATGACCATCCGCAAATTCACTTCGCGGAACTTCACCATCCATGACCTGGTCGAGCGGCGAACCCTGACTGAAGCGCAGGCGGAGATACTGACAGATGCTGTGCGGCGTGGCGACAACCTCCTGATCTCCGGCGCAACAAGCTCAGGAAAAACCACACTCGCTAATGTGCTGGCCAGCTTTATTCCCGAAAGCGACCGCATCCTGATCCTTGAAGATGTAGCGGAACTCTATATCAGGAAGCCGCACGTCATCTCCGCCGAGGCTCAACTCGATACCCACAAGAACCAGATCGGGTTCGCCGACCTGCTCAAAGCCGCGCTGCGCCACAGGCCGGACAGGATCATTGTCGGCGAGATTCGTGGGCCCGAAGCGCGGGTTTTCCTCGACGCGCTCAACACCGGCCATCGCGGGTCGCTCTCGACCATCCATGCCAACGGTGCTGAGGACGCCCTGCGCCGGCTGGCACAGCTTGCCATGCGCGGCTCAGGCGGCGTCACTCTGCGCGACGTGGAGGAAGAATGCAGGCGATCCATCGACATAGTCACGCACGTCACCAACCAGGATGGGTGGCGGCACGTTGCGGAGATCAGGACAACAGCTTCCGAATAGACTTACGGCGCAGGAACTTCCCATCCCTTGTTCGCCAGCTGCAGTCCTGCCATCTCATTGGCTTTCGAGATGCCGCTGACGGTGGTCCGGATGTCGCCAAATGCCTGCTGCACATCTGCACGTTTTGCCCACGGCGCGAGATCCGCAATTTTATAGGTATAGGTGACCTCGCTTTGCGTATATGGCCCCATCGTCGCCGGTTCCGTCCACTTGACAATGGAATCGACCGTCTCTTGGCCATAGCAGAAAGCGCTGTTCTGTCCGAATACGCCGGGCTTTACCTGAAAGTATTTCCTTCCTTCATCCGTCAGCTCGTAACGCCTCACGGGACGCGGCGCAGATGGACCTAGCGCACCCATCATTCCGTGGATCACTGCTGTCGTGTTGCTTCCATGCACCAGCCCAGCCAGTTCCAGAGCGGCCATCTGCGGCGCGGTGCCGTACTGGTCCATCAACGCGGATGCGGGAATATCAATCGGAAACGTCTGCGCAAAGAAGGTGCATGCCTGGCCGTGCCTCGCAAGATACTGGTTGATTGTCTTCGTGAAATTGGCGGCGTCTGGCTTCTTGCTGTCATTGCAGCCGGCGATAAGCAGGAGACCTGCAATCGAAATCAAAGCAAGTTTGCGCATGAAATATCCCTTCGGGGTATCACTTAGCTTGCTAATATAGCACTTTGCAGCAGACGTATATCGCCACATCAGACAACTCCTTTGCGGAAGCCGAGACTTACCTTTTGCCTCTCGTTTCTGAGCTTTCCTGTTCTCGCCCATAGCAAATTTTGAAAGTCGTTGACAATCGCTGTGCGGTTGTCCCGCCGCACGAAGATCCCAGTCTTCATCGTCAGCAACCTGTCCGCGAGTGGGCGAAATATAATCCCTTCCTTCGTTAAGTGGGACCAGCCGTTGCTCACCATCGCAATGCCTTTGCCGCCCAAAGCCATGTGGATCGCCTCGTAGAATGTGAAGGGCTGAGCGATCACGTTCAGATCGATTCGGAGAACCTCAAAATAGGCAAGGATCTCTTTGTGGACTTCGGGAAGCGCATGTTCCGATATGGCGATCAGCGGTTCTCTTTCGAGGTCCTGCGGAGCGATGGAATCGAGATGAAAGAGTCTATGCCGTGCCGGGATGCAGAGCATCAGGTCCTCGTCGAGGAGTTCTCGCGCTTCGAGTTCCGGATAGCTGTTCGGGAGATAGCCGATCCCCGCCTGGTACTGGCCTTCCAGCACGCCTCGGATGATCCCCATCGTATGCAGGCTGGTGTGCTTCATGACTGGATCTCCAGGTCGGTCGAAATGAAGGTCTGATATGATCCCCAACAACTCCGGACTGAGAAACGAAGAGTATGCAACCTGGAAAAGGCCGTCCCTGGCATGCGCCACATTGCGCGCACGCTGTGCCGCACGCTCCCAATGGTCGACCGACTTCAAAATCTCTTCAACTAAGACCTTACCGGATTCTGTCAATTGCACCCCACCGTACCAGCTATAGAAGAGCTTCACGCCGACCTCGGCCTCGACGTGATGTACTCTGCGACCCAGCGCGGGCTGCGTCGTATGCAAGCGTGCGGCCGCACGCGACAGACTCCCCTCCTGCGCTACCACAATGACGCACTTCAGGTCGTGAATTGTGGTGTCATTCTGCATGTCGAACCTCGGCAGTAGAAAGCGAAACGTAAAACGTAGTGGCACCACACTGCGCCTACAGTGAAAACTTTCCCAACTCGCAGGGCAGATCGGCAATGCAAGCTCCGACTAACATTCTTTGATACATCTGTTTCAGTCCAGTTGTGTTTACTCAGTCCTGCGGCCACAATAGCTGTTCGGAGAAATCATGCTGGTGCCTTCGCAGATGACTAGTGCGGTTCCGAAGCTGCTTGAGCACTCTACGCGGTACTACTATTTTTCAGCCTTAGCTGGATATCACAGTTCTTCCAATATTTTGCGTTGTTATTAATCTGGCAATATCTTCCCTCATTCAGAGTGAGGCCGTCCCGAAGTCCGGATGTTTCCCCAGCCACATCGATAGACGGCTGCCGAGATTGCGCAAGGTGAAAGAACGCGAGGGGCACTCCGCAAGATAGGCGATCGACAACCGCTCAAAGCGACGCGCGCCGACGATTGCCCGCAGCCCAGAAAATCGTCTGCAAAAGCGTCGAGCAGGCGGCACCAATACATCTGGTTGTAAATCTCCAGACGCCCCATGGATGGGAGCCGGTCGTTCGGCTTGATGAATTGTGCCGCTTCCGCACGCATGGAGCGAGAGTATCCCTCTGCTTATCGCAGACTTGCCGGAGAGGTGAAGGCCCGTCTTTGAGGAGAAAAGACACATGAGGGTTGTGGCTTCGGTCTTCAGTCAACGGAAAATGTTCTCGCCGCTGACAACTATGCGGACCGGTTGCCGGTCACGCGGGCTATGGATGGGCAGCGGCCGGCTGCTCTTCGCGGCTGGCTTTTCCGAAGAGAAAACGGAAACACCAGAAAAACGCGCTGGACTGCGAGCCGGCGAAACGTCGCGCGAGCCAGCCGAGCAAAATGCCAAAGGCCAGATGCGCCAGGGAAACCACGATCAGGAACCCGATCGAAAACTGGAGTCCGAAGTAGCCTATACCGAGAGAACGAACAACCGGGCTTAGCATAAATATGATTCCAATGACAAGGCCGTAAATCCACGCGGGCCATCTTCTTGTAGTTCCAAGGAACAACACATAGATGATTCCGAAAGCCGCACCATTCCAGAAGTGATAGACCCAACCAGCGATATTAGATAAAACCGTGGGGCCTGTCATAAATTGGTTGAGAAGCAGAACCCCCATCAGCTTCGGCATACTGCCGGGCATGTAGCCCATATGAGAGCCGGGAATACGGATAGCCTCCAGGCCCGCTGTGGCGATACATCCCGACAGAGCGCCCCAGGCAATCGAGCGGGTGATCAGCGGGTAAGTGTTTCGCACTACGAACGCGATAATGGCGAGTACGGCAATGGACGGGATCAACCAATGCAAAGCCAGCGTGCTCAAAGTTCCAGTCCCGGACTCCGCTATAGGGAAAATCAGCGGCCCGACTGACGCCAATGTCAAAGTTGCACCGGTAAGGATAAGAGTTCCCAAACCTTTTCTCATGTTCTCCTCAGTTGGAGCTGCACGTGCGTCAGTCAATCCCGTGATTGTTTAGTTAGCTGCCGCATGAGCGATCTTGTCGAGTTTCATATCGATCATTGTGGCGCCCATGCTGACCTTCTGGTTGTTCATCTGAGCGGCCTCTGCCGATGGTTTCTCGTAGCTCACATACGTATGTCCGTCCTTCCCCTGATAGACAAAGATACGGGGTGGAAGGAACAGTCCGACGGCAGGGTCCGCATCGAACAATTTTTTGCCGACGTTGGGGTTGCCGACGAAGAACGATTGACCATTGACATGGAGGCCAGTCATCGACAAAACATGGCCTTGATCAAGATGACCCATGACCATCATGCCATTCTGGCTCGCTGCAGACTTGATATTGGAAACGGTTTGGTTGAAGTTATGCTGGCTTTCCACCGTAACGATGGAGTTCTGGGCCATCGCCATTCCGCTGAAAGCGAAAGCGGCTGCGGCAACTAGGGGCATCCACAATTTAGTGCTCATTGGTTAAGTACCTTTCCTTATTAGAAATGAGGCCACACCGGAGTCCGGCCCTATATCAGCTACGATTCCGACCTCGAAGGAAAGTTACAGACTGAGGAGATGTTTTTGACAACTCATTTTCTGAGTAGCGATCACGAGACCAGATCGCGGCGCTCGTAACGGAGGTCTGGATGATTCCCTGGCAGCGCAACCCGGAACCAAATAAATGGGAACAGCGGGTTTGGCAGCCAGTACATCCAGCCCAGGCTCTTTTGCCGCTCTCCATTGGGGAGTAGCCAGTCCATCCAGAAGTAGAAGAACTTGTAGGGGCAGAAGCCTGGAACATAATTCGCTTTGAACGCGCCGTCTTTCAGATATTGGTGACGAATATAGTAGTTGCCCTCAAATGGAGTGATGCCCCAGCCGACCGGCCCCTCGGCAAGCACGGTCCCTGTAGTTCGATGCGTGATCGTAATGGTGATTTTGCTCAACTGGAGGACCCTTCAAGAATGTTTTTGTCGAGAAAACGATGCAGGCGGCCGCTATAACCGGCCGGAACTTCAAACACCCGTTTGTCTCCTGTAATGACCAGCATCTTCCGGGTGCTGTCGTAGATGGCAGAGCATCGATGGCAACCGCGCAGATGCTGCTCGATCGTGTGGCACAATTCCGGCGAAGCCTCGTCATCGAGGTACTCGGACAAATGGGCGATTATTGTTTTGCAGCGGACCAAGGGTTCACTCCTTTCCAGCGTTCCCAAATCGAGATCCTGGGTTTGGCGAAGATCGGCGACAGTGCTTCGCGCATCATCAAGCGCGCCCGATGCAATCGGGTCTTGACCGCTGGCACCCCAATGCTAAGAATTTCTGCCGTCTCCGCGACGTTCAGATGCTCCATATCCCGCAGCATAAATACCTCACGGTAGATTTCCGGGAGGCTCGTCATCGCCTCTATGATCGCGGCACGGACCTCTTGCTGCTCCAGGATTTCATTCGGAAGATCGCGCCAGTCAGCAAATTGCCTGGGACGGTAGTGTTTTGACTGCCCTTCTTTTTCCTCCTCATCATCCATGGATTCATAGAGATGCTGGTGGCGCTTCCGCCTGTACATTTTTGCTTCGTTTTCAACCACCCGCATGGCCCACTGGGCGAATTTGTCGGCCTCCGTGAGTTGTACCAGGTTCAGAAATATCTTCAGCATAGCCTGTTGCACGGCATCTTCCGCATCGTCCTGATTGCGAAGGACGGAATATGCAATCAGGAACGCACGCCGCTCATACGGCCGAATCAGCTCATGAAAATGGCTGCGCTCTCCTGCCCTGATTCTCTGGATCAGGAATGGCTCCCTCGATTTGTCCATCAGCGCCTGATCGTTCATTGACAATACTGTCCGCAACAACCTTAAAGACTAGGATTCACGGGACGGGCAAAGGTTACATCATCTCGACTCCACTTCTGTACGGAAAACCGCCCTGTAACCTTTTCCAATTATGGAAATCAAACCAAGGAGAGCAAATTGCATAAAGCTTATGCTGGCCGTTTGCTGGCCACTCGCGATTGATGGTTTGGCTAGAAAGAGTGAGTTGAATGATGCGACGTACATTCCGCTTGACAAGACTCAGTGCGGGTTGGCTTCTTCTTCCTGTTTTGGTGAGTGCGCTGCATGCGCAAACTATCACAAAGGTACATGGCCTGACGGTGGGCGACAAAATTTCGTCGATTTCTGCAAAGGATCAGACTGGTTCTCTCCAGACGTTTGACACGCTCAAGGGGAAACACGGCCTGCTATTACTGTTCTCGCGCTCAGCGGATTGGTGTCCGTTCTGCAAGCAGCAGCTCCTTGAGTTACAGCAGGCCAAGCAGGCGTTTGAGACGAGAGGCATCCATGTTGCTTCGATCACGTACGATTCGCAGGCAATCCTGAAGAGCTTCGCCGATCGCAAGGGGATTACGTATCCTATGCTCTCGGATCCGCAATCGAAGATCATCCGCGCCTTCGGTATCCTTAACCCGGACGGTAAGGGGTTTGCCGCGGGCATTCCTTATCCAGGCATGTACTTCATCACGCCAGATGGCATCATCCAGAAGCGATTTTTTGAGGCGCAATATTATGACCGGTTTACACCGAATAACGCGTATGCGGAGATATTCGGCGGCCCCGTGCCCGCTGTGCATCCATTTCTCATCCCGCATGGACGACATGTGACCGTTCAACTTGCCCAGTCTGACAATGTGGTCGGCCCGGGCAGCCGATTCGAACTTCTGGTAACGATTCATCCAGCATCAGAGGTGCATGTCTATGCTCCGGGCGCGGAAAAATATGGCTACAAGGTGGTGAAGCTGATGTTGGATGACAGTCCAGATTTGCATCCGCTGCCGACAGAGTACCCGCAGGGAACCATTATGGATTTCCCAATTCTCAAGGAGTCAGTTCCGGTTTATAACAGGTCGACCGTGATTCGGCAAGACGTGGTCATGAGCGCTACACACGAGTTTGTCCATTCTGTGGGTCAAGGCAGGCAGGTCGAAGTCACGGGAACTCTCAACTATCAGGCCTGCAACGATCATGGATGCTTCAACCCGGTGACCCAGCCGGTAAAGTGGACGTTGCACGTAATACCGCTCGACACCGTGCGCGCCCCGGAAGCAATTCGGCATAAATGAAGCGCAGCGGTTTTTGCAGGCTTTGCCGGGATGCAGTGGGTGCGAGCAGAATTGAATTCTTGAGCATCGTCCAGCGATTCGGTATACGTGGCTTGATCTAAAAGGAGAGAGCGTAGCGATGGCGGCTTCCGGCTCTTTTGCGAATAGAAGTGTTGTCTATGCGCTGCTGCGCGTCACTCTCGCTATCAATATTGCAATGCGCGGGTTCACGCGTCTTTGGGCCGGACAGAGCAGTTTCGCGGAGCACCTGATGAAGCAGTTTGCGCCTACGCCCTTGCCCGAAGTTCATGGTGGAGCAGCGTGGCAACCCGACGATTGAACAATTCGAGGATTTCATCGTTGCCGGGTACTCCGACCGCGACGTACTGGAGATTGTCCTTGCGATCGCCGTGAAAACCATCAGCAACTACAGCAATCATGTCGTGCACACGAAGGTAGACGGCGCATTTCAGGCGTACGCGTGGGAATCCCGAACCGTGGCCACCGTATAGCATTTTGACATTTTTAGGCAAGGTGATCAGATGGCTCTAATTCTGGTGCTCGCTCTGGGGTTCGCTCTGGCCTATGCGAACGGCTCGAATGATGTATCGAAAGGGGTCGCCACGCTGGTCGGTGGCGGCGTCACAAGTTATCGTCGCGCCATCCTGTGGGGCACACTCTGGACAGGAGCCGGAGCCATTGCCGCAGCATTTCTGGCACGCGCCATGATCGAGACATTCGGCAGCGGCCTTCTTGCGAAGGGAATCCACCCTAGCTTCTCCGCTGCTCTTGCTACCGTTGCCGGCGCTGCCCTCTGGGTAGCGTTATCCACGATCAAACGCCTTCCCGTCTCGACGACACATGCGGTTGTCGGTTCAGTCGCCGGTGTCGCGTCTGTGGCCTATGGAGTGGGCGGCGTTGACTGGCTGTCGCTGGCCAGGAAGATTGCGCTTCCCCTGTTGCTCAGCCCGGTCGTGGCATTGGCCGTTACCGCGGTTCTTCTTCGTATCTGGAGAGGAGCAGCCCCGGACATGGCAAATGACTGTGTCTGTGCGGAAGTGGTCCAGCCCACGACCGCCGCAAATGGTGTGGCGGCCATGATGTCTTCGACCGCAGTCCTGCCACAACTTCACATCACGACGTGCAAAGCCAGCGAAGACCCGTTTCCGAGAATCACGCTCAACCATCTGCATTGGCTTTCCAGCGGAGCGACCAGCTTTGCTCGCGGACTGAACGACGCACCCAAGATGGCTGCCATTCTGATGAGTGCCGGGTTGCTTTCCGGGGCCGCCTCCGTGCTGCCGCTAACTTATTTCGTGGCGATTGCGCTCGGCATCGTTTTGGGAAGCTGGATAGCCGGGCGGCGCGTCACTGAGATGCTGGCTTGCGACGTGACTCGGATGGACCATCGGGAAGGGTTCGTGGCGAACCTGGTGACAGCGACGCTGGTGGGATCTGGGGCCATGCTCGGGTGGCCCATGTCCACGACGCAAGTCGCGGCGGGAGCGATCGTTGGAATCGGATCAACTGGCGACGAGAAGGTGAATAGAAAGACAGTGCGCTCCATGTTGATAGCCTGGGTCGTGACGCTGCCCGGAGCTGCATTGTTGGGGGCCGCCGCATTCGCACTGCTTCGTATCGTCGGCGTGCATTAAACAGTCTTCTGCAGCGTCAATTGGGCAGCGGCTTTCTATTCTCTGGTGATCAGGCGTGTGGCCAGCTCATCCAGTGTGCTCGCAGAAAGCTCAGGCATCGGAGATAGAGCGAACCAGGAAGCGCCTGGGCGCTTCACAAATCCTACCTCAAGGCCAGCAGCCTTCGCGCCCATAAGATCCCATGGGTGAGCGGCGATCATTACCATCTCACTCGTCTTTACGTTGAGTTGCTTCGCCACGTAATGGTAGGGCTCGGGATGCGGCTTGAACTTTCTGACAGCATCGACGGAAAAAATCCGTTCGCACAGATGCGCAAGATCCGCTGAGTGCATCTGCGCTTCGGCTACCGATTGGGATGAGTTGGTCAAGGTCACCAGGCGAAATCCATCCTGGCGGAGGCGTTGCAATGCACCGGGAACCTCGGGGTGGGCGGGCAGACTCTTCATCGCATCCAGGATGGAGGCGGTATCGGCTTCGTGACATTGCACGCCATGAATCTTTGCCGTCATCTCCAGTGCAAGGCGCGCAACTGTCGAGAAATCGACGTAATTGTTGGTTTGGGTCACTGTTTGCGAATAGAGCAGCGTCCGGGCAAACCATTCTTTCAACACATCGCCATCTCCGAAGAAGCGCTCGAAGAAGGGTCGCAGAGTATTTACGTCAAGAAGGGTTTCATTGACATCCAGTACAAGGATGCGCGGCAGTTGGTGTGTCGGCTTCGAGGACATTTGCATCCCTCCCTGAGGAAGTAAAACGGCGATCTGCGGACCGAAGGAATCACCACTGAACTGTGGGCGAAAGCTATTGCGAGAACGCCGATGGCCCCTGAATTATTCGTCCCAAAGTTTCGGAGAAGGCGTATTCGACGGCTATCTTTGCAGCCGATAGTTGCATCCCGGTCGAGCAGGTCGCGTTAGATGAACGGCCGCGGCCATTTAGTTTACGCAAAGGCCGGGCCGTCCATTTAGTAATACGTCTTAAAGCCGAGCGCCGATGCCAGCAGCACGCAACCCCTGTTCTTCCGGCCCGCCAGAACAGCAGCCCGCCAGCTTGCCGTCTACGACGACAGCAGGCACACTACGCACGCCGTAGCGTTTGGCTTTTGCAACTACTTCGGGTTGTTGCATGTCATGGACAACAACGTCGCATGACTCGCAAGTTAAGCTCTGCACCAGCGCAACGGTTTCGTCGCACACTCCGCACCCTGCGCTGAAGACTTCGACTTTTCTTTTGTTAGCGGTCATTGTTATTTCTCCTTGAGCGCCCCTGGTGAATAAAGTTCCCGTTGCCGGAGCGCAGATACAACGGGAAGCTATGGGCCAACCGTTCCAGACAGAGGCCAGGATGAGCACTCCCAATCCGGCGTACAAGAGTGGATCGGAAGTCAGATAAAACTTTCCGAACAGAATGGAACTGGCTGCGATAATTCCCAGAACGAATGGCATATATCCGTGTCGTCGCCGCGCCCGAAACGCAAGCATTCCCGCTGCCAGCAGCAGAAATGCCGCTGTCATTGGCAGAAGATATTTAGCATTTGGAATCAGGAAGCCAAGACCAAGCGAAGAAAGCAAACCCGCATAAGCTGGCCAGCAGGCGGGACAGGCAATTTTCGGAAGTAGCGAGAGTCCGATACCGGGCGCAGCAAGCAGGGTCTGTTTCCAAGTGCATTCCATCATGACAACTCCTCTTTATCCAGGCTTGCGAGAATGGGGCAATCCTTCAAGGGCCCGCAACCGGAGCAGTCTTCTGCCATCCGCAAAAGGCTGGCATGGATGGCTTGGAGATGAAGAATCTTCTGTTTGACATCGGCAATCTTTGCCTGCGTCCGCTTGCGAATGTCGGCTTGTGTCGTATGGGCGTCGATCCGCAAGGAGAACAGGTCCTTGATTTCCTTCAATGAAAATCCCAATTCCTGAGCGCGTTTGATGAAGCGAATCCGTCGCACAGTCTCGGATGAAAAGATGCGATAACCCGCCTCGGTACGGGATATGGGCGCGAGGAGTTCCTGCCTCTCGTAGTAGCGAACCGTCTGAAGATTGACTCCGCCACTCTTCGCCAGTTGGTTGATGCTCAAGCCGTCCATGAATCAACGGTAAACCCTATACGTAGGTATAGAGTCAAGCGCATTCGGCGAACTCGGGCGACTGCTCTAGCCCATCCAGGATTATTCGCATTGCTCTCAGACTTCTCTTTTCACAATGTAGACGGCTTAGCTCTGTACTACGGTATAAGCCGTATTCTGCGAGTGCTGGGGCGGCCTTGTTGTGGCCTGCTCCGATTCAACCTATCAGAAGGGTTCAAAATTCCAAACCAAAATCAAAGATGTATCGATGCTTGTGACGTGTGCGTTCAGGCGTGCGCGGAGTGCCTAAACAACTGTTGCACTGAGGGAAACCGAGCGGACTGTAGCCGGCTCTGCATTCGTTGCGAGCATCTGTCGCACATGTGTAGAAATTTGCGAAGCATGTGCGACGGAATGCGAGAAGCACGAAGATCTGGAATACTGCCGCCGATGTGCGGAAGCGTGCCGCCGATGTGCTTCCGAATGCCGCAAAATGGCTGCATAGGTGAAAATTCCAATAGGTAGACCAACCGATTTTAGTCAGAGAAGCCGATTGCGGGGAGCGATCAGTTTCCCTGACTCAAACTGTAGCCACGGAGTAAAAAGCTAACGCCACAGCGCCGACAGCCCGCGAATGATCCTGCCAGAATTTCCGGCGAAGGCGCTTTCAAAGGCCATCTTTGTGGCCAATAGTTGCACTCCTGTCGAATACGTCGGATACGGGTGAATTGCGGCTGCCAGATCGCTCAACTTGAGCTTGCTGTGCATGGCGATAGAAAGTTCGGTGATGGTTTCTCCCGCCCTTTCGCCGATGATCGTCGCCCCAACAATACGGCCATCTTTACGAGCAATAATCTTGAGCAGACCGAGGCGGTCGTCTTCGTTGACGGCGCGATCGACTTTCTTTATGTCGAACGTCTTTACGTGCAGTTGATCGTCTTTGAATCTGTCTCGTGCCGCTCTTTCGGTGAGGCCAATCTGGGCGACTTCCGGGACCGTGAAGGTAATGCGCGGCATAGCGTCAGTCATACCCGCGTTGTTGCCTGGAAGCAGGGCATTTCTGACTGCCTGAAAACCTTGCCAACCCGCCAGATGGGAATATTGTGCGCCTCCAATCACGTCGCCGGCGGCATAGATGTGCCGGACGTTGGTTTGCAGGTTGCGGTTCACTGGGATGCCTTGGACGGAATAGCGCACGCCTGCCGCTTCCAAGCCAAGATTGTGTACCAGCGGCGCTCTTCCAGTTGCAACGAAGAGGAGGTCGCCGGTAACAGAGCCAGCTTTTGTCGTAACCGTAATATCTGATCCTTGCTGGCGAGCACTCTCCGCTCGCGCATGAATGCGCTGCACTCCCTCCTGCTCGAACACTTTGCTGATAATTTCCGAGACTTCCGGGTCCTCCGATGGCAATAAACGCTCAGCAATCAACGTGACTTCTGCGCCCAGTCTGCGATAGGCCTGGGCGATTTCGCACCCGATGGGGCCGCCACCGACGATCAGCATTCTTTGCGGCAATCGGTCATTGTCGAAGATTTGCAGATAGGTCGAATACCGGACCTCCGCCAACCCAGCAATTGCGGGAATCCGTGGCTCCGCGCCCGTGTTGATCAGGATTTTCTTTCCTCGGATTTGCTCGTTGCCCACTTGCAGAGTGTGTGCATCGAGGAAACGTGTCTCACCCAGCAGGACGTCCATACCTTTTTTGCGGAGTGCATCGGGCATGGTCGGTTTGTAAATTTGCTGGATGGTGGCGCGCAGGTATTCGCGCACCTCCGTCATGTCCACAGCGGGGGCGCTCACATGGACCCCGTACCGCGACGCGATACGCGCGTGATGGGCCACGGTGGCCACCTTGATCAGCGATTTACTGGGGACGCATCCCGTCCAGGTGCAGTCTCCACCGATCAGTCCTTTTTCTAACAAAGCGGTTTTTGCACCCAGTTGAACGGCGAAGTCAGCGGCTATGAGGCCAGAGGCTCCGGCGCCGACAATGGCGAGATCGTATTCAGGCAGGTTCATAATTTTCCTTATCCAGTCGAATCGTGGGTGACTTTAATAATTGAAGAAGAACCAACCCGCACACACCCATCGCGGCCGTGCCAAGCAGCAGTCCGTCCACTTGGAATGTCTTTCCGAGTTCTCCTGCCAGCAAAGAGCCGCCAATCGCACCCAGGCTTAACAGAACGGAGTAGATGCCCATCGCTGCGCCCTTTCCAGTACCGGTGCCAAGCGACTGTGCAAGCCATGCAAGGGCCGCCGGAGTAAAGCCGCTTTCCACCATAACCAGCAGGGCAGTGGCTGCGGTCAGGAACCAGCGAACTGCTGAGGTCATTTGCCCCGAATGATTAATGGCGAACAAACCCAGACAGACGGGCAGCATGGCCCAGAGCGCGATCCGCATGGCGGAGCGGACATGCAAGTGGGGAAGCACAAAGCTCCAGCCGGTCACGCCCAGTCCAAAGACAATGGAGTAGCCCAGCAGAAGCCAGCCGACATGGGTCGGATTCTCCCGGAAGATTCCATCCAGATATTGGGAGCTATGCGCCTTATGTGTCAGCAAAAATGAAAGCGTGGGGCCGAGCCAGAGGCCGACGATCGCGTTGACGCAGAGCCAGACCGGAGCGAGAGAACGGACGGAAGGATCCTTCAGAGCACGCAGCAGACCCTGAACTGCCGCATGGTGCCCGTGACTTGTGCTTCCTTTCGCACCCCAGGCCAGCAATGCCGCGCAAACGATATAGGCTAGTGCCACCAAGCTGAACGATTTGACATGAAAGTGCTGCCAGAATTCACTTCCCATCAGGCCGCCGAGTGCCAGTCCGGCCAGCAGGGAAAGCTCAAAAAAACTCATCACGCGAGCGCGCAGGCTTGCTTCGTGCGTGGTTGCGTCTGCGAGATAGGCGAGCAGCGGAGGTGTGACGGCGGCCACGCCCATCCCCTCCAGCGTCCGGCTCAGGAAAAATACTCCGACATGCGTGCTCCAGGCAAAGAGTTGAACCGCCAGCGCGCCAGTAAGGGCTCCGGCCACCATCAACCAGCGCGGTGAGATGGCGTCGGAGGCGATACCAAAAGGAATGGAAAAGACCAGCTCCGCCGCAAAGGAAGCCGCCCCCAGCACTCCAAGAAGCCGGACATCGATTCGGAGTCCGTGGCCACTGAGACTTGCCAGGTAGATTCCGATCAGCACCCCGCTGGCGCTGCTCGCGATCCGCAGAACAGCATGTGCGAGGATCGTGACTGCTAATCGGCCCGGCGGCTGTGACTGCATTCGCAGATTTAGCTCCTTCACGTGCCATAGGATGCCTGGGCACACGAAACGTTACCAGGTTCGTTGGTTGTAACTTTATCCTGCTTCGGGAATCCTTGGACTACAGGTTTCTGCGGTTGCTCGGACAACTGTAGGGCCGTACAGTGAACACAACAGGAAGGCGACTCCTTTGGAAACCCTAAACGCTGACATATCGAACGACCAACATCTTGCCACCAAACTATCGCAACCGCAGGCGAAAAAAGACGCAGACTACGTTTTCTACGAGCTGACCCGGAGCATCTGCCCAACCTGCCGCAAGGTCATTGACGCGAAGATTCTGCTGCGCGACAACAAGGTCTACATGGCCAAACGGTGTCCGGATCACGGGGCGTTCGAGTCGCTGGTGTATGGCGACGCCGAGATGTACACCAGCTTCAGCAAGTTCAACAAACCCGGAACGATTCCGCTGGCCTATGGTACCGAGATCAAGGACGGCTGTCCGCTGGACTGCGGACTTTGTCCGGATCACCAGCAGCACGCATGTCTTGGCATTATCGAAGTGAATAGCGCGTGCAACATGGCTTGCCCCCTGTGCTTTGCCGATGCAAGACCAGGCTTCAGTCTCACGCTGGAAGAAGTGAACGCGATGCTCGACGACATCGTTCGCACGGAAGGCACGCCCGAGGTCATCCAATTTTCCGGCGGCGAGCCGAGTATCCATCCGCAGATCATCGACTTCATTCGCGCCGCAAAATCTCGTGGCATTCCATTCGTTATGTTGAACACCAACGGCAAGCGCATCGCGCACGACGACCGCTTCCTCGCCGAGTTGAATGAAGTCCGACCATCTATTTACTTTCAGTTCGACGGCTTCGACTCCGAAACCTATCGCATCATCCGCGGCGAGCCGGATATCCTCGACGAAAAGCTGCTTGCGCTGGATCGATTGGCCTCCATTGGGCTGAACGTCACGCTGGTTCCCGCCATCGAGCGCGGAGTCAACGATCACGAGGTGGGAAAGATCGTTGAATTTGCCATCAAGCACCCGGCTGTTCGCGGCATTAATTTTCAGCCGGCATTTCACGCGGGCCGCCACATGCAGCACGATCCGATGCAACGCATGACCATCCCCGACATCCTCAAGATGATTGAACAGCAAACCTCCGGCACGTTTGTCGTCAGCGACTTCATCCCGGTTCCGTGCTGCTTCCCGACATGCAATTCCGTCACCTACGCGTTTATTGATGGCGACAAAGTGACACCGCTCTCGCGCATCGTCAATGTGTATGACTATCTCGACTACATCACCAACCGCGTGATGCCGGACTTCAGTCTGGAGATC
>DATLST010000043.1:0-32100 GCA_035534055.1 Candidatus Acidiferrales bacterium | reverse complement strand
AGAGAGATCCTTGGCAGTCCGGGACGATTGAGTTAGCTCGAGCAAGTGTTCGGCGGGAGTTTTCCCGTTGAGCACCAGATGGGGCCGATCTTCGTTGTATTCGGTTTCCCATCTTTTCAGTTTTCGAGCAAGATCCCTTTTATGTTTGAAATGCCTTCCCTGGTAGAACTCCTCCGAATCGGTCTTATGACTTCTCTCGACCTTCCCGTTCACCTTCGGGCAGCCTGGAGGTATGTGTTTGTGGGAAATGCGGAGGTCCGAAAGATGCCAAGTGAACTGTGGTCCGAACGAAGAGCCGTTATCGGTCTGAATTCTCTGAATGGCGAAGGGAAAATGCTCCCGGACTTCCCGCAGGAAGTCGATGGCGGTCTTGGTATTGTCGTGGTCGTAGATGCGCAGTACCCGAAATCGAGTCGCTTCGTCAATAGCCGTGAATTGATAAAAGCGCTGACGCGCTCTTCCCACACGGGGAACGAACTTCACATCGAACTGCACAGAGCGGCCTGGAACCTGCAGAGGTGCATCCGGTGGTTTGGGGCCGGGATAGCGACACAATCTCGGGTGGAATACGAAAGCGGATCTTGTGCGGTCTCCGGGGCAAGTCCCGGAGACCAGCTACTCCGTGCTTCTCATTGCGCTCTTTCCCGATGTAAAAAAGCGCCCGCGATACCCAAAGAACCGGCAGGTCTGGCTGACGTTGCCGCTGATGCGCTGCGCATGCTGCAGCATGCGCAGCCTGGCTTTCACCTTCCTTGCTTGGATCTGCTCGTACGCTGGATTCTGCATCCCGAACCTCCTGCGGTGGCCTGTGAGAATACCCCACCTGTCCGGGTTGTCTATTAGCAGCTACACTGTAGGCAATGCCCTTTCTGTCCCAATAGCGAATCCACCAGAATTCCGTGCCTGCCCGCCGATAAACCACACCGTCATATTGCGCGCTCTAGGCATTCTCCATCTCCTCTTTGAACGACGCGCGGAATGTTTCGAGATCCGATTTAAGGAACCGGATATTACGACCCATCACGCGGAGATGGGGAATCTGCTTTCGTTCAACCCAAAGATATACGGTCTGTGGGCTTACGCCAAGATATTTGGCCGCTTCATGGACCGTCATCGGGAGTTCGTCCGGTGTTGCCGAATACCGAAGATGGGGTTCCATGATGGAATTGTGGTTCATCGCCATTCTCTCTTGTTTTGATGCACTTCGGTTGTTTGCGGAGAATTTGTCTGCCCTGTTCCGACTCTTCTTGCGCTTTGGTTTGGGTGAGCGAGGAGGCAGAACGAATAAGCGTAGGAGCCTCTTGCGTTGCAGAGTTGCATGGCATCTGGCTGTGCCGCCCAAATCAATATGAGTCAGTACGGGCTGGGGAACGGGGCGAGGGTGCCCGGTGACGGCATGTTAAAATCTCCGGATGGCAAAAAGAACAATCTCCCCTGGCGGCACGATCGATGGAGTGGTCGAGCTGCCCGGCGACAAATCGATTTCGCACCGCTATGCGATTCTTGCCGCGCTAGCCGAAGGCCGGAGCGAGATCTCCAACTACGCTTCGGCCGCCGACTGCCAGAGCACTCTGGAATGTCTGCGCTGCCTGGGGGCAATCGTCGAACTGAGCGAGCGCAGCGTTCGCATTACAGGGGTGGGGCTCGACGGCTTGAAGGAGCCTCGGCGAACGCTCGACGCCGAAAACTCTGGCTCGACCATGCGCATGCTCGCCGGAGTGCTGGCCGGGCAGGCGTTCAGCACTACGATCACAGGGGACGAGTCGCTTCGGCGGCGTCCCATGCGGCGAGTGATCGAGCCGTTACGACAGATGGGCGCCGAGATTCGCGGTCGCGAAGGCGATCGCGCACCGCTCAAAATCCACGGCGGGCACCTGCGCGCGATCGATTACACCACCCCGGTTCCAAGCGCGCAGGTGAAATCGGCGATTCTGCTGGCGGGCTTGTATGCGGATGGCGTGACCACCGTGCGCGAATCGGTTTCCACGCGAGATCATACCGAAGCCGCACTGCGCGAATTCGGAGCCACTATCGAGAGCACCCGGGGAACCATCCGGATTCATCCCCGTCCGAAACTCACGGCGCGCCAGCTTGTGGTGCCCGGCGACCTTTCGGGAGCTGTGTTTCTGATCGCTGCGGCGCTCATTTTGCCCGAATCCTCGCTGATGTTGCACAACGTAGGCCTGAATCCCACACGCGCGCGTGTGCTGGATTTTCTGATTTCCATCGGCGCCCAGATCAATGTGGCGTCCGTGCAGATGAGGAATGGCGAGCTAGTTGGAGATGTGGCCGTGCGCCACACGCCGCTCGGCGGCGGCAGCATTTCCGGGGTGCAGGTGGCACAGATGATCGACGAATTGCCCATGCTGGCGGCGCTCGGACCTTTCACCGAGAAGGGAATCGAGATTCATGACGCCCAGGAATTGCGCGTCAAGGAAAGTGACCGCATTGCTTCGCTGGCCGAGGGGCTGCGCCAGATGGGTGCGCTCGTCGAGGAGTCTCCTGATGGGATGCGCGTGGAGGGCCGCGCAGCCGGAAAATTGCGGGGCGCGAAAATTGATCCTCACGGAGATCACCGCATCGCCATGGCGTTGGCCGTTGTCGCGCTCGGAGCTAAGGATGATACCGTGATCCGCGATGCTGATTGCGTAGGTGTTTCCTTTCCTGAGTTTTTCGCGACTCTCGATCGCCTGCGAGGCGCTGAAGCGCACAAATCCTAGTCAGCTTCCTCAGCCGCGCAGGTACACGCAGTTGGTTGTCCCTTGTCGGTACAGACAGTCCACCTCCAAAGTGCTGGTTTCCGGGTATGGTCCGCGAAGTGCCTCCCGCCTACACTGACGCCCGAATCGAGATTTAATGCTGGCCTCCATCGGCGTACTGCTTCTCTTATTCGGGATGTACGCATTCTTCGCGCTGCGCATGGCGAAGGGCGAGATCATCGCGCTGCTGGCGGTCGGATTTCTCCTCGTAGTGACACAGTTTGCGAAGCGAACCAAGAGCGACGCTTCTGCCGCGGTACGGAAAGGAGAGGCAAATGACGCCTGACAAAAACGTAAAGTGCGCGCATCCGAATTGTTCCTGCCAAGTCACCGGCGAGAAGTACTGCAGTCCTCAGTGCGAAGCAATGGAAAAAACTCCTGATATCGACTGCCGTTGCGGCCATTCCGGCTGCAAGAGGAAGGCGCACTAATTCATAAAAGATATTTTTGCAGCATGGAAGCCAGCAGGCTTGATAAGCGGTAGGGCGGGCACCGTTGGTTATGGGCGCCGAATTCAACGCAAAACAGGAGGCCGTAAACACATGATCATACTGCTGATTATTTTGCTTCTGCTAACGGTGGGAGGGCTGCCAGCGTGGCCGTATAGCCGCGGATGGGGTTACTACCCAAGCGGCGGCCTGGGACTGATCCTCGTGATTGTGGTCGTGCTGCTTCTGCTTGGCCGTTTGTGATTGCTCGTTCATTGCCACTGCGTCCCGGTGTTTGATTCTCTTGCGTGCCACTGGGACGCAGTGGCCGTTTGCAGACCGCATCTGCGTAGCGAGGGCGCGAACATGCCTCTGATTCAAATACTTATCGTTCTGATTGTTGTGGGAGTTCTGCTTTGGCTGGTCAATACGTTTATCCCCATGGCGGGATCTATCAAGTCGATCCTGAACGCGGTGGTGGTGATCTGCGTGGTTGTTTGGTTGCTGAATGTCTTTGGGCTAATGAGCTCCATCTATAGGATTCACGTCGGTAAATGATGCCGTTGTGTGCGGCCTGCGAACCTGTCCTTCTTCTAAATATGGAAGCTTCGTTTTGGTTTTTTCATAAGGGCTGAACTCTCTATTCTACTTTGCCGGTTCGAGGCTCATTTGCTGGCTGGCATGTCTTCCCACTGACTCGCGCGAATAGAGCATGGGAATATATTGACCCTGGTCCCATAAGGGGAGTAAATCGGCGTAATGCGGACTCCCTGGCTGGCCGCTCTCGCCCGGAGAATCCACCATCACGGAGTTATCCCACGCGCCGACGTCGACAATCTGACGCCAGGTAGGCCCTCCGGTTTGATAGAAAAAGCTTTCGCCCCGAGGATAACTGGTGGGGTTTATTGTGCTGGCATCCCCTGGACGAGGCACCGGGCCAAGATCAACCAGGGATTTCATTTCCGGAATGGATTCGAGCGGATGGTGGAAGATAACCACATGGATTCGGCCCCATGCCCACTTTGCCGGATCATTTCCTTCCAACTGACCCAATCTCGCATAGGCAGCCTCGAGCGTCTCGTGCATTAGCCGGTCGCGGGCGGCCACCGGCTGGTCGCCGAATAGATTCGAATCCGGATGCTCCAAATCACGAATGACGAGGTCGATATTCAACGTGTTTACAATCCGCGTAATCGCGGCCGAATTCGGGCCCGCGGCAGCGCGGCGCGTAACTGCGTCCTCAAGATTCATCAGCCACAGCTCGTAGAGAGCTGCCCCGGCTGATTCTCGCGTGACTGCTCCGTCCCAGTGAAGCAACATCTGGGTGGCGGCGTCCCCGCTGTTGCCGCCTGTCTGCTGCAGTAGCTGCACCAGCTCTCTTCCGGGCAACGGCGTAACGTCGTTCTGAATCCGTTCCATATCCTCAATCGTCAGCCTGTGTCTGCTTTGCACCGCTTTTGTCAGCAGTTCTGATATGCGGTTAAAGCGATCGGGAGACGACCATTCGTAGCCTACCTTGTATGGATAGTCCTCCGGAATCATTCTCTGGTTGGCGGTGGCGATGAATCCTTTCACTGGATTGAACTGCTTCGGCAGTTGGGATGTGGGAATCCAGGGGCCCCACTCATAGCCTCCATCACCGGGTTCTGGCATCAGCCCCGTCCAATTTTTGCGGATAGGCTCGAGCCCTACCGAATGCTCGCCAATGTTTCCGTCGACATCCGCATACACGATGTTGTGAGTCGACACTTTCCAACGCTTCACTGCGTCTTCAAATTCCGTCCAGTTTTTCACCCGATCCATGGTGAGGCACCCGAGATACCCGGCCGCTCCCGGCTCGGCCAACACCGAGCGCAGTGCCAGAGCGCGATGCGTGGCTGCGTCCTCCCATAGGACCGGACCATGCCGGGTGAACTTGAGATCCACCTCCCGATCCGGTTGCCCCTTGATGTGAAAGGTCTCCTTCAGAACCTTCATGGACTCCCAGCCGGATTCCGTCTTGTAGCGGAGTGGATTTCTTGCATCGAGTTTCTCAATGTAAAGGTCTTGTTGATCCATGCCGAAGATGGTCCAGCCAAAGGCCACACGCTCGTTGTGCCCGCCTTCTATGCCGGGCGAGCCAGGTTCGGTGGTGCCGATCACATCCCAACCCGGCGAGACCAAGTGAATGAGGTATCTCAGCGAGGGAACGACATCCACGGTCCGGTGAGGATCATTTGACAAAATAGGCCTGCCTGTCTCGGTCAACCTGCCCGACACAACCCAGTTATTGCTTCCCCAGTGCTCGCTGTCCCACTCGGCTGGATAGCTCTCCGTCGTCTGATTTCTCGGCGGGAAAGTAATCCCCACGTCGCTTCCAACCAGGTTCCGGACGAGAGCGGGCGACAAGCCGTTGTAGTCGGCGCCGGGAGCGGGATCTAATTCCAGGGGTGGATCGAGATTGTAGAATTGCGAGGCCCTCTTCGCCCCGATCATCGTGACCAACTGCGCGTGCGCCAGTTCCGTAACCGCATTCCGCGTCATGGGAAATCCTGCCATCCGCGTCAAGCAATCTTCTGGCTTCCAGAGAGAGGGCGCAAAACCGGCCTCCTTGAATTCCACAGGCAAGCCCGGGCCCCCCGGCGCCATGCACACGTTGATGTAAGCGTTGATTCCTTCGGTGAAGGCTTCGAGGATTTCCTTGGCGTCCGGAGCGTAACTCGCATACTCCGCAGCCATGTCTCCGCGATATTCCAGCAGCCTTGCCCCGATGTCCCGGTCGAGATATTTGGGCCCCAGCACTTCCGCCAGAGTTTCTTGGCCGACGCGCTTCCACAGCTCCATCTGGAAGAGCCTGTCCTGCGCGGTCACAAAGCCTTGCGCGAAAAACATGTCGTGCTGATTTTGAGCGTAGATGTGAGGAACGCCCCAGGTATCGCGGATTACCGTGACCTGCTTTTCCAGGCCAGGCAGCTTTCTCGTGCCTTGCGTATCCGAAAGCGCTGCGTGCGCGGCTTTCACCAGGGGGCTTGGAGCTTGTGCCGAGGCCTTCTTCGCGCCGGACGCAGCGCCTGCAGTGCCGCCGCCTTACAGCGTAAAAATAGCGCACATGCTCGCGCCTGCAATCAACGCCAATATTGGAAGCCACCGCGCGGGATGGTGCATGCCGGTTCCCCCTATTGCCGTTAAATTAACCCATTACGATCGCGCCCGACGGATCGCGGCTGCGCGAGGGGTGGTTTGAAAGGTGTCTTGTTTCCCTTCTTCGCGACGAGTCAAGCATGAGAGAGTGCTACTACTAAGCGTGCCTGAATGTCAATCGATACATCTTGGGGAGCGATGGTGCCGCGCCACGGCAATGGCAGACGTCAATTTCGCGCTAGAAAATCCGCGTCGCATCCGCCTCGGCGTGCGCTCTGGCTGTTTCGTCTCGCAGGATTTTAGCCCTGGCTGTTTGATCGAAATGATCCCAGTCTCCTCGTACAAATTCGATCGCAGATAAGTAATCGAGGAGTGCTTGGCGCGCCGTGCGTTCCGCGGTATTACCCGCATGAAGGTTGTCGAGAGACTGTCGTGCATTCCGTAACAGAGGATCGTACGCGATGAAGGGGCCGCGATGAGAGCGGTCGCAGCGCTTGATCGCAGCCAGCACATCGCGGCCCTGCGACACAAATTGAGGCGACATCGGCAGCGTCACTCGGTTAGGCGAGCAGGATGCTATCCATAGAACAGTGATCGCGGCTAGCAGACCAGCCGAGACAATTTGGGCCGTTGGTCGTTTCATGAAAGGATGCCGGTTGCAATATCCCAAACGAGCTAGCCTAACGGCTTCCCCGCAAGCCATCTTTTCCCGCGGGCATACAAGGCTTCAACCTCCGGTCCTTTGAGGCCTGGCCTCGTTCCTCGAATTTCGTAGCCAGCTTGCGTCTGTAGATAAGCCAGATGGCGATACCCGGCTGGAAAGCTTTCCAATAGGTTGGAATCCAGATGAATCGTCTTCCCGGGGTCGACGGGATCCATGCGATCCTTCTCGTAAATGGGCTGGCGAAAGACGATTGCCCATCGTCCCTTTCGCTTTTCAAAGAAATCGTAGAAGCGGCCGGTACACAAGACGTCGCAAAGAGTTTCATGGACCGGCGCCCGCTGGGAAATGGTCATTTTAGTCTGCGCGATCGCCCGGTCGCCCGCGACGTCAATCGTGCTTCCTCCCAGGAAATGCAAAATACTTACTCCTCGTTCGAAACCTTCGCGCCGTGCGCGCACGAATTCCTCGGCCGGCCCTTCGAGCCACGTCGCCGACATGAAAGCGCCCTCGTGCCAGACAGTGCGGAAACGATCCCAATCGCCCGAGTCGCTCCAGACCACCCAGTTTTCGATGACTTCTCGAATCAGGAGTTTTTCCAACATGTCGTTGTTCATGCTCAGCCTTTCAATTTGGAGGATTTGTGAAGATAAGCATGGATTGCATAACCGGCTTTTGGGGCGGACTCGAAACCAGAATTCGCCAGCGGTTCGCGCTGAATTACGTGGCCACCGACGCCACGGCGGCGAGGGCGGGGATCTCGATATGAATTTGCGTGCCCTCTCCTTCCTGGCTGAGGATATCCATCTTGAACTGATCCCCATAGAGCAGTCGCAACCGTTCGTGGACGTTGCTGATGCCGATGCCGCCGCCATACACATCCAGAAGACGTTCCGGCGGAATACCTATGCCGTTGTCTTCGATGTCGATCATCAGCCGGCCGTCGCGGCGATGCGCGCGGAGGCGGATTTTCCCGCCCTCCAGCCGGGGCGCCAGGCCATGCTTGATCGAATTTTCCACCATGGGCTGCAGCAACATGCTGGGAACGAATGCCTCAAGCGTCTCGTCGTCGATCTCCTTGAAAATCTGCAGATTGTCGCGCCCGAAGCGAATCACCTCGATATCCAGATAGTCGTCGATGAAGGCGAGCTCCTCGCGCAACGGAACGAACGTCTCGTGCTTCCGCAGGAGACGCCGCAAGATATTCGAAAGCTTCAGCACAACGCCGCGCGCCATGTCCGGATCGAAGCGGATCAGCGACGACACCGTGTTGAGCGTGTTGAAAAGAAAGTGCGGATTGATCTGGCTGGTCAGCGCATCCATGCGGGCCTTGAGCAGCAACCGCTGATTCTGCTCGAGGTTCATTTCGATGCGCGTGTTATTCCAGATTTTCACCGCCATGGCCACGCACATCACGGAAGAAAGCACCACGAGCGCCATGTAACCCCAATTGCCGGAATCGATCGGAAACAGCCAACGCGCGGGCACGTGTTCGGATAGCTCGATGGCGCCGGCTTCCAAGCCGGCACAGGCGAACAACGGCAACATCGCCCAATTGCCTTTGCCATACCTTGCGGCTTTCCAAAGCCATTGCGGAATATTCAAAAACAAGAACGGCCCGAAATGCCATACATCTTCTTTCTCCGGGATTACCTCCCGCACCACACCGGCCAGCAATCCGACCAGCGCGGCGATAGGGCTCGCTAACCACTCATGATTGCCAAACGCAGGAAGGCTGATGAGCGCTCCGCCCAGCAGGCCCACCACCTGCCCCCCGATCAGGCCCATTAAAAACGCCCCTTCGAGCATGAGATCGAAGAAGCGATAGCTGCCAAAAATGCGCAGCATCACTCCGATCGCCAAAGGCGGCACCAGGAACAGCAGCAGTTTGACTTTTTGATCGGAATCGCGATTTTCGGTAAATACAAGCGCGCGAAACGAGCGGAAGCGGACCAGTAGCGCGGCGAGCGCCGCCGCCCAGCCCACTTTCAGGACCAACGTAAACAGCAGATCTCTTCCGCCGGAGAGTGTATCCATCTCGCTCGCAGGCCCGCTCGGGATTTCCCTCGGGCTACGTTAGCCAAAGCAGCCCGAGATGTAAAGGCAGCCAGCGCGAGCCGGTTCGAGGAACGCCCTCGCGAAGCCTGCTATAATGGCGGATTCCCATGAAGCAGCGGAAACCAACTAGCAAAGCCCGTATCGTCGCGCGCGCCGATTTGCCCTCGCGTTTCGGGCCATTCACGATCGCCGGCATCACGGGGCGCCGTGCGGGTGAAGAAGCCGTCGCCATTCAGCACGGGCGCATTGGAAGATCGAAAGCTCCGCTGGTGCGCATCCACTCGCAGTGCCTCACCGGCGATGTGTTCGCATCGCAGCGATGCGACTGCCGGGCACAGCTCGAATTGTCGCTTCGCAAAATTGCCAAGAGCGCCTCCGGCATCGTGCTCTACCTTCCGCAGGAGGGCCGAGGAATCGGCCTGATCAATAAGCTGAAAGCCTATCAGCTCCAGGATCAAGGCCTCGACACGGTGGAAGCGAATCGCCGTCTCGGTTTTGCCGCCGATTCCCGCGACTATGAATTTGCAGCTGAGGCGCTTAAGTCCCTCGGTGTCCGGAGCGTGCGCCTTCTTTCGAATAATCCCGATAAAGTCATGCAGCTCGAACGCGCGGGAGTTCGCGTCGTGGAGCGCATCCCGTGCAGGCCTCGCACCAGCCATCACTCGCGAGCCTACCTGCGCACCAAGAAGAACAAGCTTGGCCATCTCCTCGATGGCCTGTAGAAATATTCCCTTGCACGAAGCGGCGGCATTCGCCCGCCAGAAATGTTCCCTGTACCTCGCGCGGAAATCGCGGCGCGGCAGGATCAGTGGGGACGCAACGAAGAAACTATCCCCCGCCGACGAAATGGACGATCTCGAAGCTGTCGTTGGACTGGACCGCGGTTTCTTTCCACCGTGCGCGGGGGAGGATATCGAGGTTGCGTTCAATCGCCACGCGACCGCCCGTCATGCCGAGGTGTTCGAGCAGCGCCGCGACCGTCAGGCCATCGGGAATTTCGCGGCGGTCTCCATTGATCGTTACCGTCACCGCGGGGAACCGATCGGCTGCGTTTTGGGCCGCGCGCGCATCGTAAAGCGAAGCTCGTCCGTGCCAGAGTCCGTCCTCGCTAAAATCACAAGCGCCAGGCCGCCTTTTTGAAGTGGCGGCAACCGAAACTCGATCCGCACCCGGCCCCGGTCGTCGCTGATTCCGGTGTGCCGCGCATCCGGCGTGGCTCCCTCAATCGTCGCCTCCACTTGCGCTCCCGCTTCCGGCTGGCGATCTGCCCGGCTCAGGATTTCGATGTCCAGCGAAACATTACCCTCCGACAGCCAGGACTTTGGATTCAGCAATTGCACACTGATTCCAGCCGCCCGCCTCGCTCTCTCTAAGGCCGCTGCAATTTCCGGGTCCAGAGCCCCTGAACGAAGTTCTTCGACCATCGCGCGATGTTGTTCCTCGACGCGCTGGCTGAATGCAGCCTGTTCGCCAAAACACCCACAATTTTCCGCGCGGCTATACAGAATCATTCCATCCTGGTACACAGCCGTTTCGATCACACGCTCGTTTTGGCCTCGGGCTTCCGTTTGAACATGCAAGGTGCGCGCGCCGGCCCGAACGTCGGTGTTGAAGCCGAAGCTCATAGGCATCCAGCTCCAATCCATTCTATGGGTTCCGGTCTGGATGTGAAACCTCGAGCTATAAATTTCTGGAAGTTCATTTGACCGATGTGGACTCCGACGCTATTATAGCAGCGCATCGAACATGAACAGCACGTACCTCGACAACTATGCGGCGCTTTTGCTGATGTTTATACTAGCTGCCGGGCTAGCCGGCGTGCTTGTTGTGGCGTCCACGGTCGTTGGCAAACACAAGCGCAGCCGTGCGAAGGATCAGCCTTATGAGTGCGGAATGCCTCCCACCGGCGACGCGCGGCAGCCTTTCTCCGTTCACTTTTACATGGTGGCCCTCATCTTTATTTTGTTCGATATTGAGGCCATTTTTCTGTATCCATGGGCGCTTGTTTACCACGATTTGAAAGTGTTTGGTTTTGTGGAAATGCTGCTCTACATTATAATTCTCTTTGTCGGGTACATATTCCTCTGGAAGAAGGGCGCGCTCGACTGGGATCGCTAGGCGCCTATCCGGAATCGGACTAATAGTGGAATCTCAGGAAATCGATGTTTGCTCGTCCGTTCGGAAGCTCCAGGCTTGGGACTCTCAGGCCATCGCCGAAGTTATTGAATCCAGGGGCGAAACGACGATCGTTATTCCACGGGAGCATCTCCGGCGGGCCGCCGAATACCTGGCTGCTGAGCCCTCGCTGCGCTTTTCTTTTCTCTCGGATATCGCCGCCGTCGACCGATTCCCCATGGAGCCTCGTTTTGAGGTCAATTACCAGCTCTTGTCTTTGGATTTAGTCGCTCGCCTGCGCTTGAAGGTGCGGCTGCCGGGCAACGATCCGGTGGTTGCCTCGGTCACTTCCGTGTGGCCGACCGCCAACTGGCACGAACGGGAAAATTTCGATCTATTCGGAATTCGCTTCGAGGGTCATCCGGATCTCCGCCGGATTGTGATGCCGGATGAATGGGAGGGATATCCCTTGCGTAAGGATTATCCCACCGAGGGGTACCGCTGAAGATGTCTGAAGAGCTCGGATCGACAACGACAACTATCGAAACGGCCGCTGGCCCTGCTCAGTCGATGGTCCTGAACATGGGGCCGCAGCATCCCTCAACGCACGGAGTCCTGCGCATCATCCTGGAACTCGATGGGGAAATCGTCATCAAGGCCCAGCCTGTGATCGGCTATTTGCACACCGGCATTGAAAAATCCTGCGAGTCCAAGACCTACTCTCAGGCCATCACGCTCACGGACCGGATTGACTACCTGGCGCCTCTCTCCAATAATTTGGGGTACTGCCTGGCCGCCGAAAAGCTTATCGGGATCGAGGTTCCGAAGCGCGCGCAGTATATTCGCGTGCTGCTCACGGAGCTGACGCGCATCACCTCACACCTGGTCTGGCTTGGCACCCATGCCATCGACCTCGGCGCCATGTCCGTCTTCCTCTACAGTTTCCGCGAGCGCGAAGAAATCATGAAGATTTATGAATATGTCTCCGGCCAGCGGATGATGACCAGCTACTTCCGCATCGGCGGCCTCGCGCTCGAACCGCCGCCGGGCTGGCTTGATTGCGTCCAGCGCGTGGTCGATTCCATGCCGGGACATATCGACGAGTACGAAGACTTGCTCACCCAAAACCGCATCTGGATCGGGCGCACCAAGGGTGTGGGAGTCCTCAGCGCGGCCGATGCGATTGCCATGGGCGCCAGCGGCCCCCTGCTGCGCGGCAGCGGCGTGGCCTACGACGTCCGCAAGGTGTTCCCGTATTCGAGCTACGACGAATTCGATTTCAACGTTCAGACGCAGACCGCGGGCGATTGCTACGCCCGTTATCAGGTGCGCGTGGCCGAGATGCGCGAGAGCCTCAAAATCATTCGCCAGGCCATGGACAAAATTCCATCCGAGGGGCCCTTCCGGGCCGAGGCACCGGGAATTATCCCGCCCTCACGCGAAGAGATGAAGACCTCCATCGAAGGCCTCATCTATCATTTCAAAATCTTCACCGAAGGATTTGCTCCGCCGCCGGGCGAGGTGTATCAGGCCATTGAATCCCCTCGCGGCGAGATGGGTGTGTTCATGGCGAGCGATGGGTCGGCCAAGCCGTATCGCGTGCATTTCCGCGCGCCATCCTTCGTCAATTTGCAGTCGTTGCAGAAGCTTTGCGAGGGCCGCCTGATTGCCGACGTGGTCGCCTGCATCGGCACCACCGACATTGTTCTGGGAGAAGTGGACCGCTAGATCCATATCATGCAACTACCGCTGCCACTGGAAGAAAAATTTAACGATCTTGCCAACCGCTACCCGGTCAAACGATCGGCGTTGATTCCCATGATGCTCTATGCCCAGGACCACTTCGGTTTCCTGGGTGATGAGATCCTGGAAGAGATCGCCAAGCGCCTCGACCTGAACATCCTTCAGGTGACCGAGACTCTCGCCTATTACTCCATGCTGCGGCGCAAACCCGCGGGCCGCTATCACGTGCAAGTCTGCACGAACATTTCCTGCATGGTCCGCGGCGCCAACGAACTCTACCAGCACGTTCAAAACCGGCTAGGCATCGGCGATAAGGAAGTTTCGCCTTCCGGCACTTTTTCTCTCGAAGAGGTCGAGTGCATGGGTGCCTGCACCGGCGCTCCCTGCATGCAGGTGAATTACGATTTCTACGAGGACCTCGATCCGGATAAGGTCGATGAAATCTTCGAACATCTCCAGGAAGGCAAGAAACCCGCGCCGGTTCCGGTAACATCCGGTTCGCTGCATAAGCGCCTGCCCGCCGAAGTTCCCGTGATCAGCCAAAGGTTCGGTATCCCCAATTCCCGAAAAATCGACGTGTATCTGCAAAACGAGGGTTACCAGGCCCTTGAAAAGGCGCTCAAGCAGATGACGCCGGATCAAATCATCGACGAAGTGAAAAAGTCGAGCCTGCGCGGCCGCGGAGGCGCCGGCTTCCCGACTGGCATGAAGTGGAGCTTCGTCCCCAAGGAAACCGGCGGCAAACCGAAATACATTCTGGCCAATGGCGACGAGAGCGAGCCAGGAACGTGCAAGGACCGCCCGCTCATGGAAATGGACCCGCATCAGCTCATCGAGGGCATGGTGATGGCGGGCCGCGCCGTCGAAGCGCATCGCGGCTTTATCTATATTCGCGGCGAGTATCGCTACGTTCTGGACATTATGGATGTAGCCATCGCCGAAGCCTACGCCAAGGGCTACCTCGGCAAGAACATCCTGGGGAGCGGCTTCGACTTCGACCTCATGACTCACACCGGGGCAGGCGCTTACGAATGCGGTGAAGAATCGGCGCTCATGGAATCGCTCGAAGGCAAGCGCGGTTATCCGCGCATTCGCCCGCCCTTCCCTGCCGTCGTCGGTTTGTACGGCTGTCCCACCGTCATTAACAATGTGGAGACGCTCAGCACCGTCCCTGCGATCATCCGCAAAGGCGGTGAATGGTATGCGGCTCTTGGCACCCCGCGAAACGGCGGCACGCGCCTCTATTCCATCTCGGGCCACGTGAACCGCCCTGGAATTTACGAGCTCCCGCTCGGATTTCCGCTCCGGCGCTTGATCGAAGAGGTTGCTGGCGGCGTGAAAGACGGCAAAAAGCTGAAAGCCGTCATTCCTGGCGGAAGCTCCTGCCCGCTTCTCACGGCCGATGAAATCGACGTGGCCATGGACTACGATTCAGTGGCCAAGATCGGCTCCATGCTCGGCTCGGGCGGCACCGTCATTTTTGACGAAGATACCTGCATGGTGGACCTGGCGCGCCGGATCATGCATTTCTACGCGCACGAATCCTGCGGGTGGTGCATTCCCTGCCGAGAGGGCACAGCCTGGCTGCGCAAGATGCTCGACCGGTTCCACGAAGGCGGGGGGCGCGCCGAGGATATTCCGCTGATCGATGAGTTGTCAAAGAATATGCTGGGCCGCACCTTTTGCCCGCTGGGCGATGCCGCGGCGCTGCCCACGATCAGCATTGTGAAAAAGTGGCGTAACGAGTTCGAGGATCATCTCCACGGGAAGTGCGCGTACAAGACTGCGGACGCCATTGCCGCGGCGCATTGATGTTTCTGGGCTGGCGAAGGCGCACGGATACGCGTTTTTAATTTAAGTCTTGCGAAATATAGCTGTGCGCCGATGGAACGGCGCTAGGACAACGCATGGCGGAACAGAAACCGATTACATTCACTCTCGACGGCCGCACCGTCACCACGCCTTCGGGCACGCTGGTGATCGAAGCGGCCAAGACCCAGGGCATCGAGGTTCCCTCGTTCTGCTATTACCCGGGGCTCTCTCTTCAGGCAGCCTGCCGCATGTGCCTGGTCGAAGTCGAGAAAATGCCGAAGCTGCAGACCGCCTGTACTCTCGTGGCGACCGAAGGCATGGTCGTCAAGACCGATACGCAGCAGGTTCATAACGCGCGCAAGAACATGATTGAGTTCCTGCTCTCGAATCATCCGCTCGACTGCCCCGTCTGCGACAAGGGCGGCGAGTGCGAGCTCCAGGACATGACCTTCCGTTACGGCTTGGACAAGACACGTTTCATCGAGGAAAAGCTGCACTATCCCGAGGAAAAATGGTCGCCGCTGGTCTATTACGATGCACCGCGCTGTATCTTGTGCTTCCGCTGCGTGCGCGTGTGCGACGAGGGCATGGATGTAAAGGCTCTGGGCGTGGGCGCTCGCGGCGTGCAGTCCGTGATCCTGCCGAACCAGCCCGGCGAACTCGCCTGCGAAGAATGCGGAATGTGCATCGATATCTGCCCTGTAGGGGCCCTCACGAGCGGCACCTATCGCTATCAGACGCGCCCTTGGGAAATGACCTACGTTCCCAATCCCTGCGCGCACTGTTCGAACGGCTGCAAAACGACGCTCAGCGTCCGCAACAACGAAATCCTGCGCGCCAACAATCGCGATCACTCCGGTTTCAACGGTGAATTTTTGTGCGGCAAGGGCCGCTTTGGGCACGAGTTTACAAGCCATCCCGAGCGCGTCCGTCAGCCGCTGGTGCGCCGCAACGGCAAGCTCGAGCCCGCCTCCTGGGAAGACGCCCTCGAAGAGGTCGCGCGCCGCCTCAAACAAATTCATGCCGCCCACGGACCCGCCGCCATTGGCGTGATCGGTTCAAATCACACCACGAACGAAGAGAATTATCTTCTCGGCCGTTTCGCGCGCGCCACCCTGGGCACGAACAATCTCGATCATCATCGCACGGCGGATTACGCCGGCCTGGCCGCAGCGCTCGGACCACAAGCCAAAAGCTCTCTAGCCACGATGGCCGATGTCTACAACGCGAAGGCGGTTTTCCTGATCGGCAACGACGTGACGCAGCAGAATCCTTTGGTGGCCTGGCAAATTCGCACCGGTGTGCGTCATCACAATACCAAACTCTACGTCATCAATGGCCGCCCGAGCAAGATTCACCGGCAGGCGGCGCGTTTGGTCCAAACCGCGGACGGCGCCGAGCCGCAAGCCCTCCATTGGCTCGCCACCGAGCAAGGCCAATTCGATGCGGGAACCACTGAAGCTTTGGTGCAGCTCAAAGCGGCGATTGAAGCCGAATCCGATGTCGTGGTTCTTTTTGGCGCCAATATTCAGGGCGCGGCAATTCGCGACCTCTTATCTTTCTGCGCTCGCTTCGGCGGCCAAACACGCTTCATGGTCCTGGGCGACTATTCGAACTCGCGCGGCGCGGCCGACATGGGAATCCTGCCTGATCGACTGCCGGGCTATGCGCCGCTTTCCGACGCCGGCGAACGCGCCCGGTTCGGCAAGGTCTGGGGCGCGGAGCCTTCCGCCACTCCGGGCCTGAATGCGCGCGCCATGATGGAAGCCGCCGTCGCCGGCGAGCTCAAAGCCCTTTATGTCGTGGGCGCGAATCCGGTAAAGACTTTCGGCCTCTCGGCGCCGGGCCACTTTGCGGGTCTCGATCTTCTCGTGGTTCACGACATGTTCCTGACGGAAACCGCGCAGCGCGCCGATGTCGTGTTGCCCGCCGCTTCCACATACGAAAAAGACGGAACACTCACGAATACCGCGGGCGAAGTACAGATGACTCATCGCAGCGTCGATCCGCAGGGTCCGCGCAGCGATTTTGACTTGATTCGCATCCTTTCACATCAGCTCGGCATGCTCGGTCTTGGCTCGCCCATCCGTCTCCGAACTCCCGAGGCAGCTTTTGATGAAATCCGTCAGCACGTGGCGGGCTACGATCTTTCGCACGCGAATTTGCTCGCCGGAGGCTCCGAACTGGCCACGGCTAGCTGCAAAACCGCTGAGCCGTCTTACCAGGTTCCAACGGGCGCGGTTTTCTCCGCGCAAGATTATCTATTTACAAGCGGTACCCTGGGTCGTTACTGTTCCAAACTCACTTCAACGAACGAGGCAAAAGACAGGCCGTGGAGTTCATCACCCAGCACCCAGTCCTGGTGGTATCGCTAGTCAAGATTGCCGTCCTGCTGTTTATTGTCATGACGGCGCTGGCTTACCTTACCTGGTTCGAGCGCAAAGTCGTCGCGCGCATTCAGTCCCGATGGGGCCCGTACTACGTGGGCGCTCACGGACTGCTCCAGCCGCTTGCGGACGGCCTCAAATTCCTTTTTAAAGAGGATATGACGCCTCCCACATCGGATAAGTTTGTCTATGCCCTTGCCCCGTTCCTGGCGCTGGCGCTGGCGCTTACAGCGATCGCGCTGATTCCGTTCGGTCCGCCAACCGTACAGGTTCTCGGTCAGCCCATCTTTGTCGTTTCCAACATCGATATCGGCCTGCTGTTTCTGTTCGCCATCACATCCTTGGGCGTTTACGGAGTCGCTCTCGCTGGATGGTCCTCCAACAGCAAATATCCCCTGCTGGGCAGCCTGCGCAGTTCCGCCCAGATGATTAGCTATGAGGTGTCGCTGACCCTTTCCGTGGTCGGGGTGCTGCTGGTGGCCGGAACGCTGAACTTCAACGAAATTATCAGCCAGCAAGGCGGTGTTTTTTGGCACTGGAACGTCATTCGCACCGGTCACGGCGCGTTTCCGCAAATCATTGGATTTCTCTGTTACATCACCGCCGCGATTGCGGAAACCAACCGTATTCCCTTCGACCTGCCGGAAGCGGAAACCGAACTGGTCGCCGGGTTCCACACCGAGTATTCCAGCTTCAAGTTCGCCATGTTCTTCATGGCCGAATACGCCAACATGATTACCGTGTCCTCCCTCGCCACGATTCTCTTCTTCGGCGGCTGGCTTTCCCCTTTTCCCAACAGCTGGACGTGGCAGCTCTATCTCCCCGGCGCGGGACTCCTCGCGCTCGGCGCGTACACAGCCTACGACACGGTCGTCAACTTGCGCGGAATTGCACGCATTCAGTTCGCCGTCGTTACCATGCTCGCTCTCGGCATCGGGGTGATTTGCCTGATTCCGGTGGTGATGCCGGTGATTCAGGGTCCGTTCTGGTTCACCTCCAAGGTTCTCGTTTTCTTGTTCTTTTACGTCTGGACGCGCGGCACGCTTCCCCGCTTCCGCTATGACCAATTGATGTCTTTCGGCTGGAAGCTGCTGCTGCCCGTGTCGCTCGCGAACCTGGTGGTCACCAGCTTCGTGATGGTCCTTCCTTATATGAGGCACGGATGAGCCTACCGTTCATCCTGTTCTTCATCTGCGCGCTGCTGGCCGTGCTGGGGGCGGTGCTGCTCATTCTGGCGCGTGAGCCCATCCACAGCGCGCTTTCTTTAATCCTGGTGATGATGTCGTTGGCTGTCCTTTATCTGCTGTTGGGAGCCGAGTTCATTGCCGCCGTGCAGATCATCGTGTATGCCGGGGCCATCATGGTCCTGTTCATTTTCGTCATCATGCTCCTGAATGCCGGCACCGAAGAGCGCACCAATTGGAGCAAGATCGCGAAAATTGCCGGTGTGCCGCTGGCTCTTCTTCTGATGCTCGCCATTGTGTACTTCCTGTCGCGGGCGCCGGTCGGCGCGGCGATTGCGAACGGAGCGGGCGCGCCGGCGAACGAAGGCATTTCCACCCGGGCGCTTTCCATGGCGCTTTTCCAGCGGTACCTGTTCCCATTTGAAGCGACTTCGATTCTGATTCTGGTGGCGATTCTTGGCGCGTGGGTCTTGGCGAGGAAAGACGAGTGAGCGTCGTTCCGATTTCCTATTATCTGGTGCTCAGCGCCGTTTTGTTCGGGCTGGGCGTGGTCGCGTTTGTATTCAAGCGCAATATCATCACCATCTTCATGGCAATCGAGCTGATGCTCAACGCCGTGAATCTTGCGTTCGTGGCCTTCGCCCGGGCGCGAGGCCAGTTGGACGGTCTCGTATTCGTCTTCTTCGTGATCGTCGTGGCCGCGGCTGAGGTAGCCGTCGGGCTCGCGATCGTCATTACCATTATGCATAACCGCCAGACGCTCAACGTCGAGCGCGTGAATCAGCTCAAGTTCTGATGTTTCTACTCGATCATCTTTGGATCATTATCGCGCTGCCTCTCGCCGGTGCGGCAATCAATGGGCTATTGGGCAAGAACTGGCCCAAATCCGCGATCAACTCCATTGCCATCGGTTCGGTCTCGCTCTCCTTTCTGGCCGTCCTTGAACTCATGCGTGAATTCTGGCAGCTTTCCTCCAGCCAGATTCCCTGGGTAGGAGATTATTTCACTTGGATGACGGCCGGCCAGTTTCGCATCGACTTCTCGCTGCAGGTCGACCAGCTCACCATCATCATGCTGCTCGTGGTCACCTTCGTCAGCCTGTTGGTGCATATCTATTCGACCGGCTACATGGCTCACGAGGGCTACTATTACCGTTTCTTCTCCCAAATGAATCTGTTCGTGTTTTTCATGCTGACCCTTGTGCTGGCCTCGAACCTCATCGTGATGTTCGTTGGATGGGAAGGCGTCGGTCTGTGCAGCTATCTGCTGATCGGCTTCTGGTTCCTCAAGCAATCCGCCATTTCCGCCGGCAAGAAAGCCTTCATCACCACGCGCCTCGGCGACTTTGCCTTCACGGTCGGCATTTTGCTGGCTTTCTGGACATTTGGCTCGCTCAACTTCGGCGACATGTTCGGCAAGGTCGTATCGATGCCTTCGGACACGATGAGCCACGCTGGGGCCCTCACCGCAATCTGCATCCTGCTTTTCATCGGCGCCATCGGTAAATCGGCGCAATTGCCCCTCTACGTCTGGCTGCCGGACGCCATGGAAGGCCCCACGCCTGTGAGCGCCCTGATCCATGCTGCCACCATGGTCACGGCGGGCGTTTACATGGTCGCGCGCATGAACCCCGTGTTTTCGCGCGCGCCGATCGCCATGCTCCTGGTCGCCATCGTGGGCGCAGTCACCGCTCTCTACGCGGCCACCATCGGCCTCGTGCAAACCGATATCAAGAAAGTCCTCGCCTACTCGACCGTCTCCCAGCTTGGATATATGTTCCTAGGCTGCGGCGTGGGCGCGTATGCCGCCGGCATCTTTCACTTGATGACGCACGCCTTCTTCAAGGGCCTGCTCTTCCTGGCCGCGGGCAGCGTGATTCACGCCATGGGCGGCGAGCAGGATATGCGCTACATGGGCGGCCTTCGCAAGAAAATCCCCATCACATACTGGACCATGTTCGCGGCCACCCTCGCCATCGTGGGCGCTCCTGGCTTTGCGGGCTTCTTCAGCAAGGACGAAATCCTGGAGGCTGCGGCCTCGGGGCCTCATGCCAATCTAACGCTATGGGCCATTGGGCTGATCGGCGCGGGCCTTACTTCGTTCTATATGTTCCGCCTGTTGTTTCTCACGTTTTTTGGGAAGCAGCGCTACGACGAGCACAAGGTTCACGTCCACGAATCGCCTCGCAATATGACGGTCCCGCTCATCCTTTTGGCGATTCTCTCCGTGGTCGGCGGCTGGGTTGCGGCTCCGCATCTTGCGGGCGGTACCGATCATTTTGAGGAATTTCTGCACCCGGTCTTTGCCGCGTATGCCCCGCAGGCAGCCGGTGTGAAGCAAGTCGCGACTGTGGCCGGCTCTGGCGCCGAATCCGCCGGCGCTTCATCCAGTCCAGTCGTTGCAGTCTTGCGCGCGATCGCCGGCCCGCCGGTAATCGTTGCTCTGATCGGCTTCCTGCTGGCGTGGTGGTTCTATATCCGCAAGCCCGAGACGCCGCGTCAACTCGAGCGCAGCCTGCACGTGCCCTACGTCCTCCTGATGAACAAATATTATGTGGACGAAATCTACGGCGCGCTTTTCATCGGCCCGCTGCTCTGGATTTCCCGCAACATCCTCTGGCATGTGGTGGACGAAGGAATCATCGACGGCATCGTCAACGGCACGGCGCGCATCGCGCGCGACTCCGGCAGCGGAGCCCGCCGGCTGCAATCCGGCAATACTCGCAGCTATGCCACATGGATCGTAATCGGCGCCGTGGGATTCACGGTGCTTTTGCTTGCCCTATTGGGGGTGGGACGCTAGCGTGCCGGCACAATCTCTATTGCTGACGGTCATCACCTTTCTGCCGCTTCTGAGCGTGCTGGCGTTGCTGTTGCTTCGCTCGGACGATCACGTCTGGATTCGCCGCATCGCCCTGGCCGCTTCGCTGGCCGAATTCGTCGTTTCTCTGTTCTTGCTCCGCGGCTTCGATTCCACCGAAGCTCATTATCAGTTCGAGGAATTTCACAATTGGATCGGCACGGCCATCCATTACCACATGGGCATCGACGGGATCAGTTTGTTCCTGGTGCTGCTGACCACGTTCCTCACCCCTCTCGCAATCTTGTGCTCCTGGAAATCCATCCGCGAAAACGTCAAGGGATTTTTCATCGCTCTGCTGGTGATCGAGACCGCCATGATTGGCGTCTTCGTCTCGCTCGATCTGTTCCTTTTCTTCCTGTTCTGGGAGCTCACGCTGATCCCCATGTATTTCATGATCGGTATGTGGGGCCATGAGCGGCGCATTTACGCGGCGGTGAAATTCATTTTGTACACGATGTTCGGTTCGATCCTGATGCTGGTGGCCATCCTCTGGCTCTATAACCTCACCGGCACCTTCGATCTCCAGGATATCCAGACCAAGCTTCAGACGGGTATTATCGCCCTGCCGCCCGGCACGGAGCTTCTTCTGTTCGGGGCGTTTTTCCTGGCGTTCGCGATCAAAGTCCCGCTGTTCCCGCTGCACACCTGGCTGCCCGACGCGCACACCGAAGCTCCCACGGCCGGCTCCGTAATTCTGGCGGGCGTTATGCTGAAGCTCGGCACCTACGGCATACTACGCTTCTGCCTGCCGCTCTTTCCGAGCGCGTCGCACCGCTTGGCGCCTCTGATCGGCGTTCTGGCCATCATCGGAATCGTCTATGGCGCGCTTGTGGCGGCCATCCAGCACGATCTCAAGCGCCTGGTCGCTTACACGTCCGTGAGCCACCTCGGTTTTGTCGTCCTGGGCCTTTTCGCATTCAGCACCATCTCCATTCAGGGTGCGATTTACCAGATGTTGAACCACGGCGTGTCGACGGGCGCCCTCTTCCTCGGGGTCGGGATGCTCTATGATCGCCGCCATACGCACGAGATCAAGGAATTTGGCGGGCTCGCCACGCCGATGCCTGTGCTCATGTCCTTCTTCTTGTTCATCAGCCTTTCCTCTCTGGCGCTGCCGCCACTCAACGGCTTCATCGGCGAGTTCCTGATTCTGATCGGAACTTTTCAGCATCACCACGCATGGGCCGCCTGGGCCAGCAGCGGCGCAGTGCTTTCCGCGATCTACTTGCTCTGGGCCTACCAGCGCGTCGCGCTCGGCGAGGTGACAGTCGAGAAGAACCGGACTTTGCCGGACGCCTCTGGCCGCGAACGCATCATTCTCGCAACCATGGCCATCGCCATCATATTCATGGGCGTCGCTTCCCCGCTGTTCACGCGCCGCATGGAGGTTTCCACCAACAACGTTCTGCGGCAGATGGAGAGCGTCCAGAACGCCTCGCGCCGGGTGCTTTCTTCGCCGGACGCTAGCCGCGTCGTCGTGCTCCCGCAAACGCGGATGGATCACACGTTCACGGTAGCGGAAAGGCGGGTGCGGCCGTGATGCCTTTCCCCGCCGGGCAGATCGTCAATCTCCACCGTCTTGCGCCGGAAATTGTTCTCTGCATTTTTGGCATCGTCATCATGCTCGCCGATCCGTTCGTGGCTGCGGCGCGCAAGCGCGTGATGGGCTGGCTCGGCTTGGTCGGCGCGCTCGTGGCCCTCGCTTCGGTTCGGCTCGTGGCTAATGATCCCGGCCCGGCCTACAGCAACCTGATCAGCGCGGATCGTTTCAGCATCTTCGTGCACGTCGTCGTAATTGGGGCCACGGTTCTCGCCATTCTCGGCTCGATCGATTATCTCGACCGGGAACACATCCAGAGCGGCGAATACTACGCTCTGGTCCTGTTCGCCACGGCGGGCATGGGGATTCTTGCCGGCGCCAATGAGCTTGTCACCGCTTTTATCGGCCTCGAGATGAGCTCGATCTCGACCTATGTCCTGGTCGGCTTTCGGCGCCACGCGCTGAAATCCAGCGAAGCGTCGCTCAAGTATTTTCTGCTCGGCTCGTTCGCCACGGCTTTTTTCCTTTACGGCATCGCCATGTTGTACGGCGCCACCGGGTCCACCCGGATTGACGCCATCCAGTCCTATCTGCAATCCTGGCAGGCCGGGCATTCCGCTCTGCCGTCGCTCGCCATCCTGGGTCTGAGCCTGATATTCGTGGGCCTCGGATTTAAGGTTATCGCCGCGCCATTCCAGATCTATGGGCCGGACGTCTACGAAGGCGCGCCTTCGCCGGTCACCGCCCTGCTCGCCTCCGCGCCCAAGGCCGCCACGTTTGCCGTGATGATTCGTGTTTTCTCGGTCGCCTTCGGGAGCGCGGCGAACATCTGGTTCTGGGCTGTTTTTGTGTCAGCGGTTCTGAGCATGTCCATCGGCAACCTCGCGGCGCTCGTGCAAACCAACGTGAAGCGCATGCTCGCCTATTCTTCCATCGCTCATGCGGGATACATTCTCGTGGCCTTCGCCGCTTCCACGGCCATAGGAGTCACGGCCGTTCTGTTTTATCTCGCGGCCTATGTGCTCATGAAAGTCGGGGCGTTCCTCGTGGTCACGCACCTGGGCCAGCAGGGCGAAGCGAGGCTGGATATTCAGGACTACGCCGGCCTGGGATCGAAGCAGCCCGTGCTCGCGGCTACCTTCTCTCTCTTTCTACTGGCGCTATTGGGCTTGCCCGCCACCGGCGGTTTCCTGGGGAAATTCTTTGCCTTTCAGGCGGCCCTTGATCTGCGCGATCCCCGGTTCGTTTGGCTCGTGGTGATTGCCGCGATCAACAGCGTGATTGGCGCTTATTACTACTTGCGTGTGATGATCGTGATGTACTTCGTCGAGCCATCGAAGGAATATTCTCCCACGGCCGTCACGCCGGCTCTTGGAGTGGCCCTCTTCCTGGCCTCCATCGGCACGCTCTATCTCGGCATCCTCCCGGGCCGCGTCCTCGATTTCGCCAGGGCGGCCGCCGGCTCTCTCTCTCTGCGCTAACCCGCGGGAGCTTCCTTGAGTTTTCAATCCTCTTCGCGCGTGCGCCGCTCTGTCAAAATCAGCAGTACCGTGTGCTTGGCAGCATGCAGAAGTAAGCCTCGTGACAAACCGAGTGCCCTAAAAACAAAAAGCCCGAAGGCTCTCGCAAGCCCTCGGGCCAAATTTCCAATGCCGGGTTTGTTGCGAATCGTTCTTACTTGATCAGCACCACAACCAGCGCGTACAGCGTCAGCGATTCGATCAGCGCCACGCCGATAATGAAGGCGATTCGGATGGGACCGCTCGCTCCCGGATTCCGCGCCGTGCCTTCGCACGCCGCTGCGGTAGCCCTTCCCTGACCCAAGCCGCAGCCGGCGGCCGTAATGCCCAGGCCAATCGCCGCAGCCACGTCGACCCAGTCTACACTTCCTCCGGCAGCTCCCGCTGCCCCTTGTGCGAAGGTCACCGGCGCCAACACCAGCACAGCTACCACCGCCATCAGAAACCACATTGCTTTCTTCGTCATACTGTCTCCTCGTTATGAATTTGCCGCCAGGAGGTGGTTACCGGAAGTCTTGGGAGTCCGCCGGTCTCACGCTGGCTAGCTTGTAATTCCGGATTAGTGCTCCTCAGCCGTTGCCAGGCCAAGGTAAACGATCGCCAGAATTGTGAAGATGAAAGCCTGCAACACGGCTTCGAAAATATGAAACAAGCTCAGCGCCAGTGGAACTCCCACCGGAACCACCACGGACAGATATCCGGCTGGATTTAGATGGCCCAGGAATGAGAAGAACGTGATCGAAAGGCCCAGAAAGGAAACGTAGATCAACTCGCTGACCATCATGTTCGCCCAAAGCCGAACCGTAAGGGACAGCATCCGGGCAAAGTGGCTGAAGGTTTCGACAACCACCATGATGGGAGCAATAAATATGACGGGCCCCATCAAAGTCTTCGCATAGCCCAGCGCTCCATGCTTGCCGAAGCCAAACCAGTTGTAGTACAGAAACACAACCACCGCACACCCAAGCGGAACCGTTACTTCCGCCGTCGGCGACATGAATCCCGGCACCAGAGCAGCCAGGTTCGACAGCAGGATGAACATCCCGATCGCGCCCATCAGCGGAATATGGCGCTCCGTTCCATGCCCCGCAATGTCGTCGAGCAGGTCTTTCACGCCCACGCCCATCGAGTTCGTGAGAAACATTTCCATGCACTGCTGCGTCGCGCCGGGCCGGTCTGCCGAAATGCGCGCCTTCAGCCACAGGAAGAACACAATGGCGAACAGAAACACCACCAGCTCCATCGCGAAGAAATTCGGAATGGGATAGCGGGGGTTCGCGGGTCGGATGTGCAGCAGCGCAAATAGACCCGCTGCGGCCTTGCCCAGCAATGCGTTTACGATCTTGGTCACACCGAGGACTTGCTCTTGACCCATAATTCTCCCGTTAAGAGCGCCGCAATTGGTATTTCAATTCTTTTCGGATTTACTGAGCGTTCCACCGGTGGTGCCCGTCGATCAGCTCGTACCCAAGCTCCAGCACCAATGCCGGCAGCACCACCGCCAGCCCGCACACAACGGGCATGGCCGGCAACCGTATCCAGGCGAGAATAACATAGACCGCCAATAGCAGCAACGCTAAGCGTCCAAAGAACTTAGCGTGCACTCGCTTCGGAACCGTCACCGTTTCAGCGCCTGCCTGCGCGAGCCCCAGGCCGATCACCGTTGCCGCCCCTTGCCGAAGCCAGCGGAAATTCAGCCAGCACAGCGCCGCTCCAGCCGCAGCTCCTTCGGCGGCTCGCATTCCTCGAAGTATTGCGGCGCCCGCCACGATTGTCACTCCCATTATGGCGATCAATCCCTCAAGGCGCCGCTCAATCGCCGTATGTTTCGGATCATCCACGATTCTTTTGATCTTCGGCGCTGGCGGCTTTCAGCGCGTCGCGAATCCCAAGAATTACCCCAACGATGCCCAGGACGATCATCAACAGCGGCTTAGTGTGCAGCCACCGGTCCAGTAGGTAACCAATCCCGCCGCCAAGCAGCACTGGCGCGACCACCATGACAGGCAGCTCGAACGCCAGCGCAATCTGCTTGATTGTTCCGCCAGGATCTTTGCCGCTCACAGGACCTTGCGAGGCCATCGGCCAGCCTTCTTTGTTTGGCTACTCAGTGCCGGGCACCATGAATCACGGCCACGGCGTGCTCCAGCAACTCGGCGACCGTATCGAGTGACTCCACAGCCCCCCGCGGGCTCCCCGGCAAATTGATCATCATCGTCTCCCCGCGGATGCCCGCCGTGGCTCGCGAAAGCAGTGCTCGAGTGGTTTGCTTGGCCCCTTCGGCCCGCATGCGCTCGGGAAATCCCGGAATGATTCTCTCGACGACCGCCGCGGTCGCCTCCGGCGTTACGTCTCGCGGACCAAGCCCGGTGCCGCCCGTTGTCAGGATCAAATCCGCGCTTTTCGAATCGGCGGTATTTTTCAGAAACAGTTCAATGGCTGCGCGATCGTCGGCCAGCACCAAGCACGACGCAATTTCCCAGCCCAGTTCCTTGCACCGCGCCGCCACGGACGGCCCCGAGCGGTCCTCGGCTTTGCCGCCGGAAACAGAATCACTCACCGTTAGAATAGCGACTCGCATCGGTTAAATTGACCCGGGAACTAATTCTCGGCCGTTTCCGCGCCCTCCGGCTCCGCGTCGCGCTGCCCTTCGTCCATCAGGCGAAGCGCTTCCATCAGAAGTCCCGTGGTCTTCCGTGAAATAATCGAGCGTGTGGGCGCTCCGTTGAAATCAATCTCGAACTCTCCGTCCGGCCACCGCACCACCTCGTACACCGCGGGCTCGCCTTCGAGCGAACCCAGCCGCGCGTCCGTGCACTGGCCCGCCAGGAAAAAGAGATCGCAGGTGTCCTGGCCTCGGCGAATCGTCAATTGGCACGATTTTTGCCCCATTTCGAGCGATTGCATTAGATCGAGGATGCTCATTTCCTCCAGCCGCCCCTGAATCACGCCGGGCCGCACGGCGCGCTTTTGCAGCTTTTCCAGTTGCAGCCGGTCGATCACTTTTTTCGTGCGCCGCACCAGATCGCTCAGGAAAAAAGGCTTGCTGATGAATTCCTCGGCGCCTTCCACGATCGGACGCAGTTTTTCCTCAATGTCGCTTCGGCTGGCCAGAAAAATAAAGGGGATCTGTTTCGTCTGCTGGCGGCCTCTCAACTTTTCGTACAGTTGCCGCCCGTCAAGTCCCGGCATGCGATAGTCGCATACGATCAGGTCCGGCTGGTCGTCCACGACTTTCAAAAGCGCGTCGGCGCCATCTGCCGCCGCAATCGTTTCGCAATGTTGCGACAGCCCTTTCATCAACAGATCCAGAATCAGCGCGTTATCGTCCACCACCAGAACTTTGACTTTGATCTGCGGCATTGCTATTTCCGCTTCGCTGAACGCACGTAGAGCCCGCTTCTCCCGCCCGCCTTCTTCAGCAGATATACGTCCGTGATGGCCATGCCGCGTTCCAGCGCTTTGCACATGTCGTAAATCGTCAACGCGGCCACCGATGCGGCCACCAGTGCTTCCATTTCGACACCTGTGGGTCCCGTGGCTGTCGCTTCCGAGGTAATCTCAATTCCATTTTGGCATAGCTTCGCGTTCACATCTATGTGTGTCAGCGCCAGGGGGTGACAAAGCGGAATCAGCTCAGCTGTCCGCTTCGCCGCCGTAATGCCCGCGATTCGCGCGATTTCCAGCGGATTTCCCTTGGGCGATTTCAGTTGCCGCACGCTCGCCACGGACGCACGCCGCATGCGGACGAACGCATGTGCCGCCGCCGTCCGGCTCGTGGCTGCCTTGGCTGTCACATCCACCATGTGCACGCGGCCCTTTTTGTCGTAATGCGAAAGCTTTTCCATGAATTTCGCGGTTCTAGAACGACCCTCGGCGCGGAAGCACATTCACCCATTCGCCAGCATCGAGCTGCAATTTCGATCCTTCCACCACTAGAAAGCAGTTCCCGCGCACCACTGCCGCGACGTCTCCCGATCCCTCCCACAGCATCAATTCCACGGTTGGTTGCCCGCCCGGCCAGCTCACCCGCGCCGGCAAAAAATGTTGCACGTCGCCTTTCTCGTTCACCGTATGAGCCAGCCGCGCTCGGAAAAACGGCAACGGCTGCGGCTCATATCCGCTCAGCAGTTCGATCGCGGGCACGGCGAACAACTCGAATGTAAGCATGGTTGAAACCGGATTCCCCGGCAGACCGAACACAGGCTTCTCCTTGCACCACCCGAATACCGCCGGTTTTCCCGGACGAAGCGCCACGGCGTCGAAGAAGAATTCCGCCCCGAGTTCCCGCAATGCCTGTTCCACCAAGTCGTACTTCCCCACCGACACTCCGCCGCTCAGCACCAGGATATCGGACTCCAGCCCCAGCTCGATGCGCGCTCTCAACTCAGAAAGGTCGTCTCGCGCGTTTGGCAGCATCACAGGCTCTCCACCCGCGAGCGTCACCTGCGCGGAGAGCGAGATGCTGTTGCCGTTTCGAATCTGGTAAGGTCCGGGCGTCTGCTCGACTTCCACCACCTCGTCCCCTGTTGAGAGAATCGCCACGCGTGGGCGCCGGGTCATCGCCACACGAATCTGGCCCACTTCCGCCGCCATCGCCAGTTCAGCAAAGCTGAGCCGTGTGCCGCGCTTCACCACTACTTCTCCCACGCGCGCTTCGGCTCCCTCAAAAACAATTTGCTGCCCGGCGCGCACGGCCTTCTCGAAGACGACGAAATCTGCCTCGATGCGGGTATATTCCTGCATCACCACAGCATCGGCTCCGCGAGGCACGGGTGCGCCCGTAAAAATTCTCACGCACTCGCCCGCGGCGACCGTACCGTTGAAGGCTACGCCCGCGCGGCTCTCGCCAATCTGGCGCAGCTTCGATCCGGGTTGTGCGGCGTCGGCGGAGCGCAGCGCGAAGCCATCGCGAATCGAACGGTTGAACGGGGGATAATTGCGGTCGGCGGATACGTTTTCGGCGAGCACGCGGCCTACGGCGCGCGAAGGATCCCTGGCGAATTCGACGGTCTCGGTAGCGGGCGGGGCTGCGCGCTCCGTGATGATTTCCATCACCTTTGCGCGTGCCGCTTCAACGGAAAGCATGATATCTAGAGCCAGGATGCGAGCTTGGTTCCACGCGGGACAATGGTCGCTTCGCGCTCCGGCCCTGTTGAGATCATCCCGATCTCAACCTCGATCTGGTCGGAAATAAAATTGAGATAATCACGCGCGGCTGGGGGCAATTCCTTCACGTCGCGTATCCCCGGCGTTGGTTCCTGCCAGCCCGGCAGCGTCTTGTATTCCGGCTCGATCTGCGCAAGCGTTTCCACGTCGGGCGGCATTTCCTTCAGCGTGCGGCCCTTGTAGCGATAGCCGGTGCATACCTTGATTTCCGGCTGCGCATCGAACACATCCAGCTTGGTCACCACCAGCGAATCAAGTCCATTGAGCATCTTGGCATACCGCAGAACCGCCAGGTCGAGCCATCCGCAGCGCCGCGGGCGCCCGGTGACCGCGCCAAATTCATTTCCCCGCGCGCGTACCTCTCCTGCGTCGGGCTCAACCATCTCGGTGGGAAAGGGGCCGCTTCCCACGCGCGTCGTGTAGGCCTTGGTCACTCCTACCACGCCTGTGAAGCGCGTGGGCGCGACGCCCAGTCCCGTCGCGGCACCTCCCGATGTGGCGCTCGACGATGTTACGTAGGGATATGTTCCATGGTCAATATCCAGCATCGTGCCCTGCGCGCCCTCGAACATCACGCTATCGCCGCTGTCGAGCGCATCATTCAGCAACACCGCTGTGTCGGTCACAAATCCTCGAACACGTACCGCTATTTCAAGATATTTTTCCAGCACCCCTTCGGTCTCTAATTTGTGGCCATAAGCCGCCCTGCTCATGGCATTTTTCTCGGCTAGGAGGCGATCGAGCTTTTCCCGGAAGCGGTCGGGCTCCAGCAGGTCGCACACGCGAATGCCGCAGCGCGCCATTTTATCCTCATACGCCGGTCCAATTCCCAGGGAAGTCGTGCCGATTTTCGCGGCTCCCCGCACCGTTTCCGCCGCCTTGTCCAGCTCGCGGTGATAGGGAAAGATCAAATGGGCGCGATTGCTCAGGAACAAGCGGCCGGCGACTTCGATGCCGGACTTCTTGAGATTTTCGAGCTCTCCCAAAAAAGCTGCGAGCTCGACCACCGTGCCGGGACCAATCACGGCCTTTTTTCCCGGCCGCAAGATGCCGCTGGGAATCAGTTGCAGTACGAAACGGTAGCTGTTGAAAATAACGGTGTGGCCAGCGTTGTGTCCGCCAGCATAGCGCGCTGTGTAATCAAATGACGCGGCGAGGTAATCGACCACCTTACCCTTTCCTTCATCGCCCCACTGCGCCCCCACCACCACGATTGCTTTGGTTCGGGCCTTCTCGTTCACCCTGGATGCTCCGTGCCTTCATGAGTCGCACCTTGCCCATCCCTGTTCTTGCACGAAGCGTTACAGCAGGAGGGCCAAGGCACAAAAGCCAAATGTTGATCCTACGCCGCGCTGTGCCTGAAGGCAAGCCCATGTACTCGTCGGTGGTGTCCTAATTTGGGCAAATCCGAGTAGAATCAACCCCGCATGGATGCACCTCCAGCGAAGACTGCTGACCAAGGCAAGGAAGTAGTCACGAAGCTGTGTCACTACTTCACGACAAACCGCCAAGCGTTTCTCGCACCCGGCGTCAAAGAAGCCCACATCCGCCAGTCACTAATCGACCCTCTCTTTGAAGCCCTCGGGTGGGACGTCGGCAACAAGTCCATGACTGCGCCACAGTACCGGGAAGTGATTCCCGAAGACAGTCTCGATGTCGAAGGGCAACAGAAGGCCCCGGACTACACCTTCCGCGTTGGCTCCCTGCCGAAGTTTTACGCTGAGGCCAAAAGATGCGGCGTTAATATCGGCGCGGACCCTGCCCCTGCGTTCCAGCTTCGCCGCTACGGTTGGAGCGCCAAACTCGCGCTGTCCATTCTCACGGACTTTGAGGAACTTGCCGTTTACGATTGTACCCTGCGCCCTCGCCCGAGCGAGAAGGCGAGCCACGCGCGCACCCAGTATTTCCATTTCGATGAATATCCCGACCGTTGGCGCGAGCTATGGGACATGTTCTCACGTGACGCCGTTTGGTCGGGAGCGTTTGACCAATACGCGGCGTCCAAGCGCAAGCGCGGCACGTCCGAAGTAGACGAGGAGTTTCTGAAGGAAATGGAGGGCTGGCGGCTCGCACTGGCAGGTAACATCGCCCTTCGGAACAAGAATCTCTCCCTGGATGACCTCAACGCGGCTGTTCAATTGACGATCGATCGTGTGGTGTTTCTCCGCATGGCGGAAGACCGCGGGCTGGAGCCTTACGAACAGCTTCTGAAGCTTTGCGAACGGCCTGACATCTTCTCCCGCTTCATGCACGACCTGTCTCGGCGGGCTGACCAAAAATACAATTCGGGTCTGTTCCACTTCCAGAAGGAAAGCGGTGTATCCGAGGAACCCGACCGGATCACACCCAAGTTGGCGGTAGACGACAAAATCTTCAAGCCCATTCTTCAAAGCCTCTATTTCTCTCACGGCTCGCCCTATCAGTTCGGCGTAATGCCTGTCGAAATTCTTGGGACCGTTTATGAGCGGTTCTTGGGCAAGGTGATTCGGCTCACGGCCGGACATCAGGCCAAGATTGAGGAAAAACCCGAAGTACGCAAAGCCGGAGGTGTCTACTATACTCCGGACTACATCGTCGACTATATCGTAAGGCAAACCATCGCTAGCAGCCTGTGGTGAAAGTCAGTTTTTTATTTCTTTGTAGGTTGATGTAGCTTCCGCAAGTCAGAAGTACGTGTAGAATGCCATCGAAGTGTGGAGAAACCTCGATGGCAATGGGGACACGAAGGCGCAGACAGCGGCA
>DATLST010000042.1:0-47899 GCA_035534055.1 Candidatus Acidiferrales bacterium | reverse complement strand
GAGTTCTGATACACGGTATCAGAAAAATAATGCCACATGAAAAATTGGCCGCCCGAGGTATACCCGTCCGCCCCGAACATCTGTTTCGCAAAAAAGAACGTGGTTCGTCCCGCCAGGGCACGGTTCCAAATAGCGGAACCCTGCTCAGAGTCCCTGTCTCCCACTACCCCAAGGAGATCCAACACGGTAGGAGCTACATCAATGTGAGATGTCAGCCACGGGATTTCCTTTGTGTGCTGGAGTGCGCGAGGCGCATAGATGAACAGAGGAACATGGAATGCGACTTCATCGATGGTGCCGCGGCGAAGGTCAGGGTTCTCTTCTATCGTTCGGGGTCCATGGTCACCCAAGATGACAATGATCGTGTTATCCAGCTGGCCATGTCTCTGCAACTCATCCATCAACTCCCCGAGCCATGCGTCTTCCGTGGCGAGGATAGCCCTGCCGCGCTTCCTCAACTCGTCTGGACTATTCCCGGAACCCGAGTCGGGATACGGGAAATGTCCAATCTGTGGCACGAACGCAGCGACAAATTTGTGGCCTTGTCCTATCCATTGGTCGATCTTTCCTTTCAGCAGCTGAAGGGCGGATGTGTCGGCGGCGATGCGCATTTCCTTCCAAGAGGACTGCCTATCGTAATTGGTGATCGCCACGTCCGGAGAATACTGCCGCGCAAAACCCACTCCGGCGAACAGTGCCTCAGCCGAAATTTCAGGGTTTCGAAGAGGCGAAAAATCGGCCGTCTCATAGCCATCGGAAGCCAACCGCCGAAGGAAATCACGCGGCGCATCCGCTGCGGGGGAGGCAAACACATGCTGAGGATCGTCTATTGGGTACCATGAACTGAACACCGAAAACAGGGCGCAACGCGTGATTGGAAACGTCGTGTAATGCCGGGTTCCAACGAATGAATTGGCGCGCAAACGAGCCATGTTAGGGAACTGCTCCATGTCGTCGTCCACGGGCAGATAAGTTTCCGGCGTCGTTTCCAAAACGAAGAAGAGGACATTAGCCCCTTTTTCTTTTCCAAAGTACCGCGGGTCCGGTTGATCGACTGGGGCGTGGGTGAGCTCGCGATAGCGGGCAATGAGGCTTGCTTCAGATAAAGAGGACATATCCGTGGTAACTGCACCGGCGGTCGGCTGGAATTCGTAACCCGCGAACTCACCAGTATCCACGGCATTTTCCGTCCAAAGGGAGCTTGCCGAACGAACGAAGGCGCTCTCCTGATAGGGCGACCTGAGAACGTCCGACTTGAAAGAAATCAAAACGATCGCAATCAATGCGAACAGATACAGCTCACCGGCGATTTTCCAACTATCGCAAGCCCGCTTCGAACTCTTTCGAGACCCATTTCTGACGGCCCATGCCAAAGTAGCACTCATGCCGATGATCGAAGCAATCAAAAGGAGGCTTTCCTTGGAGATTAAGTATGAAAAATTTGACGCAGGCTCATGCCATCCCCAATCCAACCCGACCAGTATCATGGTCAACGAACTGAATCTTCCAACCTCCTTGATCGCCAAAAGCTGGGTGGCGACAAGCGCCAAGAAGGCTCCGCTGACTGCGCCGGTAAGCGTCGCTCTACACCAATTGGGCATATAACGGTTCAGGATAAGAAGAGCGAGCGGAATAACCAAGCCCCCAATGATTATGTCCGCGCGGAAGAAGCTGATTCGGTCAATGCTGCCGAGGAATCGAAGCCCCATCGAGCGGGCTTCTCTTGCAAATCCGTTCTCATCGACCATCAAATACCACTTCAGGTACACCCCTAGCAGGGCCGGAAACAACCACACGAGCAGAAAACGTGCGGACGCTACCCACGGGCTTTCCTGGTCGGGAATTTGGCTGTGAGCCTGGGGAACGATTGGAGGAATTTCGACCATATTATGTAGGGACAAGAGTTGGTTTGCTGGTCGTCGCGTGCCGTAAATCAGCCCTCGTAGGTTTGCGCGGCTTCTGGGTTACAGGTGACTGAAAACGGTTTGAAAAGAGCGATCCTAAGACATTCATCGCTAGCCCGCGACGCGAACGTAAGCAAACTCGAAGTTTCACTACTGCAACGAAGGGAGCGCGTCGCAAGCCGTTTCCGAAGCTGCGGCGCTCCCCGTAACGTCAACATGTATGATGCCCGGCTCGGCACTGCAAAAACTTTGAATCCCCGTTATGTTCTCGTTGTGAGGAGCTGCGGTAACCAAATAGCCGAGAAAACCGGGGCTTCCGCACCCGGCAGCTTGCGCAACCTTTCCTTCCTGGCCGTTATAGGCGAAAACATAACCACTTTTCGTGTAGGGAGCAGTCGAAAGGATCGAATCTAGCAGATTGGCCTGGTCGCACGTCGCCGTGGTTCCGCTACCGCCAAGGGTGCTCAATGCTGATGGATAGCCATCGCCCCAGGTGGTGTTGTAGACGACCGAAGCAGTAGTGATGGTGCGAACGTTTTCCACTGCGGCAGCCTGATTCGCGGCAATTTTCGAACGGAGCAGGCTCGGAATGGCAATGGCCGCAATAACCAGGATTATGGCCACCACAATCAGAAGCTCGATCAACGAGAAGCCGGCTTCGAGACGTGCCTTACGTGCTTGCTCCCCGGGCTTTTTCGTTACTCGCATATTCGATCCAACCACCGTTCCATGCTGCGATCCTGAAATAACGGAAAAGCGGGAAAGGAAGTCATCCTTCCTCCCCGCTTTGGCCGATGGGAAAACTACTGAAGTGGAGTCCAAGCTTCGCAAGCCGTGTCTGTTGCCGGGTCCGAAGCGCCAACGCCCGCGGCGAGAAAGCGAATTACGCCGGACTCATCGGAGCAAAAGGCACGAGTGCCAGTCGACGCGGACACTGGTATGCCCGAGGCTTCAAATGTGGTGTCCGGAACGGAAGCAGTGCCGCTCCCACCTCCGCCAGTTGCTAAAAAGGCGTACCCGCTCTTGGTTCCGGCCGACAACACGGAATCGAGCAAGCAAGCCGAGGTGGACGCCGCAACACATGGGGAAGTAGTCCCACCAAGATCAGCCAGTGTTGGCGCGAAGCCAACCCCATACGTCGAAGTGTAGGTTACTTCGGAAGTGACAATCGTGCGAACCGAACCAACGGCAGAAGCTTCGTTGGCGGCCATGCGCGAGCGAAGCAGGTTCGGAATTGCAATGGCCGCGATGATCAGAATGATCGCCACGACGATCAGCAACTCAATTAGTGAAAAGCCCTTCTGTTTCTTAATCATTATTTTCATTTCTCCTAGGAGCAGTCGCTCCAGAATCTCTTTTTGTACTCCCCGGCGGGGTACGCCCGGATATATTGCAAGGTGGATGCCAGGCGCGTGGTAGGGGTTTACTCTCGCGACACAGAGGCATTATACCCCACGGTTTCAGGTAGTTGCCGTCACGGTTGAGCGGAAGCGCGAAGAGCGACCAGCCACGCATCGTAGAAAGCGCTCGGGAAGTGACACTTTTCGGCCGTCCGAAATGACCAAAACAGATGGAACCTCTTGTGACTCAAACATGTTATCGCGGCTCGGCAGTAGCCGATTCGCGCCGATGTGCAGCCGGTGGTGCGTTGACTGCCGTTCAGTGCAGGGACGAAATTGCGGACCGCTAGACTCCATATTTCTTCGCGTAATGGCGAAATGAACGATATGACATCTTGAGCAGGTCCGCCGCGTGGGTGCGGACGCCGCCGCAGCGCTCCAGGGCAGCAAGCAGGTAGGACCGCTCAACCTCCTGAATGTGAGTTTCCAGGTCGAGCCCTTCTTCCGGCAGAAGAGCGCCATGGCCGCCGCCCGTGCCGTTTCCGTTGTTGGCAACAAGAGCCACGGAATCCTGAAAGCGGTTGCGAATGCGATCCGGCAACGCATCGACGGTGATGCGGTGGCTGACCTCCAAGGCGACCGCCCGCTCGATCGTATTCTCAAGTTCACGGACGTTCCCGGGCCAATCGTAAACTTCCATGCGGCGCATGGCTTCCGGCTCGATGCCATCAATCTGTTTTCCCATCGACTTCGAGAAGCGCCCGAGAAATTCCCGTGCCAGCAGCGGAATATCCTCCCGGCGCTCGCGAAGGGATGGAAGCTGGATCGGAATGACGCTGAGTCGATAGAAGAGATCTTCGCGGAAACGGCCTTCCGCAATTTCCTTTTCGAGTTCCTTGTTCGTGGCGGTGATGACGCGGACGTCCACATCCGACTCTTCCGTGCTGCCTATAGGACGAACCTTGCCCTCCTGCAGCACACGGTATAGCTTCACCTGCATGGTGACGCTCATGTTGCCGATCTCGTCCAGGAAGAGAGTGCCGCCGTGCGCAGCCTGGAAAAGCCCTCCGCGATTTTCATTCGCTCCCGTAAAAGCGCCTCTGACATAGCCAAACAGTTCGGACTCAAGCAGCGTCTCGGGAAATGCCCCGCAATTGATGGTGATAAATGGGTTCCTGGCGCGCGCGCTGTTTTCATGGATGGCCCGCGCGACCAATTCCTTTCCCGTGCCGCTTTCGCCCGTAATCAGAACTCGGCTGTTTTGCGGGGCGATATTCCCGATCAGGTCGAAGATGGCGCGCATCTTCGGGCTCGTGCCGATGATGTGATCGAGTCCGGTGAGACGGCGAAGTTCGCGGCGGAGATAACCAGCCTCCTTCTTCAAGGCCAGGCTTTCCGTGCATTGCTGGATTGCGGGCCGCAGTTCGTCGAGCAAGCGGTCGCCTTTAATCACGTAACGGTCGGCGCCGAAATTCACGGCGTCGATGGCTGTATCGATCGTGGGGACGCCGGTGATGAGAATGAATGTGGTAGCCGGAGAGACCTCTTTACAATAACGGAGCAGCTCGACACCGTCCATATCGGGCATGCAAATATCCGATACAACAATGTCGAACATCTGCGATGCGAGCCGGCGTTTGGCGGCTTCCCCGCTATTGGCCACCTCCACCTTGTGACCTTGCTTGCGGAAGCTAATCTCGAGCAATTCACAAATCGACCGCTCGTCGTCGACAATCAACAATTGAGCCATTCGCGGGCTAGCCTTTCCCTGATGGACGTACTAATTCTGGTTCACCGATAATCGCGGGCCGCACAACCGAACGTCCGAGGGCGCGCACCGGTGCTGGACGTGGCAGCTCGATCGTGAACTCGGCACCCCGTCCTTTTTCAGCCTCGACCCGGATCCGGCCGCGGTGTGCTTGGAGAATTTGATAGACAATCGCGAGCCCCAATCCCGTGCCTCCAATAAAACCCGACTGAAAGGGCTCGAAAAGCCTGGCAGCCTCGCTCGAATCCAGCCCGATGCCGGTATCGCGGATGGATATATGCACGTGATCGGAGTCACCGCCGAGGGAGACGGTGAGCACGCCGCCATCGGGCATGGCGCGCAAGGCATTGTTGCAAAGATTCCACAGAACCTGCTTCATGGCGTCGCGGTCCACTCGGACGCGAAATTTTTGCGGGGCGAATGCCCGCACAATCCTGTATTTGTGGCTGGCGCTTGCGTCGCGATCGAGAAGCAAGAGTGTCTCTTCGATTAGCGCCGCGATGTCCACTTCCGTGAAAGCGAATGTCTTTTCGCGTGAGTAGTCCAGGAAGTCCGTGATGATCTGGTTCAGTCTCTGGGATTCGCGGCTTACGATCTGGACAAGCTTCTTATCATCTTCCTCGAGCGGGGCCAGGCGTGCCAGTTCCTTCAGCGCACCCGTCATGGCCGTGAGCGGCTGGCGAATTTCGTGTGCGATGGCAGCGGAAAGTCGGCCTAGCGCCGCCATTCGTTCCTTGGTCACTACTTCGCGCTCCAGACGCTTCAGTTCGGTGAGATCCTGAAAATTGAACACAAAGCCGGTGGCGCAATTCGCTGTGCGCAGGGGAGAAATGGAGACGCCCAGAAAGCGAGTTGTGCCCTCCGGCGTGTGGAACTCGATTTCTTTCCTCAGGGCGGCGGGATTTCCCTGATCGTCAATGTCGATAGGCCAGAAGCCTGGAAGAACGTCCTGAACTTTGTCGCTACGCAGGGGGTCGAAGGCGCGTCCCGTTATTTCGGCGCCGGCGCGATTGAGCAACAGGATGCGGCCATCCAAATTTGTCGTGAGCAGGCCGCCGCGCATGGACTCGATAATGTCGTGGTTGAAAGCCTGGAGATCTTTTAGTTCCTCGCTTTTCTTCTCCAGCTGGACACCCTTGGTCCGAATGGTCTGCGCTAGAAGGCTTCCCAGGTAAGCAACCGCCAGGAAGGCGAAAAGGTTGCTGGCGAGCCAGGATTCCAGGGCGAGAGCAGTCGGCATCGAATTCGCCGTACGGGCGAGGTAGCCGTAGTAGGACAGCTCAACCACGCATCCAAGCAGCACGAAACTCGCTCCAGCCACCAGGAATGCCCCGCGCCGGGAACATAGAATCGTGCCCATCAAGATGGCCAGGAGGTATAGCGAGATGAAGTCACTATCCTGCGTGCCGGTGGCATATACCACACCGGTGATGATCGAAAGATCCAAGATCATCTGAAGCGGAATCTGCCAGCGAGCCTGCGGGAGCCAGCGCTGCAAAACGAGGTAGAGGCCTGCAAGCGTATACCAGAGAATGATCAGAGGGATGAGTGTGTGGACCGGCAATTGAATTGGAGTGAGCTGGCGGACGACGACCACGAGCATCACCAGGAAAGTGATGATCAAGAATCGTACGCGGCCCAGCCAGGGCAGCCATTCACTCGCACTGGGTGTAAGTTCCATGCGGAAATACCGTTGGCTTTCCAACCCACCCGCGAACTGAGTTCGCTTCGGTGGGGAGTCGGCCGGCCAGGTCTGGCTCGCGGAGCCTGGCAGGCCGCCGGGTTTAGTGTCCTGCAAGCTTGCCGATCAACGAGAAAAGCGGCAAATACATCGAAATCACCACGCCACCAACCACGATACCGAGGAAAACGATCATGACAGGCTCGATCGCAGTCAGTAAATCTTTGACGGCCGCATCTACTTCGTCCTCATAGAAATCAGCGATTTTCTGGAGCATGGCGTCCATCGCGCCTGTTTGTTCGCCGACGCCGATCATCTGGGTGACCATGCCTGGAAAAACATCGGTTTCCTTGAGCGGATCCACCAGGGAGCGGCCAGCCTCGACTGCCTTCCGGGTTTGCGAGATCGCTCTCTCCACCACCGCATTGCCCGACGTTCGCGCGGTGATATCGAGGCCCTCAAGAATAGGGACGCCACTTGAAATCAGAGTGCCCAGCGTTCTTGTAAAACGAGCGACTGCGATTTTGCGCAGGACAAGTCCGATGACCGGCAGTTTGAGCAAGGCGCCATCGATCGTCATGCGGCCCTTCGGGGTACCGTACCAGAACTTCACGGCGAACCCGGTCGCTACCGCGAAGAACAGGATCATTACGCCATAGATGCTACCCACGAAGTTGCTCAATCCGATCACGATGCGCGTCGGCAAGGGAAGGGTGACATCCAGTCCATTGAACAGGGTTACGAAAATCGGCACGACTTTCCACAGCAGCAGTATGATGACCACGACTGCAATCCCGATGACCGAAACGGGATAGATCATGGCCGACTTAACGGCCCTCTTTAGTTTGACGTTCTTTTCGATATAAGTGGAAAGGCGCTGCAGAATGGTGTCGAGAATACCGCCCGTTTCACCAGCTTCGACCATGTTGTAATACAGAGGGTCAAAAACCTTCTCGTATTGCTTCATGGACGTGGAGAGCGTCGCTCCACCTTCCACTGAAGCGCGCACACTTATGAGGATTTTCTGAAACGTCTTGTTCTCTTGCTGGCCGGCAAGGATTTCCAGGCATTGCACCAATGGCAGGCCGGCATCGATCATCACCGAGAACTGCCGGGTGAAAATGGCCAATTCCTTCGAATCCACGCCCGTTCCAAAAGTAGGGATGTTGAACTCCCTACCTTTTTCCGAGAGCTTCCTCACATTGATCTGTTCCCGGCGCAGCAGCGCAGCTAATTCGGATTTGCTCGCAGCCGTACGCTCCCCGGAGACGTTCGAACCCGCTCGGTTCACTCCGCGATAGGTGTAGACCGGCATAATCTGTTTACCTCCCTCTCGTCTTAGCGTCTGACCGGGACCCGGCCGCCCGCGAGCGGCGAAGTCACCCCACGGTTAATTAAATCCTGTAATTCATCCGGATTGGAGGACCTCGCGAGAGCCGTTTCCAAAGTGATTAACTTCTGGGAATAGGCGTTCGCCAGGCTCTGGTTGAAGGTCTGCATTCCGGTTTGGCCCGTTCCTGTTTGCATTGCGGAATAAATCTGGTGAATTTTATCTTCACGAATCAAGTTGCGAATGGCCGCAGTCGGTATCAGGATTTCCATCACCATGGTGCGGCCGCGTCCATCGGGACGAGCCAGGAGCGACTGGCAAAGGATTCCCTCAAGCACCATGGAAAGCTGCGCGCGGACTTGCGGCTGTTGATGGGCGGGAAAGACGTCCACAATGCGGTTGATCGTCGAAATCGCCGAATTTGTGTGCAGCGTTGCAAAGGTCAAGTGTCCGGTTTCAGCAATGCGCAGGGCGGACTCAATTGTCTCGAGGTCGCGCATTTCACCGATGAGCACCACGTCCGGATCTTCTCGAAGCGCCGCGCGAAGCGAATTCGCGAAGGAATGCGTATCGGAGTGAACCTCACGCTGATTGACAAGACATTTCTTGTGGTTATGTAGGAACTCGATGGGATCCTCGATCGTGATCATATGTTCATCACGCTCGTTGTTGATCTTGTCGAGCATGGCGGCGAGCGTCGTGGACTTGCCGGAGCCGGTTGGTCCCGTCACTAAAACCAGGCCACGCGGTTTGTCGCACAGTGCCCGCACAATCGGGGGAAGCCCCAAGGCGTCAAAACTTTTGATCTCCCACGGAATGGTGCGAAAAACCGCGGCAACCGCTCCGCGCTGATGAAAAATGTTGCCGCGGAACCGCGCGAGGCTCTTTAACCCAAACGAGAAGTCGAGCTCCAAATTCTCTTCAAGCCGATGCTTCTGCACGTCGGTGAGCACGCTATAGGCTAGAGCCTTCGTATCGGCTGCCGTAAGCGGAGGCATATCGAGCGGCCGCAGCTTCCCGTGGACGCGGACGCGCGGAGCGCTATTGGTCGAAAGGTGAAGGTCGCTGCCTCCTTGTTCGATCATCTTTTTCAGAAGTTCACTTAGCGTGATGCCAGCCATTTCGTCCTCCGGTTACAGCACCGTCTCTCGCACGACTTCTTCCATGGTTGTAAGTCCCGCTGCAACCTTGGTGAGCCCGCTGCGACGCAGCGTGATCATTCCGTTTTCGATTGCTTTTTTCTTGAGCTCGATGGCCGAAGCGCCCACCAAGATAAGCTCGCGAACGTCGTCGTTGATTTCCATCACTTCATAAAGTCCAACTCTGCCTTTGTAGCCGGTGTTATTACAGGTGGCGCAACCCCGGCCGTGCTGGATGGTAACCCGCGCAGCCTCGTCTGCCGTATAACCGGCATCGATCAATACTTGTGGCTGCACCTGCAGAGCCTCCTTGCACTGAGAGCAAATGCGCCGCACCAGCCGCTGCGCACAGATCAGGTTCACGGACGTGGCGACCAGGAATGGTTCGATGCCCATGTTCATCAGGCGGCTGATGGTGGAAGGAGCGTCATTGGTATGGAGCGTGGAAAGCACCAAGTGACCGGTGAGCGCAGCCTTCACCGCGATTTCCGCGGTTTCAAAATCGCGGATTTCTCCCACTAAAATGATGTTGGGATCCTGGCGAAGGAAGGCGCGCAGGGCAGAGGCAAAATTCAGCCCGATTTGCTCCTTCATTTGAACCTGATTGATACCGGCCAACTGGAATTCGACCGGGTCTTCCGCGGTCATGATATTCGTTTCCGGTGTGTTCAGCCGCGCGACGGATGAATAGAGTGTGTTCGTCTTGCCGGACCCTGTCGGGCCGGTCACCAATACCATTCCATAGGGCTTCAGGATCTGGCGTTCGAACTTTTCGAGCGACTCCGGCTCGAAGCCGAGCTTGGTCATATCCAGGCGCAGATTTTCTTTGTCGAGCAAGCGGAGAACGATCTTTTCGCCGAACAGCGTGGGAACGGTCGATACGCGGAAATCCAGCTCTTTCTTTTTCTTTTCCTTCATGTACTTGATCATGATGCGGCCATCTTGCGGTAGTCGCTTCTCGCTGATGTCGAGCTTGGCCATGATCTTGACGCGGCTGGTAATCGCATCCTTCAATTTCAGAGGCGGAGCCATGACATTCTGGAGAACGCCGTCAACGCGAAACCGCACGCGATATTCCTTTTCGTATGTTTCGATGTGTATATCGCTCGCTCCCCGCTTTACGGCGTCTGTCAGAATCAAATTTACTAACTTGATGATGGGAGCTTCCTCGGCCGCCTTTTCCAGAGTCGCCAGATCCATTTCGGATTCTTCGGCGGCCAGCTCGAGCGCCTCCTCACTGCTGGCGAGGTCCTTCATTACCTTGTCAAGTTCTTCGACGCTCTCAACCTCGCCGTAAAACTTGTGAATCGCTTCGGTAATAGCGGTCTCGGAGGCCACGACCGGCTCAACGTTGAATCCGGTCATGAACTTAATGTCGTCCATGGCGAACACGTTGGTGGGGTCGGTCATGGCGATCGTAAGCGTCGAGCCGACGCGGGAAAGTGGCACGATCTGGTACCGAACGGCCGTTTCCTGTGGCACGAGCTTGATCACTACAGGATCGACTTCGTAGAACTTCAAGTTGATGGACGGAACGCCGTATTGCCGGGAAAGAACTGCAGTAATGTCGTCGTCGCTGACAAGGCCCAATTTCACCAGACAGGTGCCAAGCCGGCCCCCGTTTTTCTTCTGGTGCTCGAGCGCCTGCTTCAGCTGGTCAGCGGAGATCAGGCTGTCTTTAACCAGGATTTCGCCAAGTCGAGAAGACATGATTATCCGTTCGCAGTCGTAGTACTAGAACTGCTTGAACTTGCAGCGTAACATGCGGACACGCCGGAATTGGGGATGCGCTGGGTCGTTCGTGGTGAATCAGCTAACAACGGGTACGCAGCGAGAAAACCTGCCCTAACGGACAGGCGATTTTTTGCCACTGTCCGTCCGTACAGGTGACGAAAGAAAGATTTATGCTGATGAAGAATTCATCCTGAACTCATTTTAATTTTTGCTCTGAACTTTATAGGGACTTGGGCAACAAGCTCGGTCGGACTGCTGAGCGCTAGCGATTGCGAACAATCGGTCGCGGGAGCAGATGAATGCGCGATCTTCGACTCAAAGTCGCTGTACAATGCGCCTGCTTGAAAATCTCTGGACAAAGACTAAGGAAAACGAGGGCACCGTGACGATTACTCGACGAGAATTGATTGCAGCTTCAGCCGCGCTGGCAGGCTTCCTATCCACTGTTGCCGCTGCAGAGGCGGAACCCCCCGCCGGACCAAGCGCGGAAGCTCTGTTGAATGATTTGGTAACCGCCAACCACTTTCTGGCCGACCGGGAAATTGTCGATGGGTATGGCCACGTCAGCGTCCGGGATCCCCAAAATCCCAACCAATTCCTGATGGCTCGTGCGATCGCACCCGCTTTAGTGACCAGGGCGGACATTCTGACATATGACCTGGACAGCAATCCGTTGAATAGCAATGGAGCAGATGTCTATAGCGAGCGGTTCATCCACGGTGAGACATACCGCGCGAGACCCGATGTAATTGCCGTGATCCATTCCCACGCGTTGGAACTGATTCCCTTTGGCGTCACAGGAGTTATCCTGCGGCCTATTTATCACATGGGATCGTTCATCGGGCCAGGTGTTCCCATCTTTGAAATCCGTACTGCGCGCGAGGCAAATGACAACAGCATGCTGATCCACACCGCGAGCCTCGCCAATGCGCTTGCGCGTACCCTGGGGAGTCATCCGGCAGCTCTAATTCGCGGGCACGGTGCGGTCATCGTAGGGTCTTCCTTGGGTCAGACGGTGGCGCGCAGCGTCTACCTCGTGGAAAACGCCAGCATGCAAGCCAAGGCCATGGCTTTGGGGCAAAATATCACGTATCTGGATGCGAACGAGGCACGATCCATGGCGGACAATCCGTACGACAGGGATTGGAACCTCTGGAAGCGCTTGCCCAAAACGGGCTAGTAGTGCCGCCTGCCGCAGGCTTGGATAAAAACCGAACTCAACTATTGTGGGGGTTCGGCTTCTCTGGATTGATATCGAGGTCCGCAATCGCCTTTTTGACTACGGAGGCCTGAACTTTCCCCTCATCCATCAATTGATGGAGCGTTGCGAGAGTGATGAAGCGAGCGTCTACCTCGAAGAAATCTCGTAGAGATGCGCGGCTCTCGCTGCGACCGAAGCCATCCGTGCCCAGGGATGCGATCGGGCCGGGCAGCCATTTACTGATCAGATTCGGCAGCGTCTTCAAGTAGTCGCTCGCAGCCACACGGACGCCGGGTGCATCGGCGAGACATTTGGAGACGTAAGGCAGTCGCGGTTTCTCACCTGGATGCAAGAGATTCCAGCGCTCCGTATCGATACCGTCCCTATAAAGCGACTTGTAGCTGGTAACGCTCCACACATCCGCGGCGACACCGTACTTTTCCTCGAGAATTTCCTGGGCACGCAATGCCTCTCGCAGGATGGCGCCACTGCCGAAGAGCTGAGCGCGAAGCTTTGGTTTCTTGTTTTCCGTAGCGCGCAGGCGATACATGCCCTTCAGTATCCCCTCGCGGGAACCCACAGGCATCGCAGGCATGGCATACGGCTCATTCATCACCGTAAGATAATAGAAGATGCTTTCGCCCTTCTTGTACATGCGCTCGATGCCGTCTTCAATGATGACCGCCAATTCGTAGGCAAAAGCGGGGTCGTAGGCTTGAAGCGTCGGCACCGGCAGCGCGAGCACGTGACTATTGCCATCCTGGTGCTGGAGGCCCTCTCCGGCCAGAGTCGTACGCCCAGCGGTGCCACCGAGAAGGAATCCGCGACAACGCATATCTGCCGCGGCCCAGATAAGATCGCCAATCCGTTGCAGGCCGAACATTGAGTAATAAATGAAGAAAGGAATCGTGTTGATACCGTGCGTGGCGTAAGCCGAACCAGCGGCGATAAATGCGGACATTGATCCGGCTTCGGTGATGCCCTCTTCAAGTATCTGTCCATTCTTCGCTTCTTTGTAATACAGAAGAGTGTGAATATCGACCGGCTCGTAGAGCTGGCCGCGGCTGCTATAAATACCCACCTGACGGAACAGTGATTCCATGCCGAAGGTGCGGGCTTCATCGGGAACAATTGGAACCACGAGCTTGCCGATTTCGGGGTCGCGGAGCATCTTCCGCAGCATGCTCACAAATGCCATGGTGGTGGAAACTTCCCGGCCCTCGCTGCCCGCCAGAAATTCTTCAAACAATTCTTTGTGATCGACGGTCAGCGGCTGGGAACGAACGCTACGCCGGGGAAGATAGCCCCCAAGCTCCTCGCGCCTTGCACGCAAATATCGAATTTCGGGGCTGTCCTCCGGCGGGCGATAGAACGGCGCTTCAGCGATTTGCGCGTCGCTGATGGGGATCTCGAAGCGGGTGCGGAAATGACGCAATTCCTCCTCGTCCAGCTTTTTCTGCTGGTGCGTGACGTTCTTCCCCTCCCCGCCTTCACCGAGGCCATACCCCTTAATGGTTCGCGCCAAGATGACGGTCGGAGTTCCCTTATGTTCGAAAGCCGCCTTATATGCTGCATATACCTTGCGGGGATCGTGGCCGCCCGTGCGCAGCGTGCGGAGCTTTTCGTCCGGAATATCCTCGACCATCTTTAGCAGCCGTGGGTCGGCCCCGAAAACGTGCTCGCGCACGTATGCGCCGGATTCGACAACGAGCTTCTGATATTCGCCGTCGACCATTTCTTCGAGGCGCTTCACCAGCAGCCCGTCGGTATCTTTCGCGAGGAGCGAGTCCCAATCAGATCCCCAAATTACTTTGATGACGTTCCATCCTGCGCCTCGGAAGGCGGCCTCGAGTTCCTGAATGATCTTGCCGTTGCCTCGTACCGGCCCATCCAGGCGCTGGAGGTTGCAATTGATGACGAAAATGAGATTGTCGAGTTGCTCCCGAGATGCGAGCGTGATGGCGCCTAAAGCCTCAGGCTCGTCCGTTTCGCCGTCTCCCAGAAAAGCCCAGACCTTGGCATCGGTGGCCGGCTTCATGTCGCGGTTCTCAAGGTAGCGGTTAAAGCGAGCTTGGTAGATCGCCATTATCGGGCTCAATCCCATCGACACGGTGGGAGACTCCCAAAAATCAGGCATCAGCCAAGGATGGGGATAAGAAGAGAGGCCACCCCCTGGTTTCAGTTCACGTCGAAAATTCTCGAGTTGCTCTATGGAAAGGCGGCCTTCCAGAAAGGCTCGTGCATATACCCCGGGGGCGGCATGGCCTTGGAAGTAGACAGTGTCGCCCTCAAATTTATCGGTGCGGCCACGGAAGAAATGGTTAAATCCGATTTCGAACAGCGTGGCGGCGGAGCCGTAAGTGGAAATATGGCCGCCAATGTTATGCTCCACCCGATTCGCACGAACAACCATGGCGAGGGCGTTCCAGCGGACCAGGCTCTTGATGCGTCTCTCCATCTCCTGATCACCCGGAAACGGTGGCTGCTGACTGGCGGGGATCGTGTTCAGGTAAGGCGTGTTGGCCGTGAATGGCACTTCCACGCCCGCGGCTAACGCTCGCTGGCGAATCTGCTCCAGAATCCTGGCAGCAAGCTCGGGTCCGCCATCCTGCAAGACCGAATCGAAGGATTCAATCCACTCCCAGATTTCTTCGAGGTCGTCTACGTCAGGAATGGGTGCCACTGCCTCATTGTCCATGTCTTTTGCCTCTCACCTGTCGATCAATGATCCAACTAAAAATATAACGCAAATCGACTTCGTACATGCAGCATATTCTGAAAAACAGGGGCTTCCTCAATGTCACCATAGACAAGGCAGCACATCGGGAATGAGCTGCACGAATGCACTCCGGCCAGCGTGCTAATGAGATTTTTTCCGATTCAAAAAGCCGCCAAGGATTCCCGACGCCGAGGACGCGGCGCTGCCAGCACCGCTGGCACTCCCCTTGACCAAATTATTCACGGCTCCGCCAACATCCGGGAGGAAGATTGGCTTCGAGGTTGTGCCGGTAACGGTAAACGGGATGCTAAGAGACCGAGCGTTGCCGCCGCCCGTGAAGGAGGCAATCGCCGAAGCCACTGAACCGGCAGCCCCGCTGGAGGCGGTCAGCTTTGCAATCAACTTGCAATTGAGCTGGCCGGTCGCATTGATGTTCGCGGTGCCGGTAATCGTCCCGATGGCGGGCGCGATCAAATTCACGTTGTCCGCATGGGTTCCCTGAGGATCCACGCGCATATTGGCGCTGAAGGTCTGGATATCTGTATTCGATCCGCTGCCACCGCCGCTGCCCCCAAGACCAGTGAAAGATGAAAGGGCTCCGAGCTTGGATTTCAGGTCGAAGCCGGCCAGCTTTCCATTAGAGAGGTTTATCGGCCCTGTAATCGTGAGCTTATCGACCGGGCCACTCAGGGCGAGGTTGGCATCGAGCGTACCTCCCTGAAGCGAAGATCCGGAAGGCAGCGTGATTCCAACAGCCGGCAGCACGCCCTGGAGATCGGTGACGGGCATTCCCTGTCCATTCAATTTCATCTGGATGGATGTTTCGGTGCCAGCCGTGTTGTAAGTCCCATCCAGATGGGCCAGCGCTTTGCCTACGTGGACATTGCCCTGCGTCAGGCTGCCCGTCTGACTCTTCAAATTGTAGGCTGTATCGTAATCGATATTCACCGGGACACTTGCCGGCGATCCACCCGGGACAAGCTTTATTTTGTCCGCCTTGGCAGTTCCCTTTGAATTCATTTGCTGGCCATCGGAGTTAAGCGTGCCCGAAAAATCGAACAAGCCGGCAAGGCCCGAGGAAGGATCGACGAAACCGGTGGAAGCGAGGTCGAGATTATGCACGTCGACCTTCGCATCGAGCGGCGTGAGCGAGGCGTCCGCTGAATTGATGGGACCGGCCTTCCCGTCCACATCCACGGTCCCGTTCCCTGGGGTTTTGGCAGCAAGCTGAAATGGAAACTGTGATGTAAGGGAAAGGTCCGAAACCTTCAAAGTTACGTTTTGATAGGTTTGCGTTTTTCCTCCCGGACCAGTCGTGCCTACCCGGATCGTGCCATTCGAAATGGTGATTTTCTGGACGGAGAAATTTGCGGTGTTGGAAGGACTGCTACCTTTGGGCTGTGTTTTCGATTCACTTGCCGCGAGGCTCGAGAAGTTCCACGTTCCGGATGGCATGCGCAGCAGAGCCACCTGCGGATCGGTCACGGTAAAAGAACTCACATCGATCTTTTTGGAAAAGATCAATGGTAGCAAAGCCACGCCGGCGGTGAGCTTCTTGGCCTGCAGAAAAGGGGAGCTACTGAAGCCGGGGTCATCTGCAATGGAAACGTTGTCGATGGTGACGCCACCGGAAAAGATCGCGAGATGGATGTTCCCGATGGCGACTTTTCGCCCGAGCGCGCTCGAAAGATCGGTTTCGAGCGTCGGCTTGAACTGGTTTGCGTCGATCAGAAACGGCAAGATGGCGCCGATGACGAGCAAAACTACGATCACGATCCCCACGATGACGAGCGCTTTTTTCATGGCGTGCCTCCGAAGGAGCGCCTCCCGAGCCACCCCGATGTAGCGCGCTCTCTCTTCGAATTGCCATCATACCTCGCGCATACATGCCCAGCAATCAGTGGCAATCCAGAGAGCGCAAGCCGCGCCGCGGCGACAAAGATTTCATTAGGTATGGGAAAAGAACCATGCTACGTTTGGCCTGCGTTTGTTGCTCTTGTAACACCTTTAGATTCGATTGAAGGGGCTGCAGGTTAACACTTGCCGGCCCTTTTTGCTTTACGGCTGGAGGCGGTCGAGAAGCACAAATAGCTTACAAGAAAAGCGAGTACATAAGTGAGAGAACAAGGAACAGTGAAGTGGTTCAACGCCAGCAAGGGCTTCGGATTCATCCAGCGCCAGTCCGGCGAGGACGTGTTCGTCCATTTCTCGGCCATCCAGGCAGAGGGATACAAATCGCTGAACGAAGGCCAGGCGGTTGAGTTTGAAGTCACACGCGGCCCCAAGGGCCTGCAGGCTGCGAACGTCACTAGCCTCTAGTCGAGAGAAGGCGGGCCAGCAATCGCGGGCCCGCCTTCTTTATTTAACTTCCCTTCCGAAATCGCCCGCGGACAAATCATCACCTGGTTCGAACATTGACGCACGACACGAACCTGAAGCTCATCGCAGCAAACCACCGAGAGCCTGAACCAATCCCGAAAAAGCAATGTGCGCCGTCGGCCCTGGCACCCTCAGCTCGATTCGCCCGTGAACATTGGCTCAGGATGCTGGTGATTTCCGCCGTTGTGCTAATACCCTGCCTATGGCACCGCGTCATTGCGGCATCGGACCTGGGAAGTCATTCGTACAATGCGTGGCTGACTCAGTTGATCCACCATGGGCAAGCTCCTGGCTTGTGGCTTGCCCGGCAATGGACAAACGTTCTCTTCGATTTTCTGCTGAGCGGCTTCGGATCTCTTTTCGGATTGCCGGCGGCGGAAAAGGTCGCCGTGGCGATTGCTGTCCTGATCTTCTTCTGGGGAATTTTCGCGCTCGTATGCGCGGCGACACGGCGCACGCCCTGGCTTCTTCTTCCATGTATTGCGCTCGTGACCTACGGCTGGACTTTCCAGCTAGGCTTCTTCAACTATTACCTTTCCGTGGGCCTTTCCTTTTGGGGATTGGCAATTTTCTGGAGAGGGAAAGGCTGGGAGCGGCTTGCGGTAATCCCCATCGCCGTGCTGGCCGCTGTCGCGCATCCGTTCGGCCTTTTCTGGCTGCTGGCCGCATGTGCCTATGTAGGCATTGCGGAAGCGCTGCCAGAGCTTTATCACGTTGCCCTGTTTTTGGTAGCTGCAGCCGTGGCTGCGTTCATTCATTATTACTTTTGGCACCACTACACTGTCGAAGCCCAATCGTGGCCGCTTTACTGGCTCAATGGCGCCGACCAATTGATCCTGTTCGGAAATCGATACCGCATCCCGGAACGAGCGCTCGCGACGTTCGCGATCATGGCGCTGGCCGTCGATGCAATCCGCCGGCGCCGCGAGCCATCGTTCTGGAAGCTGTACATCCTTCCTCTGCAGCTCTATGGAATTGCAGAGCTGGGCGTGCTGCTGTTTCCACGAGGGGTGCACTTCCCGCAGCACGTTCCAATCGCCCTGATCACCGACCGGTTGACGACCCTTTCGGCCGCCGCAGGCTGTTGCGTGCTGGGCGCCATGCGGCCGAGTAAATGGCATCTGGCGGCGTCGCTGGGCATTGCCACCGTCTTCTTTTCGTTTCTTTATCAAGACACCGCGATTGTCAGTCGCATGGAACAGCAAGTGGAACGACTGGTGCACAAGCTGCCACCAGATCGGCGCGTGATGGCGACTATTTTTCAATCGCCGGACTCGCGCGTCTTAATTCAACACATTATCGATCGGGCGTGTATCGGCTACTGCTTCAGCTACGGCAATTACGAGCCAGGGTCCGCCGTCTTCCGGGTGCGAGCTTCACCGGGCAATCCATACGTCCTGGACAATTACGAGCTTGCTATCGACACGGAAAAAGGCACCTACGTTGTGCAGCCCGAGGATCTCCCTGTCTATCAGGTTTATCAGTGCAGCTCGACGGGAACCGATCTGTGTATCAGCTCTCTGCACGCCGGCGAGCAAAACAATCGCCTGGGCGTTTATCGCACGCAATAGACTCAGCAAAAACGAAACAACCACATCGGCAGGAGTCCCCACGTTAACTGGCGGCAGATTCCGAGCCCTAGCGCAAGCGCTCCGTTTCGCAAAAGCCGTTCACGAGAAGAGGCCGTTATTGGGATGGTGGGATGCCGGTCTACTTGAGCAGCCCAAAGACGATCACTCCCGTCGGGGTGCCCACATAGACCTTGCCATCGGCGATCATGGGTGCGATAAACTTGTTATGGCCGAATTGATCGCGAGGGCCCGCCTGATTGCTGTTGTAGAGCTCTTGCGAGAGATCGGTGGCGGCATAAGCGTGCAGCGTGGCCGGGACTGAGTTCTCCACGGCCCAAACAATGCCGTTCGAAGTCCCGTTCCCCGATATGCTAGGTGTAATGCCAGGATAATCGAATTTTTTCGAGGTCTGTGAAGAGGGTAAACGAGGCAGAATACCGTTGGTGATGGGGAATGCCTTCAAAGAATCCTTGTAAGCGCCATAGTAGACCGTATTGTTAAAGTACGCCGGGCTTGCAAACTCCATTCCGCTGAGCGCCCAGATGTCTTTCTCGAAAACCCTGTCTTCGGTAGGGTTGAATTTGCCCATGGAATCGCGATCCACGGTATAGATGATCTGGTCTTTTCCGGCTCCAATGGCCAGGTGGCGAACTCGTTTTGAGGAATCCATCATGTCGGGCAAAAGAAGAATGCCGCCCGACCCAAGGTCCTCATCCTGCTCGCTCTGGGCTATAGTGTCGTGCATCGTGAAATAATCAATCACGGACAATCGACCGCCCCTCATTCCGAGTTTCACAAAGGCGTTGCCGTAATCGCCCTGGGCCGGAAAACCACTCGGATCCAGCATGGTGTCAAATGTTCCGTTCCCGGTGAGCAGGTAGACGTTTCCGGCGGGATCTGCAGCGGGACCGTCGCCGGTCATCCAAATGGCAGCTTCGGTGCCATTCGCAGTGAGATTCAATACGCCCGCCTGATTGAGTGTTGATTCGTCGTAACCGATAACCCATCCAGTATAGGGATCGTCGTCGCAGTGCGAGGCCCAGGTGGTATAGATCACTCCGCTAGCCAGCAACAAGGCTGCGCGGTCCTTGTATTGCTTGGGATCAAAGATGACGCGGCCATTCTTGCTACCGGAGCCCGAGCCGGGGAACGTGGCTTCGATTGTCATAGGACTGTTGTGCATCTCGGCGCCGGTGGCGATGTCGAGGGCGTGCAGCCGCTGGAAATAATGGCCCTCATGGTCCTTGGACATCGCCACAACGTAGATAGTGCCGTGTGGGCCCGCCTTTAGATCGATCACAGGCGTCGAGGTCACGCCAATCTCGGGTGTGACTTGCTGGCATCCCCGATTGTCACTGGTAATTTCTCGGGCACCCAGCAGCGAGACCCTCCAAAGCTGGGTGAACGTGTCCGCGTCGAACGCGTAGACCAAGTCGTGTTCCGTGGCGACGAGAATGACCCGGTGGGGCGTATCGTTGATCACCAATTTTTCGACATAGAGCGGTTCGGCATCGACGAGACCTTGCACAGGTAGAAATCCGACCTTGCCAAAACTGGCGGCACTGACATTACGGGGCGTAAGCACGCTTTCGTTCAGATACTGTCCGGTCCGAGCATTGTCGTTGTGATAGGTGAGGACGTTCACGTCGTTATACATCGGCATGGGAGGATCCGTGCTCGCGACCGGCCCGGAGGTGCGTGCCGAGCCGTCACGTTGCGATTTGCGATCACATCCAGTGAGAAGAATGCCGCATGCCAGCAAAGAGGCGACGAGCATAAATAAACCTGATCCAGATTGCCCCATACGATTCATCAGGAAGCGTCCTCGGATTATTTTGATTTTTATTGTTTGGCCGTTTGGTGGAATGGCTGGTCTAGTTGACGACGGACAGAACCTGAATAGCGATTTCGATTGTGTTCTGCAATGCGCGCGCTCCGGTGCGCAATGCGCAAAACAAGTTGGAGTTCGCCCGGTTTCGCCTCCACTGCCGTCGCTGTAAAGACGATCCCGGCAGTCAGGCGGTTTCAGCGGACGCTTCCTTCGGCCGGATGGCGCGCGGCGTGGGCTTTCTCCATCGCCCGTACATCCATTCGCCCACTCTCCAGGCGAGCAAGATACCGACGATCCCGGCATATTCGAGCGGCTTGCGAACGTCGGACTTTACGAGCCAATAGTAGTGAATCACTCCCGCCACGGCGGTCAGATAGATCGCGCGATGCAGCAATCGCCAGCGCCTTCCGCCCAGGCGGCGGATCCAACCGGCGGAGGACGTAATAGCCAGGGGAATCAGCAACACGAAGCCCGCGAAGCCCACCGTGATGAAGGGGCGTTTATGAATGTCCTTCAACATCGAATGCCAATCGAAATACTGGTCGATGGTAACCCAGGTCGTAAAGTGCAGGCACACATAGAAGAACGCGAACAATCCGAGCATGCGGCGAAAACGGATGAGCTGCGGCAAACGCAAAATCTTTCGTAGCGGACTGATTGCCAGCGTAATGACCAAGAATCGTAGCGTCCAGTCGCCGGTGGTGTGCTCCACGAACTCGACTGGATTGAGCGTTAGGTCGCGGTGGAATCCTCGCCACACGAGCACGGCCAGAGGCACGAGGCAAAGCGCAAATACCAGGACTTTAGTCCACTTGTTGGTCAAAATTGCGTTCAACGCAGCGGCCTCGCGTCAGAAATATTTCCGCAGATCCATGCCAGTATAAAGACTGGCAACCTGATCGCCATAGCCATTGAACATCTGCGTGGGAATGGGCCTGTCGAAGAGCCCTCCTCCCAGCCGGTGTTCCCTTGCCTGGCTCCAGCGAGGATGGTCCACATTCGGGTTCACGTTGGAATAAAACCCGTATTCGTGCGCGTTTTCAATGTTCCAGGTCGTCGGCGGCTGCTCCCTCACAAAGCGAATCTTCACGAGCGATTTGATACTCTTGAACCCGTATTTCCAGGGGATTACCATGCGCACCGGCGCTCCATCCTGATTGGGGAGCGTATCGCCATACATACCGACGCACAGCAAGGTCAAGGGATTCATAGCCTCATCCAAGCGCAGACCCTCGACGTACGGCAACTGAATGCCGGCGTCTCGCCACAGAGGCATCTGCTTCGGTTCAAAATAAGTTTGGAAAGCGACATACTTCGCCTTGGACGTTGGTTCCACGAGATTGGCTAGAACGCTGAAGGAATACCCGACCCACGGCACCACAATCGACCAAGCCTCGACGCAGCGGTGCCGATAGATGCGCTCCTCGAGAGGCGCCAGCTTCATGATCTCGTCCATGCTGAATTTGCGCGGTTTGTTCACTTCGCCTTCCACCGAAACAGTCCAAGGAGACGTTACGAAGTTACCAGCGTTTCGGGCTGGATCACCCTTGCCCGTGCCAAATTCATAGTAATTGTTGTAATGCGTCACTTCGTCATAAGGGGTTACCTTTTCGTTGGTGCTATAGGGGCCCTTGACAACTCCGTTCAATTTGACGGGGACCGAGCCAGTGGCTGGGCCGGCGAAGACTTCAGGAAGCCTCTTCCATCCCTCAACGGCTGCGGCAGTCGCTAAGAAACCCAGCAGAAGATTCCGCCGGCCCATATAAATGCTCTTGGGTGTCACATCGGAATAGGTCAGGTCTTCTTTTTTCTTAACGAGCATGTTCCTTCCTCCAACTCACACAAACATACTTGTTTATCATACGCGCCAACTACTAGGTTGGATGCAATATGTCGGTGGAAGGATCAGAATCCGCACCTGCATGTGCCATCAGCATCCCCCTGTCAACGCTCAAGTCTATTGACGGGAGGCTAACTCCTGGAGAAGAGCGTCATACAGGCGTTTCTGGACCTCCGGCTCCAGTTTTGCACCGTGGGAGGTCAAATAAAATACGTCGATGGCCATCTGGCCTTCGGTTTCGATGAGGGCAATCTCGATGTTGCAGTCCTCCAGTGAGAATTGTGAGCTGATGCGGTGGAGCAGGCCGGGCCGATCTTGCGTGATCACCTCAAACAAGGTGCTGTGCGCGGAGCATTCGTTATCAATTTCTATTTTATTCTCTACCTTTACCTTCGGCTCGGCATTCTTCTCCGAGCGCATGCGGTCACGCAGCAAACGGTCCAGATCTGCTTTTTCCAGCAAGACATCGTGAATGCTCGTTTTGAAACGCTCCCATTCCGGAAGGTTCAACTCCAGCGTGCGAAAACGATCCGTGAAGAAGAACCTGTCCACAACAATTCCGGCCCGGTTGGAGAATGCAGCCGCTTTCACGATATTCATTCCCCAGGCCGCGAGCGTGCCAGCCATCTTCGCAAACAAAAAGGGTCGGTCGGAGGTCACGAGCGTAAGTTCGTACCAATGCCGCCCGCGAACAAGCATCAGTTGTACGGGATCCTCGCTGAGGCGGCAGGCCATCCCCATTTGGCTGAGGACTTCGCTGGCTGCCTGAGTCCTGAGATAGCGCCGAGGCAGGCCTTCGAGAAAGCTTTCCAGCTTGTTTCCGGCAGCCGGAGCGAGAGTGCGGAGATGGGCCAAAACCTCGTCATCTGCATCCACGTGATAGCGATCGTCGACGCTGCGAATCATGTGATTGGCGGTGCCGATGTAGAGCTGCCAGATATTCTCGGCCTTCCACGGAGTCAACGCCTCCGGATTCACCGCTTTGATGTCCGCATAGGTCAGCAGACAAAGCATCTTCAGCCTTTCCGGAGTTTCCATCTTCTCGGCAAACTGACGGATGGTATCGGGATCGAAGATGTCGCGGCGCAGCGCGGCGCTCAATTCCATGTGACGATTTATAAGGAACAGGACAGTCTCGCGGTCGGGAGCGTCCAAATCCAGCCGGTCGAGGCAGCTCTTAGCGACCTCGACACTTGCCAGGACGTGATTGTCCGTTTTGGCGGCCTTGCCCGTATCGTGAAGCAGCAAAGAAAGGTACAGCAGGTCCGGCTGCTCGAGTTCGTCCAGAAGTTCGGCATACCGCTGGTCCCAACTGGAATGAGATTGCCGCAAAATATGCAGGTTTTCGATGGCGGCAAACGTGTGTTCATCCACCGTAAACCGGTGTGAATAATCGCGTATGACTAGCGAATCGATTCCCTGCAATTCCGGCAGAAGTACCGTCAGCAGGCGGAGAGAATGCATGGCGCGCAGCGCATCCGCCGCGTGCGGCGCGAGCAAAATCTCCTGCAGATAGTGCCATAGTTCGGCGCCTTGCGGATGGGCCGCGACTATGGACGGCCGAACCTGCTCTAGCTGATGTTCGGTGGTCGAGCTGAGGGCCAGGCCGTGCCGGGCCATGAAGCGGAACATGCGCAATGGCAATTCGGGATCGGTCAGCGATTCCGACCGTTGGAGAAAAATCCTGCCGTCCACAACCGAAAACTCGGAATTCGACAAGCGTGAACGCAAATTCTGAAACTGCCGGTAGAGAGATGCGCGCGCAGCGGGGAATTCCTCCAGGAGCTGGGAAGCCACGCGGTGGATCGATCGCGCGTGACTGAAATAAATGCGCATCCAATCCGAAGCAGTCAGAGGCTGCGTGCCGGGAGCGCCAATCTTGAGAACCGCCGCTTCATCCTGGGCAGCCCAGGCAAGCGTATTGTCGTCTCTCCCATGCCGGAAGTGCAGAAAGCAGCGGACGGACATCAGGAAGCGGAGCGCTTTGTCAAATGGCTCGCGCAGCGCCAAGGGCAGCAGGGTTGACTCATCGGGCCAGCCTCCCTGTTCCTCCATGAACGAGATGAGAGCCAGCCAGCACGCCAGATTGTAATCGCGCAGTCCGCCCGGACCGTCCTTCACATTCGGTTCGAGATGAAAAACGGTATCGCCAAACTTGCTATAGCGAGAGCGGGTAAGGTCGGATAACCGCTGGACAATCAGCCTGGATTCCCGTGACACGAGCTTGGGAATCAACTTATCGTGCAAACGCGCGAAGAGACTGGAGTCGCCCGCCAGGTAACGGCAATCGAGCAGGGAGATCGCGAACTCCACGTTATTCGGATCAAAACGCTCGCATTCGGCCAGCGTCCGGGTCGCAGGACTGAGTTTCAGCCGAAGATCCCACATCTCCTGCGAGAAACTTCGGATGGCATCCTTGAATTGCTTCTCGGTATCCCCGCCCGCATGGAGGAACATCAGATCGACATCCGAACAGGGAAACAGCCAGCGCCGTCCAAATCCTCCCAGCGCTACTAGAACGAAGTTGCGCGGGCCTGCAACGTCGGGTGACATCAATTCTTTCCAGAGGCGGCAAGCGATGGATTCTACCAGCGAGGTCCGTTCGAGGAGGGTCTCGCGGCCGTCGCTCGTGGCGGCGAACGATTGTTGGATGCGCGAGGATTCGCTTGCGTAAAGCTTCTTAAGTTCGCTTGCCAGTGTGGGATTTGTAGCCATGCCGATATGAGCGATAGCCCAATTACCGCATCGTTTCGCTTTACAATACCCACCCCGGCTCGCGCGGTCTTTTTAGCGTTTTAGCGTGCTGAGTGTACCGACATTATAAGCTGCAATCCTGCAGCGATACACGAATCGGGGATCCGCGAGTTAAATTACGGCACGGCGCTATAGGGCGCCGTCGCCTCGCTCGTCGTTGCGAATGCGGATGGCGTCATCCACTTTGGAGAGAAAAATCTTGCCATCGCCGATCTTTCCCGTGCGAGCCGCCGTCGCGATTGCCTGGACGGTTTTCTCCACCATGTCGTCGGCGAGAACCATCTCGATCTTGATCTTTGGAATCAGGTCCACGGTGTACTCGCGGCCTCGATAGAACTCCGTGTGGCCTTTTTGTCGGCCATGACCGCGCGCTTCCAGCACCGTCATGCCTTCAACGCCCACTTCGTGAAGCGCCTCTTTGACCGCGTCCAATTTCGACGTTTGAATAACCGCTTCCACTTTTGTCATTGTGGTTTGCCTCGATTCTCGGCTCCGCTAAACAGAACCTTGAAAACATCGCGGGAGTAAACTCGTCCGCTAAGCGGAAGTCTCCCAGTAGTAACCTTCCTCTCCATGCTGGGAAAGATCGAGGCCCTGTGTCTCGTGGTCCTCGGAAACGCGGAGACCAATCACCAGATCGACAAATTTCAAAAGGATCAGCGTCCCCACGATGGCGATCGTCCAGGCAACGGCCACACCCATCAACTGATTGAGAATCTGGTGCGCGTTTCCTTCCAGCAAGCCCGATGGCAGCACGTTGCCATGGGCATCCTTAAAGATCGGGTTGATCGCACTCGAAGCAAAAACGCCCGTGAGGAGCGCGCCAATGGTTCCTCCGGCCCCGTGCACGCCGAAAGCATCCAAGGAATCGTCATAGGAGAACCGCGACTTCACCACTGTCACCATCCAGAAGCAGAAGACCCCGGCGATGAGTCCGATGACCAATGCGGACATTGGGCTCACGAAACCGGCGGCCGGGGTGATGGCCACCAAACCAGCGACCGCCCCGGAAATTGCGCCTAGCGCGCTGGGCTTGCCGTTGCGTATCCATTCTGCTCCGCTCCATCCCACCACCGCTGCCGCGGCTCCAAAATGCGTCGCCACGAAGGCGCTGGTCGCCAGTGTGCCCGAGGCGAGTGCGCTGCCCGCATTGAACCCGAACCAGCCAACCCACAGCAAACACGCTCCAATAAAACTGAGCACCACGCTGTGCGGAGGCATGGCCTCCCTGGGATAACCGAGACGCTTGCCGAGATAGAGAGCGCAAACCAGCGCGGACACCCCGGAAGTAACGTGCACAACGGTCCCTCCGGCAAAGTCGAGGATCGGGAAGCGGCCACCCAGTGCGGCGTTGAGCAGTCCTCCTTTGCCCCAGACCATGTGGGCCATCGGGTCGTACACGCACAGCGACCAGAGCGTCAGAAACAGCAACATCGCGCTGAACTTCATTCGTTCGGCAAAGGCTCCGGTGATCAACGCGGGAGTAATGATGGCGAACATCAGCTGATAAACCATGTAGGTCTGACTCGGAATAGTGGCGGCGTAGGCGGGGTCCGGCTGCAAACCCACCCCGCGAAGGAAAATATTGTGCAGGCCGCCAATAAAACTGTATCCCGAGCCAAACGCCAGGCTGTACCCCACGATCGCCCACACCACGGTGATCACGGCCATCATGGCGAAGCTCTGCATCATGATGCTCAAGACGTTTTTCTTGCGCACCAGGCCGCCATAGAACAAAGCGAGCCCAGGCCCGGTCATCAGCAGCACCAGCGCCGCGCTCACCAACATCCAGGCATTGTCGGCTGAGCTCTTGGCATCCGCGGCAGCCTGCTCCACGGCCGCAAGCCGGTCAACTTGAACGCTGGGAGCTACGCCTGCAGCAGCCGTCTGCGCTCTCCCTGGAACAGGCCGCGCCAGAAGTGCCGCGGGAGAGCAACAAAGCAGGCAAAGAAACAGTGCCAGCCGCTGAAACCAATGTTTTTGTATGTCCATGGGAAGCCTGTTTACCTCCGTCCCGGCAAATCACCAACAAGCGACGCTATCGTGACCGCGCTTCATGGAAAGCGATATTTTTCTTCTGTAATTTGGGACAAAACCACTTTGGCCGTCTATTGGCAAGCGCGCATTATACACGGATCGAGCCTGGGACAAAGCTCGCGTTATTCGATGGATCGAATAGATGTCGTGATAACGCCGTTCACAAGTTTTAGTCCGCGTAGCCTCGAGAATGTCCTCGGCGCCACTCCCATTGAGAACGGAAGATGGACGGCAAATCGGACATGGCAGGCTTCCATTCAAGCACGGTGCAGGCCTTTTTGGCATCGGCAACCAATCGGGCGGGATCGCCTGGCCGTCGCGCGTCCATCCGAGCCCGTATTGAAGCTCCCGTGACCTGTCGGGCTGCCTCAATGACTTCCAAAACCGAGTAGCCGTGTCCGGTCCCAAGATTGATGAAATCCGACTTGCCTCCCTGGCGAAGATAGTTGAGGGCAAGAATGTGGGCCTCGGCTAGATCGACCACATGGACGTAATCTCGTATGCAGGTTCCATCCGGTGTCGGATAATCCTGTCCAAATACCACGACCTCCGAGCGTTCGCCGGTGGCAGCCGCAAGGACGTTGGGAATGAGATGCGATTCCGGGTCATGATGCTCGCCTCGATGCTTGGTCGCCCCCGCCGCATTGAAGTAGCGCAGCGCGACAAACTTCAGGCCATAGGCATGGTCGTAGCTTTCGAGCAGGCGCTCCATCGTGAACTTTGACCAGCCGTAGGGGTTCTTGGGCCACTGCGGACAGCGCTCGGAAATGGGCATTTGTTCGGGCTCGCCATAGGTGGCGCAAGTGGAAGAAAACACCACACGGCGAATGCGGGCATCGAAGAGCGCGCCCATGAGCGCGATTCCCTGCTCCACGTTGTTTTCAAAATATTTTCTGGGCTCGGCCACTGATTCGCCGACGTATGCCAGCGCCGCGAAGTGGATGCAGGCTTCAATTTGGTGTTCTCTCGCAATGCGAGCAATCAATGTGCGATCGCCGACCACGCCGTGGTAGAAAGGCACGTCACTATCGAGTGCGGACCGGTGTCCGCGCGCCAGATCATCCAGAACCACAACCTGCTCCCCCTTGGCTCGCAAAAGCTCCACCGTAATGCTGCCAATGTAACCCGCGCCACCCGTGACAAGTATCTTCATCATTCTCCGTTCTATTCAGCTGCTCAATCCGCCGGGGTTCGATGCGCTGCACCGACCGGGAGTCCCGGCGTCGCACGAGGTGCTTCGCGCAGGCGACAGTTTACCTTTTCCCGTGCAATTTCCGAGTGGGAGGCCGCGGGGGGGGTGCCCCAGAGAGTAACGCCTGGATGCAAAAATCGACGCGTGCGCCGCAATCTCCTGGGTTGATCGGTCGGCGGCCACTTCAGGCGCTGCGAAATGTTATTGCACGCGCTCGTGCACGTAACCGTCCGCGTCCAGCGCACCCTCCAGTTCCGCGATGTGCTCGGGACCGCGCGTTTCCATGGTGATGTCGATTACGGTATCTCCCAAAATCACGCCATAATACGCGCGGTCGTGAAGCGTCTCAATGATGTTGGCCTTATGGTCTGCGATGACTGTCGCAAGACGCTGCAAGGCGCCCGGATGGTCCGGCAGGTGGACGCGGACCCGCAGCAGCCGGCCGTCCTTCACCAAGCCGCGTTCGATAATTCGCGAAAGCAGCGTCACATCGATGTTCCCGCCGCTGATCAGAACTCCCAGTTTTTTCTCTTGGTATGGAATTTTTCGATTGAGCACGGCGGCGGCGGCAACGGCCCCCGCACCCTCCGTGAGCGTCTTCTCTTTTTCCAGGAGAAGGAGAATCGCATTGGCGATCTCTTCGTCGTCCACGGTGACGATCTCGTCTACGTATTTCTGAACCAACGGAAAAGTGATATCGCCCGCGCGGCGCACCGCGATGCCATCGGCGATGGTCTTGCTGGCAGGCACGGTCACGAGCTGGTGCTGATCGAGTGCCGCTTTCATCGAGGGCAGTTTGGACGCCTGCACCCCGATCACCTGAATCTTCGGATTCGTTTCTTTCAATGCGCAGGCCACGCCGGCAATCAGGCCGCCTCCGCCCACCGGGATGATTACCGCATCCAGATCGGCGACGATATCCAGCATCTCAATCCCCAGCGTGCCCTGCCCTGCAATCACGGCTTCATCGTCGAATGGATGGATGAACGTAAGGCTGCGTTCCTGGCAGCGGCGCAGCGCCTCTTGGCAAGCCTCATCGTAATTAGCGCCCGCCAGGACCACTTCGGCGCCATAGCCTCGCGTGGCCGATACCTTGATCATCGGTGTCGTGAGAGGCATGCAAATTTCCGCGGCGATGCCGTGCTTCGTCGCGTGATAGGCCACGGCCTGGGCATGATTACCGGCCGATGCCGCGATGACGCCCCGGCGGCGCTCTTCCTCCGTCAGGAGGAGAATCTTGTTCAGAGCTCCGCGCTCCTTGAAGGAGCCGGTCATCTGCAGATTTTCGAGTTTAAAAAAGATCGAATTGCCGGTGAGCTGCGAAAATGTTTCCGACCGCACAAACGGCGATACAAAAATCGAGTCGCGAATGCGCCCCGCGGCCGTGCGAATTGTTTGGATTGTCAACAAACTAGGAATCCCCCGTTGTCTGCACCCCCATTGTATCCGCAATTTTCATTTCTGCAGGCACGCTCGGTCCGGGAATTGCCTCCAGCGCACGCCGCAAGACACATTCTCAAAGGTCATTTACCGGAAGGAGTGAGGCCGAAGGCGCGGGACTCAAACTCCAGCGAGGCCGAAAAATGCTCCGCGAAGTACGTCCAGTCATGCCCGCCGGGGTAAAGATGAAATTCATGAGGGATTCCCTTGGAAACGAGAAGATCGTGAAACGCCCGGGCTCCCAAGTCGAATCCGAATCGATCGTTGGTTCCGCAATCGAAGTAAATTTTCAAACCTGCTGGGCGATGCCCTTCTCGAACCAAGGTGAATGGATTATTGCGATCCCAGTACTTGCGGTCAAATGGAACCCCAAAGGCCGGCCCCATCACTCGCGCTAGTGCTGCTTCCTGCGGGCTCGACGCTTCGATATCCGGCAACTTTGCCACCAGCGCGGCGCTATGCACGCTGACCGATCCAAACAGTTGCGGATAGAGAAATGCCAATCGAAGGGCGCCGTAGCCGCCCATTGAAATTCCTTCCAGTCCGCGCGTTCGACGCCCGGCTTGAATGCGATAATGGCTTTCGATAAAAGGAATAAACTCCCGGATAAAAAAATCCTGCCATCGAACCTTTCCATCGCGTGAATTGATAAAAAAGCTCCTGTCTCCATCGGGCGCTACGATCAGGAATTCACCGATCCGCTTTTGTTCCCAGAGATCCTCGATTAGATTCCAGCCGCCTGCATTCAGCAGGATCTGAGCGTTTTCGCCGAGCCCATGCAGAAAGTAAAGCACTGGATAGCGGCGCGTCGCATCCGTGTCGTAACTGGGAGGAAAAAAAACGCAATATTGTACGGCATGGCCGAGGATCTTGCTGGGAACGGACAGGCATTCCGCGCGACCGGCGGCGCGAGTGCCGGAACTGAAAATCGCGCCTCCCAGGAGCAGCAAAATTGTCGGAATTAGAAGCCGGCGAGCCCTATTCATACCGCAGGGCCTCCACCGGGTTTAATTGAGCGGCACGGGATGCGGGATAGAGGCCCGCCGCCAGACTCACTGCGATGGAAAAGGCGATGGCAGCGCCCACTAGCCACCAGGGCACGGACGAAACCGTAATCGCTGGCAAAACCTGGCGGCGCAGATACACGTTCGTGCCGAAGTTCATGCCGAACCCGATGAGCCAGCCAAGGCAAACTCCCAGGACGCCTCCGAGCAGGCCCATCGCTCCCGCCTCGACAAAAAATAGTCTTCGAATATCCCTGTCGGCGGCGCCGAGCGCTTTCAACACTCCGATTTCCCGGCGTCTCTCTAGAATGGCCATGACCAGCGTATTGATGATTCCCAGCGAGGCGACGACCAGCGCAAGGCTGCCGAAAATTCCCAGCAGCAGATCGAACACCACAAACACCAGGCGGAGATTATTAGTCGCGTCGAAGAGCGAAAAAGTGGCGAAGCCCATCGGTTTGATCATGTCCTCCACGTTCTTCACCTGGGACGGGTCCTTCACACGCACTGTAAGGCTTTGATAAGCAGTCTTGCCGGGCGCGGCGCCCAGCATGGTGCGAAAATCATTGGTTTGCGCGGCCCTCAGCTTCTCCGCCACCTGCAATGGGATCAGCACCCGCCCTCGACCGATGCCCCCAAAGCCGGCGGCCGGCTCCGTCTCCACAATACCCACGATGCGCAATTTTTCTTCGCGCGGCACCACCGAAAACCCTGTCGACGCGTCCTCTTCGGCATCCCCGGCGCTTGAGCCCGTGGACTCCGAGGCGCCGGCTTCCGATTCCGCAGGCAGCGCTTGCCGCTCCGCATACCGGAGCACGAGTTCGTTTCCGAGCAGCGAATCAGGTTGCCGAGAAAGCTCGCGCGCAAACTCGATTTGGAGGATGGCTTCATCGGCGTCCGGTCCGGAAAAGAAGGAGCCCGTCATTCCGTCGTACGCGCCGCCGGTGCGCGCCGAAGCGGGAACTCCCGCAACGATGGTCGAATAAGGATTCCCTTGATAGCGGATCTCCGTGGGAAAGCGAATCTCGGGGTACACCTCGACCACGTTGGGCAGATGATCGAGCGCCTGGCGCGCTTCATCATCGAGCGGACGGTCCGATTCCGCGTCAGCCGGACCGGAGCCTGCGGCGCGCGCGAAACCTCGAAGATTCCCGCGCGGCGCAACGAGAATGGCATCGAACAATCCTGAGCTCGAAAGCCGCTGGCTCGCCATTTGCTGCAAGCCGACCCCGAGCGAAAGCATCGCCACCAGGGACGCCACTCCCACCGCGATTCCGAGCGTCGTCAGAGAATTCCTCAGCAGCGCTTCACGCAGGTTGCGCCAGGCCAGCTCAATCAGGTCGCGGAATTTCATGGCTGGCCTCCGTTGCTGGCCAGCCTTCCGTCTTTCATCAAAATCATTCGGTGTGCGAAGCGCTCGGCGCGGGGACGTTCGTGGGTCACCATCACGATGGTCATCCGAAGTGTTTCGTTGATCTCGCGCAACAGGAGCATGATTTCATCGCCGGTCGCGCTGTCGAGATTCCCCGTGGGCTCATCGGCGAGGAGAATCGCCGGCCGGTTCACCAGGGCGCGGGCGAGCGCGGCCCGCTGCTGTTCTCCCCCGGAAAGCTCAGTTGGGCGGTGGGTCAGACGGGTTTCCAGGCGTACGTGCCGGATGGCGTCGCGAACGCGCCCCATCCGATTCGAGCGTTCCACGCCCGCCAAACGCAGCGGCAACTCCACATTTTCCTCCAAGGTCATTCGCGGCAGCAAATTGAAGGCCTGAAAAACAATGCCGATCATATGGCTGCGGTGCCGGGCCAGTTCTTCCGAGTTCATCTCCGCGAGGTTGCGTTCGTGAGCAAAAATGCCTCCCGATGTCGGACGATCCAAGCCTGCAATCAAATTCAGGAGGGTCGATTTTCCCGAGCCCGAGCTTCCCAGCAAGGCCACGAATTCGCCTGCGGGGATCTCCAGCGTGACATCCTCCACGGCCCGAACCAACGTCGCGCCCATCTGATAATGCCGCGACACGTGGTCTGCGCGAATCGCAATGCCATCATTTGTGAGTATCATTGAACTCTCCATCATAGTACGCGTGGCCGGTTTGCAAAGTTGCTGCGAAATATTTTTTTTGAGAAGCACTTAGTCTTGAGACAGTGGTTTCGCTTGTGAATAGGGAATTAAAGACTGCTCCCGTAGCCGCACCGTGCGATTGGTTTCGGGACACAAGTAAGGGGCCTCATTTCGAGCGGGCACTGAAAACAGACCCAGGCGGAAATCTAGCTCTCGGGACCGAGTTGGCCTGCGCGACGAAGCTCAGGGAAACCCCATGCCCAAAGAACCGTCACGGCGAGGGTACCAAGTCCGCCCAGCACCACTGCGGGCACGGTTCCGAACCAAGCAGCCGTAAGTCCAGATTCGAATTGGCCCAATTCGTTGGAACCGCCGATGAAGATCATCTCGATCGCACTCACGCGGCCGCGCATCTCATCAGGCGTTGCCATCTGCACAAGGACGGCCCGAACAAACACGCTCACCATGTCTGTGGCCCCAACCAACACGAGCGCCACCATGGAAAGCGCCAGATTGCGAGAAAGCCCAAACAAAATCGTGAACACGCCAAAGCCCCCCACGCAAGACAACATGATCGCGCCAGACCGGCCCTTCAAGGGACGGTGCGCGAGCAGAATCGCCATGGCGGCGGCGCCGACTCCAGGAGCGCACCTCAGCAATCCGAGTCCCCAAGGCCCGGTCTTCAGGATTTCGCGCGCATAAACGGGGAGGAGCGCCACGGCCCCTCCCAATAAAACCGCAAAAAGATCGAGCGAAATGGAGCCCAGAATGAGCGAATGGTTCCGAATGTAGTGAACGCCGGCAAGGACGGTTTTGAGGCTCATTGGTTCCCGCGGACGAGCCTTTGAAACAAGCTTGATGCGAAGCGTCGAAGCCACGGCTGCCAGCCCGGCGATCATGGCCGCCGCATACACCGCCGAAGGGCCACGAAACGCCGCATAGATGAGCCCGCCAGCCGCCGGCCCGAGTATGTTGGCGCTCTGGCTTGCGCCCGAACCCCATGCCACGGCGTTGGGAAAATGTTCCTCGGGGACCAGTTGCGGCAGAATCGCTCGCGTCACCGGGCCGTTGAACGATCGAACGATTCCAATCAAGACCACGACGCCATAGATGGGGTAAACGGAATGTCCGCCGCGCAGCGCGATGGTCAGCAGCAGCCCGGAACACACCGAAAAACCAATATAACAATACATTAGCAACCGGCGGCGGTTGACACGATCCGTCGTATGGCCAGAAACGAGGAATAGTAGAAAACTCGGCAGGAATTGAGCGAGGCCGACCAGACCAAGGTCCAGCGGGCGCCTGGTGATGTCGTAGACTTGCCAACCGACCGCAATGGACTGCATTTCCGTCGCGAAGACGATGAACCATCGCGCAATTAGGAACAATCCGAAGTTCGGATGGGAGAAGGCTATACGACCGGCTGGTCTGAGCTTCTCGGCAACAACGGCCATTTGCCGCTTACTGTGCCACAGAATTTCTCTTCGCACGAGAGGTGCATCGTATTTTTTTGCAAATTCCGTTTTGCAAAAACGCGATTCTTGAGTATTCTATCCGTTTGCAGGGACGGTGAACTGATGGCAGATACCTCTACAACAGGCGCAGTGCAACGCTATGGCAGAACCCAACGCCGGGACGCGTGGTGGACTGAAAACATACCCTTTATTATCGTGCTGGGCGCATTCGCCATTTACACCACGTGGCGAGCCCTCCAAGGCAAATATTATTGGAGCGCCCCGTATCTTTCTCCCTTTTATTCGCCGCTGATCGATCCCGAACACCATTGGTGGCCGTTTTCACCGGCTATCCTGATTCTCGGTGGCCCGCTCGGCTTTCGCCTGACGTGCTACTACTACAGAAAGGCTTATTACCGCGGTGTTTTTCAAGACCCGCCTGCTTGCGCGGTGAGTGAGAAGGGAAACAAGAAATACTGCGGCGAAACGTCCTTCCCTTTCATTCTCCAAAATGTTCATCGCTATTTTTTCTATATCGTTTGCGTGATCCTGGCTTTTCTCTGGTACGACACGATCGTCGCCTTTCGCTTTCCGAACGGTTTTGGCATTGGAGTGGGCACGGTCATTATGCTGATCGACGTTATTTTGTTGACGATTTATTCCTTGTCGTGTCACTCCCTCCGCCACCTGGTTGCGGGAAAGTTCGATTGCTTTTCGTGTACCTCGTTTGGGTCCGCTCGCCACGGCACTTGGAGCGGGCTTACTAAATTGAACGAACACCACATGTTCTGGGCTTGGGTGAGCATGATTTCGGTTGGACTTACGGATCTTTACATCTATCTGCTGGCGATTGGTGTTCTGAGGGATATTCGACTCCTGTGACCTCGAAATACGAAACCCACGAACATGACGTACTGATTATTGGCGCCGGCGGTGCAGGGCTCCGAGCCGCGATCGAAGCGCTCGCTCAGGGCGCACGCGTAGGCGTGGTCTGCAAATCCCTGCTTGGCAAAGCACACACGGTGATGGCCGAAGGCGGACTCGCCGCGGCGATGGCCAACGTAGACAGAGCGGATGATTGGCGAACCCATTTCCGCGACACTATGCGCGGCGGAAAACTCCTAAACAATTGGCGCATGGCGCAACTTCACGCGCAGGAAGCGCCTGACCGCGTACGCGAACTCGAGCAGTGGGGCGCGCTCTTTGACCGGACTCCCACCGGCGACATCATGCAGCGTGCTTTCGGCGGCCATACCTTCAAGCGTTTGTGCCACGTGGGCGACCGCACTGGCCTGGAGATGATCCGCACCTTGCAGGATCGCGGCGTGGCTTTAGGCTTCGACGTGTTCATGGAATGCACGGTCACCAAACTGCTGAAAGATGGCGATCGTGTGGCGGGCGCGTTCGCCTATTGGCGCGAGAGCGGGCGTTTCGTCACGTTCAAGGCCAAGACCATCGTGATCGCCACGGGTGGGATCGGCAAATCCTGGAGCGTCACTTCGAATTCCTGGGAATGCACTGGCGACGGAATGGCTCTTGCGTATGAAGCCGGCGCTGAACTGCTGGACATGGAATTCGTGCAATTTCATCCGACCGGCATGGTATGGCCGCCGGGCGTGCGCGGCATTCTGGTCACGGAGGCGGTGCGCGGCGAGGGCGGCATCCTTCGCAACAAGAACGGCGAGCGCTTCATGGAGAAGTACGACCCGAAGAGAATGGAACTCTCCACGCGCGACGTGGTAGCGCGCTCGATTTATACCGAAGTTCGTGAAGGCCGCGGAACCCCTCACGGCGGTGCATTTTTGGACATTTCTCACAAGCCGCCCGAATACGTGAAGCGAAAGCTCCCGAGCATGTACCACCAGTTCAAGGAACTGGCGGATGTCGATATCACGAAGACTCCCATGGAAGTCGGCCCAACGTGCCACTACGTGATGGGCGGCATTCGCGTGGAGGCTGAAACGGGTGCGTCTTCGGTCCCCGGGTTGTTCGCCGCGGGGGAAGCGGCTGCCGGACTGCACGGTGCGAACCGTCTGGGAGGCAATTCCCTTTCCGACCTGCTGGTCTTTGGCCGGCGCGCTGGATTCGCGGCAGCCGAACAAGCGAAGAAAACCGCGATGCCCACCCTCGATGCCAGTCAGATCGAGTCGGCGGAACGCGAGGTGCTGGCTCCGTTCGAACGCAGCGATAGCGAGAATCCCTACGCGATCCATCATGACCTGCAAGAAACCATGCAGAACCTCGTGGGCATTTTCCGCAACGATGAGGATTTGCGCCGCGCTTTGGTGGAACTCGAAAAGCTGAAAGAACGCGCGGCGTGCGTTCACGTGGAAGGTTCGCGCTTATACAATCCAGGCTGGCACCTGTCCCGCGACTTGCACAACATGCTTATTGTGTCCGAAGCGGCGACCCTCGCGGCGCTGGCGCGGCAAGAAAGCCGCGGAGCGCACAGCCGGCTCGATTTCCCGAAGACGGACGAGGTTGTGTGGGGTAAGAAGAACAACGTGATCGTCAAGAAGGGCGACCGTATGACGCTTTTCGAGGTGCCGCTCCGGGAAATGCCGGAGGAATTGAAACAAATCCTGGCGGAAGACAAGTAGGAATCGGAGGCGGGTAATGGCGGATGTGACCTTGCGAATATTCCGAGGCAACCGGGAAGGCGGCAAGCCGGTTGACTACCAGGTGCCTCTCACTCCAGGCATGGTTGTGCTGGATGCGATTCACTCTGTTCAAGCTCACCAGGCGCCCGACCTCGCGGTACGCTGGAATTGCAAGGCGGCAAAATGCGGCTCATGCTCGGCTGAAGTAAATGGCAGGCCACGGCTCATGTGCAAGACGCGCATGGATTCGCTGCCGCTCGATCAACCCATCACCGTGTATCCCATGAAGTCGTTCCCTATCATCAAGGACCTGGCGACCGACGTTTCCTGGAATTACAAGATCAACAAGAAAATACCGCCATTCCAGCCGCGTCCGGGCGTCGAATGGAAAATGTATCAGCGCGACGTGGATCGCGTGCAGGAGTTCCGCAAGTGCATCGAGTGCTTCCTGTGCCAGGACGTGTGCCACGTCCTGCGGGATCATCACGAGGGAGATCGCTTCGCCGGGCCGCGTTTCTTTGTGCGTACCGCCGGGCTGGAGATGCATCCGCTAGACGGTGTCTCTCGTATTCCACTCCTGAAAGAACAACTCGGAATCGGGTTCTGCAATATCACCAAGTGCTGCACGGAAGTGTGCCCGGAAGAGATACATATCACCGACAATGCCATCATTCCGCTGAAAGAACGGGTTGTGGACGAATTTTATGACCCGCTTACAATGCTGTTCCGGAAGATGCGCGGTAAGTAGCCGAAACGCGTTCTGGCAGCCGGGCAGCGATAACGTTTTCATGGCTCGTTGTTGTTTCATTTGCAATGCGCGGCGGCCACGCCGTTGGATGAACCCCTGATTTGGAACTGCTGTTAATTGAGGGCTATTCGGACGTACAATCAGGCCGCAAGACAATCCCAAACACGAGGTGCGACGATGAGTTCAAATCGCAAGAGCGATGGGATGACGCGCAGGGAAATGATCGGGACCGCCTCGCTGGCTGCTCTCGGCACCACCATGCTGGGCGCCACTCAGGCTCGTGCAGCACAACAGCAGGTTTATCAAACGGGCAAGGATCCTGGAAAACATGAGCCGCTCGAGGATTTCAAGTTCGACCTGGAAGCCGAAACTGGATGGGTTGGTGAGGGCGGCTCGGCCAAGGAAGTAACGGTCGAAGAGTTCCCTGTCTCCAAGAGCATTGCGGGCGTCTCCATGCGGCTGAAGCCCGGCGGAATCCGCGAACTTCACTGGCACGCCATTGCCGCTGAATGGGCCCTAGTCCTCAATGGGAAGGTACGAACCACTGTTATCGCGCCGAACGGTGAGGCTGCTACAGACGATTTCGGACCAGGCGACATCTGGTATTTTCCGATCGGCCATGGGCACTCGTTACAAAATATGGGAGACGAGGAATGCCACTTCATTCTAGGTTTCGATGATGGGCACTTCTCGGAGTTCGGCACGTTCAGCATTACCGATTGGGTTGCGCGCACATCCCCGAACGTCGTTTCACGTAACCTGGGACTCTCACCCGAGACGGTCGGCAATCTGCCAAAAAAGGAACTTTATATTATTCCGGGCACGAAACCTCCCGCAATACCGGAGCCGTACCTGTCCAGCAATATCGAGACACCCCAATCTCCTCATAAGTTCCGTCTCGAGAACATGGCTCCGGCCACGTTCCCGGGAGGCTGGGAGCGCATCGTCAGTTCGAAGGAATTCCCCATCAATACAACGCTGACCTCGGTGTTGCAATACCTTGAACCTGGCGCACTGAGGGAAATGCACTGGCATCCCAATGCTGACGAGTGGCAATACTACATCAGCGGACGCTCAAGGGTAACGATCTTCGGCGCCCATGGACGATCAAAAATAGAAGAATTTGGGCCCGGACAAGTCTGCTTCATCCAGAAAGGCTTCGGCCATTGCGTCGAGCAAATCGGAAGCGAACCGACGAAAATAGTCGCCCTTTTCAACAGCCCGTTTTTTGAGGAGATTTCAATCTCTAAGTGGCTGGCAGGTAATCCCCCATCGCTGATTGCCGATAACTTCGGGCTTTCGAAGGCGGATGTGGACCGGCTGCCAAAGAAAACACTGGGGATCATCGCGTAGTCCCCCTGTTGCGCGGCAGCCATTTGTGCGTTGTCGATTTGCTGTAGCGTATTTTATTTGGATCGGAGTGGCCCAAGGACGCATTCTGCTCCGGCAGTGGTCAGGCTATTGCTTGGCGACAACCCCTGTCGTGTCAATTGGTTTTGCCGGTTGTGCATTCTCAGCCAGATGTTCCGCTTGCGATTCTGCAACCAGCACCGCGCGCTGGTCCTGCAGAGATGGATTATTGTCTTTGTAGAGAGTGACGTAAACGCTCGGCGTGTCCCACACAAGCAGCCGGTCCTGCCATTTCGCTCCCATCTCGTTCTGGGATGGAAGATTGATTTCGCTCGATCGAGCGCCGAATTTTTTCGTCAAATCAGCTGCAACGTCGTCAAAGTCCCCATCGACGAGCATCGTTAGCTTGACCAACCTTCCGCCATCCACCACGAAATTGACCGACGCGGAATTGGACACCTCGGCTCGCTGGCCGCGGTCGATGGCCGCGATCAGACGGTCGCAAGTCCGTCGAGCTGGGCGTTGCCGGCATACATCCACTTCTTGCTGCGCGTCGGGCTCGATGCGCAGGAAATCCGCCGTCGTTTCACCGATGAAGTGGCCGTCCAGTTCGGCGTAATTGACGCGAACAGCCTGCGCGCGGGAAGCCACGGGGAACACGATGGATATCGCGGAAAGGGCCAGGGCAAGAGCTGATAGCCTCATCGGATCGCTCCTTCAGGTGCGCAGTATCCGATTTATTAAAATTGCAGGCAATATTACATCGGTACCAACGCCCATAGCCCGTTCGTATCCCCTTAAGTTTTGAAACCGTATGCAGGCTGCCCCTCTTAGACGGCCTCGACGTAAGGTTCCGTTGGCGTCAAAGCGACGTTCCAAGCGTCATAGCCATAGAGCCAGCTGGTATCGTCGTTGCCGCCTTTCATCCAGGTGTTCGCGCTTGAGATGGCCTGGATACGGGAAGTCCGCGGCTTTCGGTGGGCCTCGTAGCGATGGAAAGCGCCCTCCAAATCCTCGCAGTCAACTTCGACAAGACAACGCGCCAAGATGGCGGCATCCTCGATCGATGTGGCTCCGCCTTGCGCCATATAAGGCGTCATGGGATGGCAGGCATCGCCCAATAGCACGACGCGCCCCTCGCTCCAGCGCGGCAAAGGTTCGCGTTCGAGAATCGCCCATTTGTGGCAATCCGGGCAGGCTTCCAGCACCGCGCGAACGTCGGGATGGAACCCCTCGTAGACCTTGCGCAGTTCCCTGACGTCGCCCTTGGCCGACCACGATTCGCGCGTCATCCACTCCGCCGACTCTGGAACGCTCGTCACGAAGTAAAGTTCGCTGCGCGCCGCGGTCGTATAATAGATCACGATGTGGCGGTCGATTCCCCACCACTTGGTTCGCGAGCGCCCGATGTCCACACCATGGAGCAAGGCCGACGAAAATACGGAGCGATACGCGATGCGTCCCTTGTGGATCGGCATATCGCGCCCAATGATGATGTCGCGCACCACGGAATGAACGCCATCCGCACCGACTGCGGCGTCCGCCTCGGCGCGCGTGCCGTCGGCGAATGTAAGCGTCACCCGCCCGGCAGCCTGATCCAGTCCGACTAGCTTTTTGTTGAATTGGACGATCCCCTCGGGAACCACGGAGGCAAGCGCATCGTGCAAGTCCGCGCGGTGCATGCACAAATACGGAGCGCCGAACAAGCTCTCTGGCATGGGAAGCTCTCTCATGATTTTGCCGGTGTCCCATTCACGGTTGAGGTGGGAATATGGCTGGAAGGCGGTTCGGCGCAGCTTTTCCTCCACACCGATCTTGCGCAGCACCTTCATGGAATTCGGCATCATCTGAATGCCGGCCCCCACGCGCGCAAACCGCGAGGCCTGCTCATAGATTCGCACATCGATTCCTGCCATTCCCAGCGTCGCCGCGGCAGTCGTTCCACCGATGCCGGCGCCGACGATGGCAATCGAAGGTTTTTTCGCACTCATGGCCCGGGTCCTCGCCTGATTGAAACAAGCGATTTAAACACGTCCATCCCTGCGTGAAATCGCCAAATGATCACGCTCGATGCTCGAACCATATGCAAACCTGAAAAACCTCGCAACGCCAATCTTAGATAGTTCACCCTCACGGGGCTGCGAGCACTCGAATCGGATTGCCGGCCAGAAAAGCATGCACATCCTCAAGCGCCTGGCTAAAGAACTCCCGATAATTCTCGGCGGTGACGTAGCCGAGGTGCGGAGTCAGCACCACGTTTCCCAGACGCCGCAGGATGTGATCTGTGGGCAATGGTTCCTGGTCGTACACATCCAACGCCGCGCCCGCGATCCGGTGGTTCTCGAGTGCTGCAACCAGCGCGCGTTCTTCAACGATCGGCCCCCGCGAAGTATTCACCAGGTAGGCCGTCGATTTCATCGCGTCGAATTCTTTCGCGCCGACGAGACCGCGCGTGCGCTGGCTCAACTGCAAATGGATGGTGACGAAATCGGCGCGGCGGAACAGATTTTCCTTGTCGACGCGCCGGACTCCGAGCGACTTCGCGCGCTCCTCCGACAGATTCTGGCTCCACGCGAGCGCCTCCATTTGGAACGCCTTGCCGACCGCTGCCACTTGCGCTCCCAGTTTTCCCAAACCGAGAATGCCCAATACCTTGCCGTGCAATCCAACCCCGACGGTCGTTTGCCAAGCGCCCGTTCGCATGGCCGCATCTTCGCGTGCAACGTTGCGTGCCAGCGCCAGAATGAGTCCCCAGGTGAGTTCGGCCGTTGGGTACGGCAAACTGCCGGTTCCACTCACCACGATACCCCGCTCGTTCGCCGTCTTTATATCAATCGCGGCATTGCGCATGCCTGTCGTGACTAAGAGCTTCAGATTTGGGAGGCATTCGAGCAGAGAGCGAGGGAAAGGAGTTCTCTCGCGCATGGCGACCACGATCTCGAAGTCTCGCAGACGCTCGGCTGCGGCCGCCTCATTCGCAAAGGCGTCCTGAAAAGTTTGCGGCGACACCTCCGGTCGAAGGCTGTCCCAATCGGCCATGGCAAGCGCCGCGTGCTGGTAATCATCTAGGATCGCAAGTCGCATGAGCACTCGTCGTATTTCGCGGGCTGATATGTTGAATCATGAAGCGAATTTTGTCGAGCATTTGTGGATGATTTGCCAATCTACCTGCGGCGATTGAACCGTCGAGTAAGACAAGTCGGGCATTCGACGGACGGTCGGTATAATGAGTGACCGGGAAACTTCCATCGGGCGCGAATGGCGCTGGCAGAACGCAGTGAATCTCTATTGTTGGAGTGAAAACCCTGGCGTGATGCATCAGACGGCAAGTTTTCGCGCCTTAAGGGTGCGCGCAGTCACAAAGCGAAGAGCGCAGGCATTTCATGCCCGCACCCGCGGTAATCACCTGTTTTTTTAAGTTAAGGCGCAGCCTCTAAACAATGTTGTTCTTGCTCAACGGCAGTTCTCGGATGCGTTTGCCCGTCGCGGCGTAGATCGCATTGCACAGGGCGGGAATAAAGGGCGGCACACCCGGTTCGCCCACCCCCGCCGGCGGCGCGCTGCTATCTACGATGTACACGTTTGTGTGCATCGGGGCTTCGTTCATCCTGGCGACGCGATAGTCGTGGAAGTTCGATTGGTCGATTATGCCGTTGGTCGCCGTGATCTCGCCGGTCTTGGCGATGCTCGTCCCGAAAACAGCCGCGCCCTCGAACTGAGTTCGCGTGGCTTCCGGATTGACCACAAGTCCGGCATCCACCACCGTGTCAACACGCGGAATGCGCAGCTCGCCCTGGTCGCCAACTTCCACCTCGATCACGCTAGCCACATAGGTCAAGAAACTTCGATGCGCGGCTATGCCCAGCCCGGACCCTTTGCCTAACTTCCGCTTGCCCCATCCGCTTTTTTCTGCCGCCATTTCCGTAACGCGACGCAAGCGGCCTGTATCCACCGGATACTGCTCGTACGAGCCTCCGTAGTTCGGGTATTTAGTATCCTTCAAATCCAGGATGCGGGGCTTTCCGATCAGATCGAGCAAATAGTCGAGCGGATCTCGGCCCGCTGCGTATGCGCATTCGTTGGCGAACGATTGAACGCCGAAGGCATGGTAGATGTTCGCCACCGAGCGAAGCCAGCCAATGCGAACGTGAGCTAGCGCCGGCCCATTTTCGACGCGAAGATTGGGGACGTCGAACGGTATATCCGTCCACCCCATGCCCAGTTCGCCGTCGCCGCCATAGCTCATATTGTCGTCTGCCATGGAACCAATAGGCGGGAAGGCGGACCTCTGCAGCCACGCTGTAGGCTTGCCGGTGCTATCCAACGCCGCCTTCAGGTACATGGCCGCAACGCTATGATAGAAGTCGAACCTGATATCGTCTTCTCGCGTCCAAACCACTTTCACGGGGCGCCCAACTTTTTTCGAAAGGATCGCTGCTTCCGCCACGTAATCCGGCTTGGACTTGCGTCCGAACCCACCACCGAGCAAAGTGACATGGCAAATGACGTCGTCCTTGGAGATCCCCAATTCCTTCGCTACCGTGTTCTGCACCTCTTGGGGATTCTGCGTGGGAGCCCATGTCGTCACTTTCCCATCTCGAAATTCCGCAACGGCTACCAACGGTTCCATGGCGGCATGGGCAAGGTGCGGCACGTAATACCCTGCCTCCACGATTTTCCCGCCTTTTGCAAACTCGCTGTCTACATCGCCCTCATTGCGAGCAACCTTCGCGGAAGCTTGCACAGTCTGTTGCAACTCCTTTTTGAACTGGTCGGACGTATAGCTGGCGTTCGGTCCGTTGTCCCAGGAAATATTTAGCTTCTTACGGCCTTGGAATGCCGCCCAAGTGCTGTCAGCGATCACCGCAACGCCGCCCAGCGGCTTGAAACCCCAGGGCGGCTGGAACGTATCGATCACAACTGTCTGTTTGACTCCGGCGACTTTCAACGCTCCTCCATCGTCGCAGGATTTCACTTTGCCGCCGAGAACGGGAGGATGCTCGATCGAGGCATAAACCATCCCCTCCATGCGTGCGTCCATGCCGTAGACGGCTTTCCCGGTGCAGATTTCGGCAAGATCGTAACTGGCGGCTCCCTTGCCCACGTATCGCCATGCACTTTTGGGTTTGAACTGAAGGTCGTCCTTCTTTGGTACCGGCAACTTCGAGGCAGCGCTGGCCAAATCCCCGTAGCCCAGTCGGCGTTCCGTCGCTTGGTGAACTACCACGTGCAGATCCGTTACGCATTCCGCCGGAGCCACTCCCCATTTCTGGGCCGCCGCTTGTGTCAGCATCGTTCTCGCGGACGCGCCTGCCTGCCGCATCACCTCGTAAAATTCACGAATCGAGTGGGAACCATCGGTGTTCTGCGAGCCATAACGCTCATCGCCGATTGCCTGCTCTATTTTCACCCGCTTCCAGTCCGCGTCGAGTTCATCGGCGAGCACCAGGGGCAACGATGTGCGGCTGGTCGTGCCCATTTCGGAGCGATGGGCGATGATGTAGACCGTCCCATCGGTGTCAATCCCAAGATAGACGCCCGGATGAAATGCCGCGCCATCCACGTGAGAATTCAGCGGCAAGCCTGCCGCCCACAGCGATTCTGGATAGAAACGCGCGCAAAGCACAAGCGCGCTCGCGGAAGCGATCCCCTTCAGAAATCCGCGCCGGCTCACATTTTCGATCGCTCTCATGCCTGTTCCTCCGCCGCGGCTTTGATCGCGGCACGAATTCGCTGATAGGTTCCGCACCGGCAGATGTTTTCGGACATGGCCGCGTCGATTTCCTCATCGGTCGGATTCTTCTTGCTTTTCAAAAGAGCCACGGCCCGCATGATTTGGCCGGATTGGCAATAGCCGCATTGCGGGACGTTCACTTGCATCCACGCTTTTTGTACGGGATGCAATCCGTGATCGGAAAGCCCTTCGATGGTCGTAATCTCGGCTTCGGACAAGGATCTCATGGGGGTCACACAGGAATGAATGGCTTCTCCATTCTTATGGACGGTACAGGCGCCGCAAAGGGACATCCCGCAGCCGAATTTGGTTCCCGTCAGTTCGAGTTCATCCCGCAGAAACCAAAGCAAGGGCATCTCGGGATCGCCGCTAAATGAGCGCTCCACTCCGTTTACTTTCAACTTGAGCATTGTTCGTACCTCGATTTGAGAGAACTAAGCCGTAGCGTCGTTTCTAAAATTAGCACCGACGAAACTCCACGGTTGGAATTCAGGCATTGCCGAACTAATCTGCAACAACCTAAGATAACACTGGCCTGTTCCTGCATTCAACGCTTCTACCGATTGCGCGTGCTACACCTAAAAGCCCATCGGAGAAGGTCAGCCGCCGGACAATGTTTCGCTCGTGCTGGTGGAAGTTGCTACAAACCTATTGCACGACTAGACGAAAGAATTTCTTCTTTCCTATTCGCACGGTGTAGGTTCCTGGCTCGCTCAGAGCGATCTCTTGCCCGATATTGGTCACGAGCTTATCGTTGACTTCCACAGCCTTTTGCTTAATCAGCCGGTCGGCTTCGGATCGGGAAGAAACTTCGTCCAGCAGAACGAGAACCTTTGTCCACTTTTCCGCACCGTTGGATGGAATTTGCCACGGATTCATCTGTTCAATGGTCTCTCGGTGCCGTTTTTGCAGAATCGCTCCGCTACTCGTATCGCGTAATATCCGGTATTCCACCATCTCCTCCGGCGCCTGCCGTTCGCGAAACACGCGACGAAATCCATCGGAGGCTTGCTTGGCAGTTTCTTCGCCGTGGAATCCCGCGATGATGGTGCGCGCAAGCTGCATCTTCGCGTCCATCGGATGCAGCGCCCCGGCACGCACTTCCTCGCGCAGTCGCGCGATCGCGGGCTCGCTGAGATCTGTCAGCAGATCGTAGTACGACCACATCAGCTCATCCGAAATGGACATGAGCTTGCCGAACATCTCGCTGGGCGCCTCCGTGATTCCCACATAATTCCCGAGGCTCTTCGACATCTTGCGCTCGCCGTCGAGCCCAACGAGGATTGGCATGGTCAAGGCTACTTGTGAGGCCTGCCCGTATTCTCGTTGGATGTCGCGGTGTACCAGCAGATTGAACTTCTGCTCCGTGGCCCCGATCTCGACGTCGGACTCGAGCGTCACGGCATCCCAGGCGGTCAGCAGCGGATACAGCAGCTCGTGTACCGAGATAGGCAGATTTTTCTCCAGGCGCGAGCGAAAATCCTCGCGTTCGAGCATCCGCGCCAGACGATAATGGCCGCAGAGGCGCACCGTTTCATAGCTGGTCATTTTCCCAAGCCATTCGCTGTTGTAGCGAACTTCCGTTTTCTCAGGGTCGAGAATCTTGTACACCTGTTGCAGGTATGTCTTCGCGTTCGCATCCACCTGCTCGCGCGTCAGCGGCGGACGCGTCTCCGATTGTCCGGTCGGGTCTCCGATCATCGCCGAAAAATCGCCGATCAGAAAAATGGCCGTGTGGCCCATGTCCTGAAAATGTTTCAGCTTTCGCAGAACCACCGTGTGTCCCAAATGAATGTCTGGAGCCGTCGGGTCAACGCCGAGGTAAACTCGCAAGGGCTTGCCGGCCGCCGCCGATTTTTCGAGCTTGGCCTTCAGCTCGTCTTCCCGGATGATTTCGGCCACGCCCTTGTACAAATACGAAAATTGTTCCTGCACGGGTCTGAATTTCACGGAAGGCACTCATTCTTCTCCGGGGAGATCAATACGCGGCGGCCCTCGATGCGATACCGCCCCTCAAGCACGATCCGCACCGCCTCGGTATAAATGCGGTGCTCCTCGCGCAAGATGCGCTCGGAAAGCGTCTCCGGCGTGTCGCAATTCTCGATGGGCACCACCGCTTGCAGAACGATCGGACCGGCATCAAGATATTCGTCCACAAAATGAACGGTGCACCCGGAAACTTTCGCGCCGTGCTCGAACGCTTGCCGCTGCGACTCGAGCCCGGGGAATGCCGGGAGCAGCGACGGATGAATGTTCAAAATGCGGTGCGGGAAAGCAGCCACGAAGTAAGCCGAAAGCAATCTCATGTACCCGGCCAGGCACACCAAATCCACTTTCTTTTCTTGGATCGCCGCCACAACCAGCCGGTCGTAGGTTTCCCGCTCGAGGCCCTTCGACGGAATGACTCGCGTCTCGATCCCCCGTGCACACGCTTTGTCGATGCCGGGAGCGCCCTCGCGATTGCTCGCCACAATCGCGATCTCCGCGTTCGGGATGCGCCCCGTGGCGATGCTGTCGGCCAAAGCCTCAAAGTTGGAGCCGCGTCCGGAGAGCAGCACGGCGATGCGTTTTTTCATAACCGCCCGAAATTAGCATAGTTCCGCGCTCGGGCAAAATTTGCGGGTGCTACAGAGGCACGCTCATCGTCTGACTTCGCGGCGAGCGAACACCAAAGCGCATCGTGTTCCGCACTGCGTGGAGCTATTGACTCAGAGGGGAGGGGCGCGGTGCCTACGGCGTGGAGCCGGCGTCGCGTCCATTCCCGCGATAACAAAATCGAGCCACGGAGCGCTCGCGTCGAATCGGCCGTCTCGAAAGCCGGAGCAAGGTTCCCGGCATCCAGAGGAAATCTTTGTACGCTATTGGAGACTCCGGGAATGATATGCACGGGCGATTTCAGATCGGCAGTTTTCCCGAATAGTGAACGCGCGCCTTGCCACGCACAGCGCTCTCAACCCGTCCGATCAAAAAGAATTTCTCGCGGCGCCGCTTCAATTCCGCCTCCACACGAGAAACGTGCCTCGCGGGGATGACCAGGACCATCCCCACGCCCAGGTTGAACGTGCTCAGAAGTTCGTCCCGCTCGATGCGC
>DATLST010000041.1:0-32656 GCA_035534055.1 Candidatus Acidiferrales bacterium | reverse complement strand
ATATCTTCGCCAGAAATTCGACTGCTCCTCGCCCACTAACCACACCTTTCCACGATGTGACCGCGTGATCGCCATGCTGTGCGCGGCAGGCAGCACCCGGGACTGCAATACATCCCATGGCGGAGACTCGTAGGGTGTGCTCTCCGGTTATTCCGCGACGGCTGAATATAACCTCGCCACTAGGCTGGGCTCGGTCGATGCCAACACGCTCGTCAACGCATGGGCCACAGCTGACACCGAGACCGAACCGAGCGCGACCACTCCGACACTTTAATTCCGGAAACGCGGTTAACATTACTCGCGTGCAGCCAGTCAGTTTTTCCATCAACGTGGCTGCGGCACCGACCGGCGCCGACACACCGGCCGGCAATGTTTGGCTGATCGCGAACGTGGCGCCGCAAGACGCTCCCAACGAAGTGAGCCGGGCTCCTACGGGCGCTTGTATTTCTCCCTCCTCGTGATGTCTCTAGATGGGAACGGCTCGCGCTGAATATCAGGAGAGCGCCCCGCAACCTCGCGTTCAAAAGGAGTCGTTCCCTCTGGCACGCACCGCAAAAATCCAGCTGGCATCGCAAATTGACATAAATCGGCGTGTCGGATAATGTGGATGATTCGAAACCGAACGCAATTGAACGCAGAGGAGACTGAATGGCTCAGGGCACGGCGGTAAAGCACAAGAAGAAGACTAAATCGGTCCTAAAGAATATTCGCCAAACCGAGCGGCGCGCGGCGATCAATCAAATGAACCGCACGCGAGTTCGCACGGCGATTCGCCGCATGCGGACCGCGCTCGTCTCGTCGGACGCTGCCGGCGCGGAAAAGCTAGCTTCGGCCACCTTCTCCGCACTGGATATGGCCATCCGCAAGCGCACGCTTTCCGAAAACACCGCCAACCGCTACAAATCGCGCCTGACTCTTGCGTTGAACGCGCTCAAGGCGAAAAAAGCCTAGGCGCGGCTTTATCAAACAATCCCCACGGCGCCCCCCAGGCTGGGCGCCGTTTTATTTTCTGCGGCATTTCCCAGACGATTCGCTCAGGCCTGCGATGCGGATGGCGCGGTCAGCCGCGCGATGAGGAACTCCATGAATGCGCGGGGATTCGGATTCGCGGACTTCAATTGGCTGTCCGCCTCGGCCAGCGCCACGAGCCCGGCGAGCAGTTCTTTCTTAGGGATGCAATGGGCCTGGCGAACGGCGGCTTCGGCAGCCTCCGGACGCATGCCCAACTGCCGCGCCGCTTGAAATCCGCTGGTGAGCGCGGGCAGCCCGCGCGCTTCGATCAGCTTGCGATACATCCAGGCCAGCGCGCCGACGATTCCGGCAGGCTGCTCTCCCTCGCGCAAAAGATTATCGAGGAACGCGAGCGCAGCGTCGCGCTTACGGCCGGCCAGCATGTCGGCAAGCTGCCACACAGTATTCTTGCGCGCCGCGACCACTAGAGCATCGATATCCGCCACGGTAATGCGTCCCCGCCCGAGCGCGTAGGTGGACAATTTTTCAAGTTCGATGCGCATACGCGCCGGCTCGCCATTCAAAATCTCCGCAAGCGTCGCAGCAGCTTCGCCGTCGATTTCCACGCCCAGGTCTTTAGCCATTTGCTGGGCCAGCACGGAGGCCGATTCTCCGCCGATCGTCAACTCCACGATGAGCGCATGTTCGCTCAACAGCTTGAAAAATTTCTGGCGTCCATCCAGCGCGGGCGCTTCCAGCACCAGCAGCGTGAATGGCGCGGGCGACTCGAAATATTTCGCGAGCGCTCCGAGAATTTCATCGCGCGACTTGTCGCCCAGCTTCTCGGTGGACTCGGCGCCCTCGACGAGAATCACCTGACGAGGCGCCAGCATCGGTAGGGTTTGGGCTCGCTGCAGAATTTCATCCCAGCCTGTGTCTCGCGCGGAAAACCGCGCCACGGCCCAATCGCGCGTTCCCTCCGGAACGCACGCCGCGATAATTCCATTACGGCACATTTCCCGCAGATACGAGTCCGTGCCGAGCAGGACCACCGCGGCCGGCAGCTTGCCCCGCGTCAAACGCTCCAGAAACTTTTGAGGCGAAACTGCCGCCATTAGAATCCCTCCAGGACGTTCGCCACCACGCGGGATGCGAAATCACGGGACATGCGGTCGAGCGCCGGCCCCTCTTCCTGGAAGAAGCTCTGCACGTCGCCCGAAATCTGGTATTGATCGCGGAAAACCATGTCGGCGTTCTGATACACCGGCTTCTGGGTGCTGTTGTCGATGAGCTGCACTTTTGTGTGAATGGTCACAAGCATGGCGGTTACTTCTCCCGTGTTTGCGTCAAACAGGACGGGATTCGTCTCGATGGAGAGTATCTCGCCGTGCAGGATGGCATCCGCCGATTCGGTATTTTGCACGATGCGGTATTTAGTACGCGAAATGAACTCACGGATTACCGCCTCGGTGAATTGCTGCTCGATGCGGTACTGCGTCGTATCATTCGTGAACGCGGGAATAGCGATAGTCCTCCACTCGGCAGGCACGCGCGCGGAGTGCCCCGCAACGTGATATCCACAGCCCGCCAGGAAACACACCGCGATGAATATCGCTGGCAGCATGGCAAGAGACAATGAAAATGCTTTTCTCGGCTCCCGCACCCTCGAATCCCATTTTTGATGTGCCGCGCCCATTCGCCTATCCCGCCGATCCCGTGCGGAGTTTCTCCGCGATTCGCACGGCATTCGTGGCCGCCAGGCGCAAATTATCCGCCACGCCCCAGAGCCACACACCCCTGGGAACGCCAGGATCGGACTCGATCCGTGCCAGGTGAATTTCGCTCTCTCCCGCGACGCTCGCGTTGTTTGGGATGGGGTCATCCAACGCAGCGATCTTTACGCCCAGATTTACGAAGGAGCTTTCGAGTTGCTCCGTGGAAGTGGGAGACGCGAATTCCGCGTAAGCGGCGAAGGCATACCCGTAAAACACTGGCGCTTGTATCAGTTGTATGGCGGGAACCGGGGCGCGTCCGGCGAGATACTGAGCTACGTCGCGGGCAATCCCCCGCCGAACTTCCGCCAAGCTCGGCTTGCTGCCCTCGCCGTAAACCGACAAGAGATTGAACGCCACTTGCGCATCGAAAACAGGCTGTTCGATGGGCCGGAACGATAGCAGGTTCGCTGTCTGCGCTTCGAGATCCTCGATACCCGGCTGGTCTCGCTCGGAAACAGGAGGAAACAGAAGCACGGCGATGCCCTGCGGCGAAAGCTTTCCCAGCGCTGCTGCCAGCGTACACGCGATAATTACCGGAGTTTGCGGAGAAAAATACGGCGCGGGATCCCCTGAGCCGTTGGCGCCCGGTCCCGGCCTGGGCGAAAGCAGCGGAGCCAGAGAAGGGATCCACGCGGTTGCCCTGCCGGAAGCTGTGACCGCTCCGGTCAAGTCGATCACCGTCGCACCGGCGCGCTGGGCAGCCAGCCAATTGCGCTCCGTATCGAACGCGGTACCGCAAAAAAATGCGAACCGCACGCCTTCAAAGCTGTCTTCTTCAAGTGCTCGGATGAACGTAGGCTCGCCGGCGGCTTCGGTGAGAGTTCCCGCCATCACGCTTTCATCAAGCAGAAGGATGTCGTCCGTGGGGAAATTGCGGTCTTCGAGCACCTGCTTCAGTTCTTTGCCGCGCAGCGAAGAGGCGCCGGTAATGGCGACGCGATTGGAGGCTTCAGGCCCGGGGGGCATAGTCTAGGCCGTGCGGGATGCGAGGCGATGTCGTACCGTGCGCACCACTTGGATCACAATACCGTGAATGGTATACGCGCTCGCCAACACAAGCAGTGTGATTCGTGAGAAGTAAACGACTGCGCCCACAAGGAGAGCCAGCAGCACGACGGCCAGCGACGGCTGCCGACGCGTCCATTGAATGTCCTTGAAACTGTAGTAGCGGAGCGTGCTCGACATCAGCACTCCCACGATCAGCACCAGCAGCAGCCATAGCACCGATACCTTCGCGTCCTCGATGGGCCCCGGTACGAAGTGGACCACAGCGGCGATCATGCCCGCAGCCGCGGGTGTGGGCATACCCACGAAGAATCGGCCTCCGCCAGGCGCCATGCCCTGGATATTGAACCGCGCCAGCCTCCACGCGCAACAAACCACGAAGAAAAAGCCGATCAGCCAGCCGAGTTGGACCAGATGCAGCGCCTCAGGAGCATTGATTGCCGCCATGGCCCGTACCCCCCAGTCGTATGCCAAGAATGCCGGGGCGATGCCAAAACTCACCATGTCGGCCAGCGAGTCGAATTGTTTGCCAAACTCGCTGTTCGTCCCCATGGCGCGAGCCACGCGGCCGTCGAATGAATCGAATAGGATCGCCAAGCCAATGGCGCGAGCCGCATTGTCCAGATCGTTGACCTGCCCTGCAAGTGTCGCGAGAATCGCATAATAACCGCATAGCAGGTTTGCCACCGTTAAAAAGCTGGGCAGAATATAAACACCACGCCGCAGGCGATGGTTGCGGGGGGATCGCCGGGGTTCCTCGTCGTGGCCGATCGAATCTAGGTCGTCGAATTCCATTTCGCCAGGATGCTTTCACCGCCCTTTACTTTTTGCCCCCGTCGAACCGCTACCTGCGTTTCCATCGGCAACCAAACATCCACGCGAGATCCAAACCGGATCATGCCTACACGCTCTCCCAGCGCCATGATTTCGCCTTCTCTTTTCCAGCATATCACGCGGCGCGCGATCGCTCCGGCGATTTGTTTGAAGACCACCCGGCCCTTTGTCGTATGGATATAGATGATGTTCTGTTCGTTCTCCCGTGAAGCCGCCGAACGAAGCGCCGCATAAAACCGGCCTGGCCGGTACACCACGTCCGCGATGCGCCCGGCTACAGGCGCCCGCTGCACATGCACGTCCCAAATCGAGAGGAAGATGCTTATGCGATGCCCCATTGTTCCGTCGAGCAGCTCGTCAACGATCTGGACCACGTGCCCGTCCGCCGGCGATACCACTGTGCCGGGTATGATAGGAATTTTACGTTCCGGATCGCGAAAAAAATAGAAAACGAACAAGCCGAGGAAAATCAAAACCCCGCCGGGCCACACCCACCGGAACAACAAGCACACCGCGCCGACCGCAAGCGGCGGAATCGCAAACTTATACGCATCTTTGACCATAGTCGGTAAGTTAAAATCTGCCTGGCGTGGACGAACGTCTGCGCCCTTCCTGCCGAGGGTACACCAGTATTGTACGACAGAAGAGAACGAACTGCGGGACGCTTAGTGCAGCACCGAATCTCTTCGGTGCCGCGCCACGATCATCTCCATCTGATCCTTCACCCACAGTTTCAGCTTTTTCAGAACTGTTTCTTGGATGAGATCGTCGGAATTGACGTATGGCTCTTCGAGAATTGCTTCCAGCTGGGATTCGCAACGAGAGTGCTCTTCGGCGAGTCTTCGAAATTCGGAGTCTCTTGCCAATAGGGATTGCCGGAGTTCCTGGCTTGTCATCGCCATTCTTTCCCTCCTAGTTGGGTTATCTCCATCTTTCACATGACAGTAACAATTACCACAAAGCGTTTTCAGAGCCAATAGAGATCCTGCTTCTACTCGAGTCTCAGAGCCAGCACCAGCGCATCCTCGATAGGAGCGGTATAGTACTGCAAGCGGCGGCCCGTCGGCTTAAAGCCATGTTTTTCATAGAATTGCAGAGCAGCTAGATTCGAAGCGCGCACTTCCAAAATTGCTTTTCCCGGGCGAAACGCCTTGCTCCAATGCAGCGCTTCTGCCAGAAGAGCGGCACCCACTCCCTGGCGCCGCGACGCGGGGCTCACCGCAAAATTCAGAATCTCCAGATCGCCCACAACATGGCGCGCCACGAGAAAGCCGCGAATCCCGCCTTCTCCTTCCGAGGCCCATCCGGCCATTTCGATTTCGCCTCTCGCGACGCGGTCGTAATCCCGAAGCGTCCACTGCGCGATCTCGGGAGACGCGGATTGAATTGCCAGAATGGATCGAACATCCCGAGGTTCCAAAAGCCGGACCATCGATGTTTACGGCTGCTTCCAGTGGAGTTCGGCGTCCGTCCGCCGGACGTAGCTCGCATCTAGCGATAGCGCATCGGTGAGGCTCCCTCGCTGTGCCCGGAAATAGCCTAACTGCCCCACAACAGGCGCAAGAACGGAGGAAACCTGCTCCACGATGATTTGTCGATTTGGATCGCGCACAGCAGTAAACCGTGCAAGCGCGCTGGAAATCGCCGCGGGCGTGGAAGTCACAATCGCAAACTCTTCTGTCCCGGCTCGTGCATCCACAGCTTCGAGGAACTCTTCGGGCGTCATCACGTTGGCATCACCCTTGACATCCAACAAGAGAGCGTCCTGCTTGCGATAAAAGGCGAAATATACCTGGCCTCGCCGGGCATCCAGCACTGAAACCAGCACCTTGGCAGGAGACGTATGCGACTGCGCGGCAATTGCCTCCAGAACATTGATGGCTGCGATCGGCTTGTTGTAAACCTCCGCCCATGCCTTCACTGTCGCCAGTCCCACGCGCAGTCCGGTAAACGATCCAGGCCCAGCAGTCACCGCGAAGAGATCGAACTGATCCAGGCTCAGCGACAACTCACGCAGAAGGAATTCAACGTGGCGAAACATTCGTGAGGAATATATCTCATCTGTCCATGTTGAAACGGCGCCAATCACCCTTTGACCGCGTAACACCGCCACGCTGCCGCCCGGTGAGGAGGTATCCAGAGCGAAGATAAGCACGCCCTATTATAGGGCAATCTGGCTGCCAATCTCCTTAAAAACAGCGGTTTCCGCAAAATTCTATCCTGTAGGAACCGATTAGAATTGCTTGACCTTCACACTACATGTACCTAAACTTCAAACATGCTCGTCGGGGAGGGGACTTCGACTTATGGAATTTAAGCTAGGCGAAAAGGTCGTGTATCCGAACCACGGTGTTGGGCTCATCGAACAAATCAGCTACGGGTACGTGAACGGCAAATCGGAACGCTTCTACATGTTGCGGATTCCATCCAGTGGCCTGAAAGTTATGGTGCCGCAGTCGAACGTGGAAAATGTCGGCCTCAGACCCATCATCCGCTCCACACAAGCAGGTGCGGTCCTCTCTTTCCTGGAAAAAGGACGCTCCTCTTCTCACCACGATTGGAAGCATCGCTTCAAGGAAAATTCAGACCGGATGCGTACGGGCTCGTTGATGGAGGTCGCGGCTGTGCTGAAAGGCCTGGTCGCTCTCAGCCGTACCAAACCGCTCTCTTTCCGCGAAAAAAAGATGCTCGATCGTGCGAAGCATCTTCTCGTAAGTGAACTGGCCACGGTTCGCAACACGACTGAGCAGACGGTTGAAGTCAATATCGTCCGCGCTCTGGCCAAGGCTAAATTGCAAATGCCGGAGACGGCTCCGCTTCCTGACTGATCGCTCGCTGTCTTTTTTGGTTTCTGCCGGGCGCAATCCTTTCGATTGTGCCCGGTTCTATTTTTCGGTCCTTCGGCTCTTCTACCGCCCGCCCTTGCCTTGGATCGAAAGTAGCTCCACCTCGAAAATCAGCGTAGCATTCGGTCCAATGTCGGGTCCCGCGCCGCGCTGGCCATACGCCAGATCGGATGGAAGGAAAAGTTCCCACTTCGATCCCACTGGCATCAGTTGCAGCGCTTCCGTCCATCCCCGGATCACTCCACCGACCGGGAACGATGCTGGCTGGCCGTGCCGGTAGGAGCTATCGAATTCCTTCCCGTTGACGAGCGTGCCTCTGTAATTGCATACCACCGTGTCGCTGGCCGAAGGCTTTGGGCCCGTGCCTTCTTTCAATATCTTATACTGCAGACCGCTGGCTAGCGTCACCACGCCAGCCTTTGTCTTATTGGCGGCCAGAAATGACTCGCCTTCTTTCTGATTCGCCTCTCCGAGTTGCTGCATCTTTGCCTCCGTCTGTTTCTGCATGTCGGCCTGCAGTTCCGCCAGAGCCGCTCGTTCTTGGTCTTGCGTCAGTAACGTCTTGCCAGCCAGCACGTCCTTCAGGCCTCGCAGGACCATGGCCGAGTCCAACTCCGACGATTGTGCTTTCAAGCCGGAGCCGAAATTCATTCCCAGTGCATAGCTGGCTCGGTCCTTTTTCGTTTGCAGCATTGCGTTCCCGCTCTTTGTCGCACTGCCTTGCGCAACCTTGGAAGAAGCTCCCTGCGGAACCTTCGCCGCAGAAGCCTTTTGCGCCTTGGCGGGCGCAGCCTGCTGAGACTTCGCCACGGAACTCTGTTGCGATTGCGTCGAATCCTGGCGAGCAAGCACGCTCCCGCCCAGGATCCCTCCGCCAAGCACCGACCCAACCACAAATATCCTGGCCGCCGTTCTGATCACTGCCCCTCTCTGTATTTTTTGCATTCAGACATTGTCACACGGTCTCACGCGCCCGCCAAATGGGCTTTCCAAATCCAGGTGCAACGCAGCGGTCCGCGCCGCAAAGTCTGTATGGCAACTCAGGGGGAGGCCTATGGTTGTGCTTTCGCGCAGGAGGGCGCGCGCTGCCCATTTTTCAGCACATCCTGGAACAAGTGTACCTATTGCCGGCGAGCGTGTGGCAGATCCTAAAAAAAAAAAGTATCTTTGTTTTTTTCTGCACCGCAGGGCCGAAAAGCTGGACTCGCGACAGATCGTCTACCCATCGCCCACCTCCCCACTTTCCGAACAGGAACGGGAAATCATGCAGTTGTTCTCGGTTGGCCTCGCGCCTGTTACAAAAGGTCGCGAGGCCAACCTAATCAAGGCAGCCTTCTAAGTCGCTGATATTGCCAAGGATAGTTTTCGCGCCGTGTTCTCGCAGGAGGGTCGCCCGTCTCTTCCGGTCATCGCCTCGGCCGAAGAGGATCCCCACGAATGGCACTTGTGCTGAGCGGGCCGCGATGGCGTCGTCCACGTTATCGCCCACGTAAATTGCCGTGGCCGGGTCGCGCCCATTCAGGATTTTTAGGAGGCCCTCCGGGCTGGGCTTCGGCATTTCGACATCTTCCACAGTGACAATTTGCCGGAAGAATGCGCGTGTGCCGCAACGTTCAAAGGTGTGGTCCATCTCTCTCCGAGTGCGCCCTGTAAAAATTGCGAGCTCCGACTTTTTAGCAAGCCGTCGCAAGGTCACGCTGGAAAGCAGCCACTTCTCGCGCGTCACGTTCCCCTTGCCGTCCTTGCCCCAGTAGAGTTCGACGAATTTGCGTTTTACTTCCTCATATTCGAACTTTCCTCCAAGCGACTGTACCCATGCGGTGGATAATTTCCAGTCGTCGTTAAACCCCGATTTGTTTTTCCAGCGCTGTAGCTCGGCCCGCGTGACGCGTTTCCGGGTGAAAAACCTCACGGTTTCAAGCGTGGTGCGATGAAACGAGCCTCGCACGTCAACCAAAACGCCGTCCACATCGAAGATAATCACTTCGGGAGGTAGCGACGCTGCATTTGATTTTTTAGGATTCAAGGAATTTGAATAGAGATTGGCGAGTGTATTCAGGAACTGGATTCGTCCGCGTTGCCGGATACCGCGGGCGGCTCGCTGTCCGATGCCTCTGCAGGCGCCTCGCGGGTTTCCGGCCCCTGTTCTGATTTTTGGCCGGACGCTACAACCACTGCATTGACAGCGGCGCTGGCTGGCGCATCCGTGCGAAGAGATTTGAGTCGCTTCTCGAGAGCGTCCGTGAACAGGTCGAGAATCAGAATTGCTCCGCTCCCATCCAAATCCTTGGCTGGATTGTAGCCGGTTACCTCGATGGCCGCCAGGTGCTGCTGTTGCACGAAAACTTCCAGCGCCTCTCGAATTTCGGCAACTCCCAGCCCGCCCGTTCCTGGATGATTCGTTGCCTGAAAGTCCGCGATTACGTCTACATCGAAGTGCAGAACGAATGGGGAGCTGTTCCCGTGAATGCGTTCGACGGCCGCCCGCGCGGCGTCTGCGGCGCCCATCCGCCGCACACTCGCGGCGAGATATTGGCGAAGCGATAAATGCCACAGTGCTTCTTCTTCCGCTGGGTCGAGACGCGCCACGCCGAACAGTGCCAACTCCGGCTCGCGAACCAGCGGCGGCTCGCCCCAGAACCGCACCAATTCGGCCGCTCCACGTCCGGTCAGATGCGAAACCACCATTCCGTCCACCGATCCCGACGACGTTGTGGCTGGCGTGTTTAAGTCCGCGTCGCGGTCCATGTACATGAGGCCCACATTTCGGAAGTAGCGACGTACTCCCGCAATCGTGGCCAGCGCGACCGAGCAGTCACCGCTAACAATCAGTGGCAGTGCGCCGGATTTGACGGCTTGCTCAACGCGCGGCTTCAGCGCTCCGAGCGCGGCAATTACGCCGGAAAGGTTTCGCGCCCGCGGGCTTTCGTCATCGAGTCTGTAAATCTGGGGGGGATCATCGCCGAAATCGGTAACTTCGTAGCCAATCGACCGCAGACGCCCGACTAATCCAGCCGCGCGAAGTCGCGCAGGCGCCTCTTCAGTGCCCAGCGACGTGGCGGCCGCACTGGTCGGCGCGCCTAAGAGCCCGATTTTATTGGGCTGGCGGACGATTTTGACCGCCACTCACACGCTCCTGTAACGACGTCGTTCACCTGCACCACAGTCGTCAACGCGCAATTGGTCCCTGGCTCTGCCGTGCGGCAAGCTCCGGTGGAAGGGTGAAGCGAACATCCTCCCGGATCAGATCTAGGTCGCGGTGATTCGTGAATCCAAACCGAGAGAGCCGCTGGCTCACCTGCTCGACCAAAATTTCCGGTGCGGAAGCGCCTGCGGTTAGCCCCAGGGTCTTAACCCCTTCCAACCACGAGGCGTCAATGTCATTCGCGTCCTCGATCAGTCGCGCCGGCACTCCCGCGCGGCTGGCGACTTCCACCAACCGGTTCGAATTCGAACTGTTTGCCGAGCCTACCACTAGAATCAATTCCACCTCGTGGGTAAGAGCCTCCACTGCTTCCTGCCGATTCTGAGTGGCGTAGCAGATGTCGTCCGATGCAGGACCCACAATTGCAGGAAAGCGCTGGCGCAGCCGCGCCACGATTTCCTGGGTGTCGTAAAGCGAGAGCGTCGTCTGCGTCAGAAAGGCGAGCCGTGCCGGATCGGGAACCTGCAGTTCGTCTACTTCCTCAACGCTGCCAACAATCACGGTTTTATCTGGCGCTTCTCCCGACGTTCCCACAATCTCCTGGTGATCGCGATGGCCGATCAGGATCAGCGTTCGTCCCTCACGCGCGAACTTGAGCGCCTCCAAATGAACCTTGGTTACCAGCGGGCAGGTCGCATCAATCACGCGCAATTGACGCTCTTGTGCCTCGGCGCGCACGCGCGGTGGCACCCCATGCGCGCTGAAAACGAGCACGGCACCTGCCGGCACTTCGTCGATGCCCTCGACGAAAATGGCCCCGCGTCGCCGCAATTGGTCCACCACGTAACGGTTATGTACGATTTCGTGATGCACGTACACCGGTCGTCCATAAGCCTCGAGCGCCAATTCCACAATGTCTACCGCGCGTACTACACCCGCGCAAAAGCCGCGCGGCCGCACGCGCACCAGTGTCTTCTCCCCGCTATTTGTGCCCTGGATGTTAGTTAGCGTCAAGGTCTTCTCCGCGAACGATCATATTCTACCTGAAAGTGTCGGTTTCCTGCCACTCTGTTCCCTTTTGTTTTGTTTCGGATAGAGGCCATCTGGATACTTCCGATGGTATCATGCCCGTTCGACTTCGGCCGATGGAGGCGGACCCAATGGAACTCAGCGGACAAATCGCGATCATCACTGGCGGGGGCCGAGGAATCGGCCGGGCAATTGCGCGCAAGTTCGCCGCCGACGGGGCTGCAATCCTCGTGACGGCGCGCAGCCATAATGAGGTGCAGCAAGTCGCAGCTGAAATTCAAAAAGCTGGCGGGCGTGCTTCCGCTGTCGTGGCAGACGTATCCAACGCCGCCGATTGCGAAAGAGTCGTGCGTGCGGCACATGATGCTTTCGGTATGGTCCACATTCTCGTCAATAATGCCGGCATGCTCGGTCCCGTCCAATCGGTGGAAAAACTGCAGCCACGGGAATGGGATGAAGTAATGGCCGTCAATCTCCGTGGCCCTTTCCTGCTTTCGCGGCTCATGCTTCCGGAAATGTATCAGCGCCGATCAGGTTCAATCCTGAATATCGTGAGCATCGCCGCCAAGGCCGCCTTCCCGTTGAATGCCGCCTACGCAGCGTCGAAGGCTGGACTGATGGGACTTACGCGCACACTTGCTGCGGAGGCCGCCCGCAAGGGAGTTCGCGTGAACGCGCTCAGTCCAGGTCCCGTCTCCGAAACCGGGATGCTTGAAGATCTCGGGCAAGGACTCTCAGAGTATCTTCAAACCGACAAAGACAAGATTTCCGCGCGCATGTTTGAGGGCATTTTACAGGGAAGGCCGCAGACGATGGACGAGATTGCTTCTGCTGCCCTGTTTCTGGTTTCCGATCAGGCTAGCGCGATTACTGGACAGACTCTGAACGTGGATGGCGGGATGGCTTTCTACTGATCGCTTCGATCCTGCTGTAGCCGTGACGTACTAGAGGCGCCATCCGATGAACGCCGCTCTCGATCCAGTTGAAACTGCGCTCACCAATCGCCCCGAGAGTGTAAAGGATCGCCCCTAGCGCTAGCATCACGGCGAACCCCAGCCCAAACATCAATTCCGCGGCAACCAATTCACGCACAAAATAGAGCTGAAGGAATAATATGATCGCTGTGATCGCCAGCAGCCGCTTGCGAACCTTTGCTTCCCTTGCTGTTGTGCCAAGTAAGGCTTTGAATTTTCCCCAATCGGCTCTCACGGGCTCACCTAGCTGCTTTCTTTAGATGCAACGCGAAGTCCAAAAGAGTCGAGGTGTAAGTCTTGAGATCACAGAAGCCTTTAAAGGCTAATTGGTTCAAATGGAAAGAGAATTTCCTGTACAGGGAAAACGCCCTGCATTTTCTGGTGAGCTAAACTGGCAGCAGTATCCCTGATAAGTGGTTATGCTTAGATACAGTTGCGTGGAATCTCGCGCGGTGTTACGCGCAAGCGGGCAAGCGCCAATGTCCTCAGCGACCCTCAAAGGGGTACCGGTTCTGCGAAAGCACCGCCTCCGCTACGCGCCTGCGGATCGCAACCGTATTCACCGGGGCATGCTTCGCGAATCGCCGAAGAACCGCCAATTGCGCGACAAGCGTGTCTCCCTCCTCCGTGGCTACCAGCGCCGTGCGTGCCTCCTTCTCGATCCGATCCATCGCGTCATAGAGGAACGCTCGGGCCGCATCGGCCATCACCCTCGCTGCTTCGCCGCGCGCCACGGAGGATTTCTGTGCGCGCCGCAGCGACGACTCCATGGCATATACATCCATCACGATATTGGCAAGCGCCCCGACGATCTCCTGCTGGTCCGCCAGTTGTTCGCGGAATTTCCGCACTGCGGTGCCCGCCGCGAGCAGGAATATCTTTTTCGCCTGCGCGAGCGACCGATCTTCCTCGGCAAATGCGGCGGAGGAAGGCTCCTCCATCGATGGTCCGGCCAGAACCTCTTCGCCCAGCTTCATCGCCGCGGAAATCAAAGGTAAGACGCCGGCCATGGCGCGTTTCATCAACATCTGAATGATGAGCATGCGGTTGATTTCGTTGGTGCCCTCGAAAATGCGGTTGATGCGGCTGTCGCGATAGGCTCGCGCCACCGGATAGTCTTCGTGGAAACCATACCCGCCGAAGATCTGCACCGCTTCATCCACGCAAAAATCCAGCGTCTCGCTGCCCGCCACCTTGCTGATCGAACTCTCGATGGCGTATTCCTCGAGCACCTGCATGGCTTGCTGTGTCTTGTTTGTGGCGTCGCTGGGATTGGCCACCGCCGATTCGATCATCCCAGCCGAGCGATAAATCATCGACTCCACCGCGTAAATCCTCACCGCCATCTCGCCCAACTTCGCTTGAATCAGACCGAAGTCGCACAACCGCTTTCCGAACGCCATGCGCTCTTTCGAGTATTTCGAGGATACTTCCAACGCGTTCTTGCAGGCGCCCAGACAATACGCCCCCAGCGAGAAGCGACCCACGTTGAGCGTATTGAAGGCTACGATGTGCCCGCGCCCGATCTCGTGCAGCAGATTTTCCTTCGGCACGGCAGCATTTTCTAAAAAGATCGGCACCGTGGAACTACCGCGGATTCCCATTTTATTTTCTTCGGCGCCAGGTGTGAAGCCGGGCGTCCCGCGTTCGACGATGAAGCTCGAGAATTTCTCGCCATCCACCTTTGCAAACACAATGTAAACATCGGCGAATCCGCCGTTGGTAATCCACATCTTTTGCCCGTTCAATATCCAGTTTTTTCCGTCAGGCGAGAGCGCGGCGCGGGTGCGCGCCGCGAGCGCGTCGGAACCCGCCTGCGGTTCCGACAGGCAATAGCACGCCAGCAATTCGCCGGTTGCAATCTTCGGCAGGTATTTCTTCTTCTGCGCCTCGGTACCGAAATAAACGATGGGAACAGTGCCGATTCCCGCATGGGCGCCGTGCGAAACCGCAAAGGAAGCGTACCCAGCGAGCTTTTCCGCCAGAACTGTCGCGGACACCTTATCCAACCCCGATCCGCCGTACTCTTCCGGGATTCCTCCGCCCAGCAGTCCCAAGTCTCCGGCTTTTTTCAGCATCTGTGCCATCAGGCCTTCTTCGTGCCGCTCGAATTCCGGAATTAGCGGAACCACTTCCTTGGACACAAATTCTTCCGCGGTCTGGCCGATCAGCCGCTGATCGTCGGTAAGGTCGGCGGGCGTAAAAACATCTTCGGGGCTACTGGTTGAAAGCAGGAACCCGCCGCCGCGACGGAGTGTTTGTGACGCAGGTGTGGTCGCCATGATGCTTCCTCGCTTTCGCCGTTAAGCGGCCCGCTCGAAAATGCCAGCGGCGCCCATGCCGCCTCCGATGCACATCGTCACCAGGCCGTATCGTGCTTGGCGCCGTTCCATTTCACGCAGAATTGTCGCCGTAAGTTTTGCGCCAGTGCAGCCCAGCGGATGCCCCAGCGCGACCGCGCCGCCATTTACGTTCACGCGGGAGGGATCGAGCCCCGCCAGCTTGATGACACTCAGAGCTTGCGCCGCGAAGGCTTCGTTCAGTTCGATCACCTCGATTTGATCCAGCTTCAGTCCCGCAATCCTCAGCGCCTTTGGAATTGCGAACACCGGTCCGATGCCCATCTCCTCGGGTGGGCAGCCCGCCGTGGCAAAGGCTACAAACCGCGCCAGCGGTTTCAGCCCCAGCGATCGCGCCCGCTCAGCGCTCATCACCACCGTTGCCGCCGCGCCGTCGCTCATCTGCGAGCTGTTGCCCGCCGTCACCACCCCGTTCGCGTGGAACGCGGGTTTGAGTTTTGCCAGCGCTTCCAGGGAAGTGCCGACGCGCGGTCCTTCGTCAGTGTCGAACGTGAGTTTCACGGTCTTCGGGCGCGTCCCGTTTGGAGCCCCATTGGCGTCGTTCTCGAGAACCGTGTAACTTACTTCCACCGGAACGATTTCATCCTTGAATTTCCCCGCAGCGATCGCCGCGAGTGCTTTTTGATGGCTCCCGAGCGAAAATTCGTCCGCTTGCTGGCGAGTAATGCCGTATTTTTTCGAAAGAATTTCCGCTGTCAGCCCCATGCTGATATACGCATCCGGGTGATGGTCCATCAGCCAGGGATTCGGCGCAACTTTGTTGCCGCCCATCGGAACCATGCTCATCGATTCGGTTCCGCCGGCCACGGCGATGTCTCCCTGCCCGGCCATGATTCGTTCGGCGGCAATGGCAATGGACTGCAGGCCCGATGAGCAGAAACGATTGATGGTCATGGCGGACGTCTCCACCGGCAAACCCGCGCGCAGCCAGGCGTTTCGGGCTACGTTCATCCCTTGCTCGGCTTCGGGCATCGCGCAGCCCAAAATTACGTCTTCCACATCCGCTGGCGCTACTCCCTTCGCTCGCGCCAGTGCCTCCTGGATGACGACTGCCGCCAGATCGTCCGGGCGCGTTGCTCGCAACGTTCCTCTCGGGGCCTTTCCCACGGCCGTCCGCACCGAACTCACAATCACTGCTTCCCGCATGGCTCACCTCAATCCACCACGTACGACTCCCGCTCATTGCCTGCACTATTGGATGCCAGCGTAAGAGAAAAAGCAACAGCACGAGACTAACCCGCGCAGTTTAGGGGATGAAAAACGGGACGATACTGAGGCTGGCTCGCTAGATCTAGAGCCGGAACTGGATGGTCACTTGCATTTGCACCGAAATAGGTTGGCCGTCCAACATGGTCGGCTGATACTTCCAGCGGCGAACAGCATCCGTAGCTGCCTGGCGCAGTGTAGGAGCGCCGGAGATCACCCTCATGGCGTTTACGTTGCCGCTCTTGTCGACCACGATATCCAGCACAACGTCGCCTTCGGTGTGTGCCTGCCTCGCGAGCTGCGGATAAGCGGGGAGCACCCGTGATACGACCCGAGGCTCCTTGACTGGCCCACCGACTGGTACTGGTCCGGTTGGCCTGAAGGCTGGCGGTGCAAGCGCCGAAGAGCTTCCGGCCGTAATCCCAGGCAATACGTCATTTTCGCCAGGCGAGGCACTGCCGGAATCCACAGCGGGAGCGGCAGTCGGGGCCTGTACGGACTCGCGCGTCGATATAGGATGAGCGTTCAGTGCCCCAAACATACTTGGGACGGTACTCTTGGCTGGCGCGCTATTGCCGGGCTGTGCCGATTGCGCTGGATCCTCGGTCTGTGAGGCCGAAACGGCCGTATCTTTCGCGTCGCTCGCGTTGACCGCCGGATTTTCGCGTGCTGAACTCACCGGATCCGGACTCCGTTTCAAATTTATCTGTGCGGGTGATGTGGCCGGGGCCGGTTGTGTCGCCCCCTGTGGCATTGCCTGCGCGTGCGACACCATGGACGTGGCTGGGTTCACGGCCAGATCTCCAGACCGGTGGTGCAACAACAAATATCCGCCTCCCGCCACAGCCAGCAGACCCGCTACACAAGCCGCAATCAGCATCCAATTCTTGTTCTTGGCTGTCGCGGAACCTTGCATCTCACTTCCTTTGGACTCCAATTGAACGCCGAAGAGCTGCCCCGAACTTCGAGGGGATTGCACAGCATTCAGGCTTGGAGCATTGGGCCGCGGTACGTCCGAAAGTGTTTCTTCTGCAACCGAGAATTCCGTGACAGCCAGAATGTTCGTCAGGGAAGGAGTCTGCACATCGGCAACGGCATGCTTTTGAACCGGAGACACCACGGCCAGCTTTTCAATCTTAGAAGGCAGCGCTATAGGCGCGCCCGTAGTCTTTGCGATCCCCGTGGTTCCAGCGGTCATTGACGCCGGGGGCTGCACATCCTCGTGCACTCCAATTGGAGCAAATGTGGATTCCGGCTTGGTCGCGGGAGAGTTCGCTGGTGGCCCTCCTATCGTCGTCACCACCGATTTTGGGCTCGCGCCCCTTGACGGATTTGTTTCGGCCATGTTCGAGCCATTGCCGTTGCTTCCGGAAGTTCCTTCAGGCGCTGACGAGGCCGTCACCTTCGGAGCCGAGTCATCCGACGCGAAATGGACGCCCCAATAGCCCGGTTGTCTATGGGTGAATTCGACTTCCACGTAGGATGAGGAACTGGAGTAAGAACGAATTTTTTTTACACGGCAAATCGCATCCTGTCGCGATTTCAAATGGGTCAGAACCAACATCTGTCCAACGTTCACGGACGTGGACATTCTCAGCACCCCGCCGTGCGGGAACACAATCATCGATGTGGTTTGCTCTTCGAATGGCTCCGGGTGCGCCGCAGCGCCGCGAACCGCATCGGTCACTCGGGAGCCGTGAATCCTGATGGAAACTTCGAGAGAGACTGCGTCCGAGTGCAGTTGGCCCGGCGCTGGCAGAGCCTGAGAGTTGAGTAGCGCATCTGGCGGTGCGGATTCCGTTTCCAAATGGGCTAGCTCGATCGTTTCTTTCGAGAGTGTAGACATCTTATGTAACGGCTTCGTGCCGTTCCCCCCGATTAATTAAGATGAGTGTTTCAGTTCGTCAAATCTTCGCGGATGGTGACAAAGTGCGGCAATAGTACGCTTGTACCGTTTTGGGACAGTAACTATTGAGACATGGGGTACTGCCCACACATCATGGGGTGACTGTCAGAGACTTGCGACTGCAGGGGGTTGGAAAGAGTTCTCATTCATTAAAACTGTCTGGACACCAGGCCGGTCGTCACCCGCGCACCGTCCGTTTCCAAAAGAAGAGCGTTGTTATCGTCGACGATGTAATAAGTGAGCGAGAAACTGTCGGCATTGGTGGCCATCGTTGCAGTGTCCCGTCCGTTCGACGTAGTAGTTACGATCGCCGTCGCATTGGTAAGTGGTGCGGCGAGCGTTGTGGTCGTCAGGGTAAAGTTATTGATGTCCAGCGTCCCGCTGAAGGATGTGTTGCCGAGCGTGGTTATCTGTCCGATGACGTCCTGTTCGTTTGCGCCATTGTTCGGACCGGGGATGCCCGCCAAGTTTAACGCATAGTTGCCCTGCAGCGAATTGGTGGACGTTTGCGGAAGGGCTATGCCGGTGGCGATCGTAGTCTTGTCGAGTTCAATCAGCTCTAGCATTCTCACCGGTCCGCTTGGGCCACTGAACGCTACCGGGTAGCCAATAAAATTTACTTGAGCGCCATTCACTATGAGAACCACAGCCACCCGACCGGAGTACGAATCGACCGTGTACGAGGAGCCTGTCAGGCTGCCGTTTAAATGGACGTCGGTAGTGCCATTATTGACGTCGAAGACTCCTGTGATGGCATTCGTGCCATTGGAGTTAAAAACGCCCCCCGAGGCATAGGCTCCCTCCGCCGATATTCCCGACGCCGTGAAGGCATAATTCCCCTTGGGTAAAGCCAACGCCGCTGTAAAGGCGCCATCGGCCGGTGTAACCGCACTGTAGAAATCGCCTGCAAGCGCCGCCTTGTTGTCTATTTCAACCACCTTCAAGTGGGTGTTGTCCACCATGTAGAACGCAAACTGCAGCGTCAGGCTGGCGGCAAAAACCGCATTGTCGCTGGTCAGCGAGACAGTGCCACGTCCGCTGTCAGGCAGCGTGGCATCCATCAGAAAACTCCCCTGCAGCGACTTGTCGCCCACCGCTCCCGAGGTGGTCGTCGTGGAGAGAGTCGTCGAGCCGTTATCGTTCACGTCCTGAATCGCGGAGCCGAGCGGTATCGTAGTCACTCCATCCGCATAGAATCTTCCAGCAATGGCCAGCGGTTTTCCGTTTCCATCCATCCCCGAAAGCCCAAACGCGTAATTGCCGAAGAACGCCGAAGCGGCCAGCAACGCCGGATTCTGCGCTTCGATTGTGCCGCTCCCGGTGGCGCTCTTGTCAAAGCGGATCAGCAGCGCCTCGCGCGCCGCTCCTCCCTCCGGGTTAGACAAGAGAGTGAACTGCCACGTCACATTATTTGTAAGCGTGGCGGTGGTGCGTCCGTCGGGATTGACCGTGAAAGTCCCGGAGAACTGGTTGTGTGTTGCGGCTCCTGTTCCGGCATCAATGCTATCTTCCACACCGTTTAAAATCTGTCCGGAAGAGCCAGCACTCCCTTGCGCCGTAAAGCTCCCGGCAACGCCCAGGAATCCAGATGAATCGTTTCCTTTATAGGAAAAGGCATAATGGCTATTGAGGGATGCATTTGAAAATACCACCGCGGCTGTGGTCGTTCCGGAAACGGCCGCCGAACCGGTGCCCGTTACCGCCGTGATCACCGCCGACCCTCCCGGCGGCGGCGTCAGTGGTGCCGTATAATACCCGTTCGAATCAATCGTTCCATAAACCTCATCGCCGCCAGTGGTGCCATGTACTTCCCAGGTTACGCCCGTGGCCGCCTGTCCATTGACGGTCGCACTGAATGTCTGCGCCGCTCCGGCTGAGATCGCGACGGCTGCAGGGCTCACTAAGACTCCCTGCGGGGCTGTCACCGTGATCGTCGCCGTCCCGGTCGAGTTGGCACTACCTTGCGATGTAGCCGTTACAGTTACGCTCGCCGGACTACCCGGAGCCGTATAGATCCCCGTGCTGCTATCGATCGCGCCACCTCCGCTCACGCTCCAGCTGAATGTTGAACTGGGCTGGCTCGGCAAATAGGCGCTGAATTGGATCGTGCCGTTGATCGGCACGCTTACGGTCGCGGGATAGATTGTCACCGCGCTCCCGGATCTTACGTTGCCCGATTGATTGGAGCCGCCCGAGGAACCGCTGCTCGTGCTGCTATTTCCTCCACAGCCCGCTAGGAGCATAATCGCCGCTGCAGTAGCGGCCAGAGCCAACTCAATTGTCGCGCTTATCCTCGGGCCTGCTTTCAGGCTTAACCTCACAGTTCCTCTCATCGGCACACGAATTTGATTGCGGACTTCCCAGCATGAAATTCCACTGATAAAGCGGCGGTCTAGAATATATGGAACTCGGCGATTCCCCAACGGCGTCGTTCTTTGAATCTGAACTTCATTCCGTCGGCAGCTATCCGCTGTTCCCGGCTACTAAGAACGCCGCCACGCACAAAGAGTTGCCCTCAGTCTCCGCGTGGCCATTTCCATTCGCCCGGTTTAGTTGCGGAGGGGCTTGCCTGTCTTAAGAGTGTACGCGATCCGCTCCTGGGTCTTGCGTTCGCCGCATAGGCTCACGAACGCTTCGCGCTCAAGATCGAGGATGTATTGTTCGGGAACGGTCTGCGGCGCTGTGATTGCGCCGCCCGCCATGATATAGGCCAGTTTGCGCGCCACCAGGCCATCGTACTCGCTGGCATATTCGCCGCGAACCAGCATATAAATTGCCAGCTTCGCCCCCGCCAGAAATTCTTCTCCCAACACGCGAATTTCCGCGGGCGCGGGCGCGTGATACCCGGCCCGGACCATGGCCAGCGCCATCTGTTTTGCGTCCGCCAATTGCCGGTCGCGGTTCATGGCGATCGAATCCGAACGTCGCAGGTAGCCCAGCGAGCGCGCCTCCTCGCCGCTGGTCGAAACCTTGGCCATGGCGATATTCTCGAAAATAGGCTTCAGCGCGTGGAACAGGTCCAGGTCCTCGGCTCCCGCAGCGTGCTCGTTCGCACGAATAAGCATTTCCTTAGTTCCACCGCCGCCCGGGATTAGCCCGACGCCCGTTTCCACCAGCCCCATATAGGCCTCCGCAGCGGCATGAATCCTCGCGCCGTGCAGTCCGATTTCACAGCCTCCGCCAAGCGCTAGTCCCTGCGGCGTCACCACCACCGGCCGCGGCGCGTACTTGATGGCCATGTTCACGCGTTGAAATTGCCGCACCGCCAGATGGATGTCGTCCCACTCGCCTTCCTGCGCACTCATGAGCAATAGCAGCAGGTTGGCTCCGGCCGAAAAATTCGCTGCCTGGTTGCCAATCACCATGGCCTCGAACTCCTTCCCGAGCCGCGCCAGGCCTGCCTGAACCATGGACGCGATGTCGCCGCCGATCGCATTCATCTTCGCGTGGAATTCGCAGCACACCACGCCGTCGCCCAGGTCGATCAAGCTGGCGCCGGCATTTTCTTGCACCACCGGTGTCCGTTCCTTCAGCGATTTTAAAAAGAGAACTCCGGCTGGCTCTGCCATCGGCCGCAGCGCGCCGGACGTCACATCGAAATAGCGCATCGTGCCTTTTTCCATTTGATAGAACGATTTCCTTGGCGTCGATAGCACTTGTCGAACCAGCGCCGGAATTTCCTTCCCTTCTCGCTCCAGAGCTTTGACCATCGGCTCGACGCCCGCCGCATCCCAGATCTCGAATGGCCCCATCTCCCAGGCAAAGCCCCAGCGCATCGCACGGTCCACGTCGACGATGTTGTTGGCGATTTCGGGCACGCGCCGCGCGGCATACAGGCACATTTCGCTCAGGTTGCTCCAAATGAACCGATTGGCCTTGTCTCCCTCCCTTCCTTCCAGTGCGGGCGCCAGCAGCGCTCGCAGCCGTTGCCGCGTGTCTTCGATGGATTTGCCGGCTTCAATCGAACCAAATCTCGCTTTCTGCTGCGGACGGTATTCCATCTTTTGCCAGTCGATCGCGAGAATTTCGGATTCTGCGCCTTTTCTCACGCGCTTGTAAAAGCCGCTGCCGGTCTTTTCGCCCAGCCACCCGCGCTCGATCATGGCCTCGGCCAGCGCCGGCACGCGGTACATCCCGCGCGACTCGTCGTTCGGCGCATTTTCATAAATGTTGCGCACCACATGCGCCAGCACATCCAACCCCACAATATCGGCAGTGCGGAAGGTCGCCGATTTAGGCCATCCCACAGCCGGTCCTGTGCAGGCATCCGCTTCCTCGATGGTCATTTCCTGCGCTTGCATCTGGCGCATGGCGGTCAGCATCGCGAACGTGCCCACGCGGTTGGCAATGAAGTTCGGCGTGTCCTTCGCCCTGACCACTCCTTTGCCCAGCCGCACCTCGCAGATATCTTCCAGCGATGCGAGCACATCCATGCGCGTCTTTGGGCCCGCGATCAGCTCCACCAGCTTCATATACCGGGGTGGATTGAAAAAATGCGTTCCCGCCCAATGCTGCTGAAAATCTTCGGACCGCCCTTCGGCGATCAAGCGAATCGGCAGCCCCGACGTGTTCGAAGTGACGATTGTGCCCGGCTTTCGCACCGCCTCCACCCGCTCGAACAATCGCCGCTTGATCTCCAGATTTTCGGCTACCGCCTCGATGATCCAATCCACCTGCCCGCACCAGGCGAGATTGTCCTCAAAGTTTCCAGGCGTGATCAACCGCGCCGTCTCTGGTGTGAAGAACGCTGCAGGCCGCGATTTCTTCGCTGCATCGAGCCCACCCAGCACGATGCGGTTGCGCACGCTGAGAGTCTCCATCGTCAGGCCCTTGCGCTTCTCGTCGGCAGTTAGCTCAGGTGGAACGATATCGAGCAGATAGCAGGGCATGCCGGCATTGGCCAAATGCGCCGCAATCCGTGCGCCCATGGTGCCGGCTCCCAACACAGCCACTTTTTCAATCGCGCGCTTCATAAAACTCAGGTCTCCTCGACTCGACATCGTTACAAAAGCGATGCCGGGCGGTCAACCGGAAAGACTGTGCCTCGGGAATTTTGCTAGAGTGTCTAGTACAGTTGGGGCTTCCAATGGGAATAGCGGGGAAATGGTTCAAGAAAGCCGTCCAGGGCCTACGGTCGTTCGCTTATGCAGAACCTGACGGCGGCGGATCGAACCGCCCGAAGGTCGGCGTTGCTCTCGGCGGAGGCTTCGCCCGGGGCATCGCGCACATCGGCGTCTTGCGCGTCCTAGAACAGCATCACATCCCCATTGATTTCATTACTGGCACCAGTGTGGGCGCCCTGATCGCCTCCACCTACTCCAGCGGAACTTCCCTCGATGAGATGCAGCTTCAAGGAACTGGAACTCGCTTTCGCGATTTCGGCCGCTGGACCCTTTCCCGCATGGGCATGGCTTCCAACGAACGCCTGGAGGATTTCCTCCACAAATTTACTCCGGCCCACACCTTCGAGGAAATGAAGATCCCTTTGTGCATCGTCGCAACTGACCTGATTGCTGGACAATCGGTTTACTTCACGGAAGGAGAGATCGGTCCGGCGCTGCGAGCTTCCTGCGCCTACCCGGGCCTTTTCTTGCCGGTTCTATACCGCGACCGCGTTCTTGTCGATGGATTCCTCACGGAAGCCGTGCCGGCCCCGGCGGCGCGCAAAATGGGTGCCGATATCGTCATTTCCATTCATCTCGAGCCGGGCCTCCTCGAGACCAAGCCCCGCAACACCATCGAAGTCATCAGCCGCTCGTTCTCCATCATGCAAACCGTTTCGATTCAGCCCTGGCACGACGCCACCGACATTCTGATCGAGCCCAACGTGCATCACATCCTGTGGGACGAGTTTGTGAAAACTCCGCAACTGGTTGCCGCCGGAGAAGAGGCCACCCTCGCCGCACTACCACGGATTGAAGCCGCGCTTGCAGGCCGCATCGAAAGGCGCGTTGGGGAGCGCCGCCATGGCCCGGCTAGACAGAGCCGCGGCGGTATGGATCGCAATTGGCACCGTTAGCCGCCCTCCGCGAGCTTCCAACGGATTGTTGAAGAATTCGGCGCGTCATTCGGAGGCTGTTTTTAGTCTGAGGTACGGTTTTCGATCGCGCGGTGTGCCGCGATGAATCTCTCTTTTAATTCTTCGCTTAACTGGCGATCACAATTAACTGACAAGTAAACTGACAACACTGTTATCGACGCCCGGGGTGCTTGGCTTTTCGTTCAGCCTTCGGCTTAGCCATCGAGGCGGTTTTGCCCCATTGCCCGCTGAACACGAATTCCTGCATCGGCTTTCGTACGCGCGCCGCGAGCTCCCGTTGGCGTAATTTGTCGGGCAGCGACGATGGATCGCCTCGGTACCCAATCGCAAAGCCTGCCACGGCCTCATAGCCTTCTGGAATTTGAAACACTTCGCGGGCTTTGTCCGGCAGAATCCCTCCCATCTGGTGGACGAAAAGCCCCTGGTCCATCGCTTCGACCGTGAGATATGCCATGGCTTGCCCTACATCGTGGAACGCGTAGCGGTTGTTCTGGTCGCTGTTGGCAAACTTCAGAGCGGCCACGGTCAGTCCCAGCACCGGCGCATTTTTCGCCCAAGCTTGGTTCGACTCCACCAGACATTCGAGCACCTTCTTGAAATTCTCGGGGTCGTCGCTCGTGCCGATGAGAAAATACCACGGCTGCTGGTTGCCCGATGAAGCCGACCACCGCGCCGCCTCGAACAGGGCTCGCAATTTCTCAGGTTCCACGTCCCGGCTGTCGAACGCCCGAGGGCTCCAGCGTCGCGCCAGCAAACCGTTGATCGGTGTATTGACCTCCGCGGGCTTCTCCAGGATGCTCATTCGTTCTCCTCGCCAGCAATGGAATCGCACATCGTGACATCCAGACCACTCTAGCACGCGCCGCTTCCAAAACAGGCCAGCCCGCCATTTTCCGGCTCAATCTAAACCTGGAGGGGGAGTAAAGGGCACGGGTAAGCATGAAACAACAGGGGTGCCATTGTTCCTGGAAAACATTCCGGATTCGGCGTGAGCTACTGGATCGCGGGGTTAGATCGGGGGGATCTGCGAAACATCCCAGCCGCCGCCGATGGCCTCAATGAGGCGGACGCTCGCGCTCATGCGGCGGATGAGAATGTTCAGTGCGGTCACTTCATCCGAAAGAGCGGCGCTCTGTGCCGTGGTTACTTCCAGGTAGTTTGTGACGCCACCTTTGTATCGAGTGGTGGACAGGTCGAGAGAGCGCTGAGCGGCCTCCACGGCGGAGCTTTCCGTAGTGGCTTCGTCCTGCAAGAACCGCAAAGCGGACAGATTGTCCTCTACTTCCTGGAAGGCAGTCAGCACCGTTTGTCTGTAGTTGTCCACCGAGATGTCGTAAGCGTCCTTGACCTGTTCGGTGACGCCCCGGCGCTGCCCTCCGTCAAAGATGAGTTCGGCTGCGGACCCGGCAAGAGACCAGAAACCACTGGGGCCTTGAATGAACGTGCCGAGCACTCCGCTTTCAAAGCCTCCCGCAGCGGAAAGAGTGACATTGGGATAATAAGCGGCCTTGGCCACGCCGATCTGTGCGTTCGCGGCCTCGACACTTCTCTCCGCCGCGGCGATGTCCGGCCGGCGTTGGAGCAGATCCGAGGGCACCCCGGGAGGCATGGGAGGTGGAGGCGTATTCAGCGGCAGGGGCGCCAAACTGAAGGTAGAGGCCGGCCTTCCAACCAGGACGGCGATAGCATGCTCGAATGCGGCGCGGCTGACTTCCACGTCGATCGAGGCCGCGCGAGTAGTCTCGAGCTGCGTTTTCGCCTGGGCTACGTCCACAGCGGTGGCCACACCGCCTTGATAGCGGCTCTGGGTGAGATCCAACGCCTTCACATACGAGGACACGGTCGAGTCCAAAAGCTGCTTTTCAGCGTCCAGGCCGCGAAGCTCAAAGTAATCCATGGCGAGCTCGGCGTGAAGACTCAGATTCACATTGGCCAGATCGGCGGCACTGGCTTGCGCCTCGGAGCGAGACGCTTCCACTAAGCGCCGCACGCGCCCCCACAGGTCGGGCTGATAAGAAACGTCCGCAGGGAGAACGTAATCCTGGTAATTCGTATTGGAGGAAGCATTGGTGCGATTGGACGACTGATGATTCTGGGTTGCCGAAATTCCGCCCGTCACAGCCGGAAAGAATTCCGAGCGCGCGATGCGAACGGCCGCGCGTGCCTCAAGATATTGCGATTGTGCTGCCTTCAAGGTCTGGTTGGAGACGGCAATCTGCTCTTCCAAGGTATTCAACTGAGGATCATTGTAAATTTCCCACCACTTCCCTTTTGCAATCTGATCGCTGGGCTGCGCCTGCTTGAAGTTCTGGGGCGTTTCCTTGTAGTTCGAGGGAACTTCCGCCGTGGGACGGACATATTTTGGCCCGACTGTGCAGCCGCCGAGCATAAGCACCACCATTAAGCTCAGGGCTCCACTTCGGCACAGCGACCCTAGTCTTTGGGCCGAGCGGCCGTGGCGATGCATTGCTAGGCTATTTCTTTGCATCCGCAACTTGCCAGAGCCATTTGAGCCATCAACCGTCACCATCAAAGCACCATCCTCCTGGTCAGTCTCAATACCTGCGATGTCCTGTGTCCCGCGGCACCGCAATCTTCACCGTGCAGACTCGGGCCGTTCAACCACGTCAGCATCAATGGCCATCTCAAAACCAGCCAACCCTTCATTAACTGCTTTACCGAACGATCACCAAGGGGCACTGTCCGCGGATTTATCAATCACTCTCAGAGAATCCAACAGGAATCACAGGGCCGCTTCCGCTCTTGCAGAATGTTCGATCAAATACGGACCATCGGTGGCGCGAGCGTGTGAACGTCACTATGGATCGGGAACTGAGTTTCCACCGCCGGCACTCTTCTCCGCCGCTGCGACATCAACCTGTTCCCCTGAGATCAGTGAATCAGACGGACTCACAATCACCGAATCGGTGGATTTCACACCGGACACCACCTCGATCTCGTTTCCAAAATCGCGCCCCACCGCAACTTTTCTCAACTCTACCCGGCCGTTCTGAACCGTTGCGACCTGCAATCCTTCCGCGCGGAAAAGAAAAGCACTGACGGGAAGAATGACCGTTGGAGCACCCGAGGACACTCTCAAATGGACCTGGGCATAAGCACCCGGAAGCAGTTCGCCCGTGGGGTTATCCACGTCGACCTCGACCAGAAGAGTGCGGGAAGTGAGGTCGATCGACTTTGCAGTGCGAACCAATCTGCCCTTAAACCGCCGCCCGGGAAATTCCTGGAGCGTCAGGTCCGCGGCCAGTCCAGGCTGAGCTGCCTGGGAATACTCCTGGGGGACATTTATGTACACACGCAAGGTCCTCGTCTCGGAGATATGAAACAGCTCGGTTGCGAGGCCTCCGGCACCGGAGTTGATCAGATGGCCGATATCGGTGTTGCGCGCTGTAATTACGCCGTCGAAGGGCGCGTAGATTTTCTCGAAGGACTGCAATTGCTCGAGACGCTTTACATTGGACTGGGCCGACGCCACCATGGCTTTTTTGGCTTCGAAGTCACCCACGGCATTGTCCACGTCCTGCTTGGAAACGGCTTCGCTCTTGGCAAGGTCCTGATATCGTCCTGCGGTGATCTCCGACAATCGATAGTTGGCTTGCGCAGTGCCCAGGTCTGCGCGGGCTTGATCGAGCTGTTGGTCCACCTCCGGCGTCTCAATTTCCGCGAGCAGTTGCCCGGCCCTGACGTGAGTCCCAATGTCCACATACCATTTCTTCAAATAGCCATTGGTGCGGGCGTAGATGGGTGAATCGATGAAGGCTTGAATATTCCCCGGGAGGACAATTTCTGTCTCAAGAGCGCCCAGCTTGGGGTGCATCACGCTGACGGTCGGAATAGCAAGCTTATAGGTCTCGGTGCGCAGATCGGCTTTAGCTTTCTCCCTCGGGAGAATGCCCGCGACAACGATTCCACCAACGATTATCAGGACCACAATAATAATCAAGAGCCCGTGGTGCGACCGGCGCGGCTCACGGCTTTCTCTTTGTTTGTCCTTTTCTTCCGCTCCAGCCATCTATTCCTCTTCTGGTTTTTGGGCCTAGTTCTTGTAGTTAGTTATAGACGGATTCCACTTCGTGCCCGTTTCATGAAGAAGCGGACATTGATGGGCCCCTGCGGCCTATGCTGTGTACGAAGCTGAAGAATACCGGGACGAAAAACAGCGTTGCCACCGTGGCAAAAAGCAGACCGCCGATGACAGCACGGCCCAGAGGGGCGTTCTGTTCACCCCCTTGGCCAAGACCTAGCGACATGGGAAGCATTCCGATAATCATGGCCAGGGCCGTCATCAGAACGGGCCGGAACCGCGTGAATCCAGCCTCCAGTGCCGCCTGCGAGGGGGTTTTCCCCGCTTCCAGCAGTTCTTTTGAAAAGCTGACGACCAAAATGCTGTTCGCAGTGCCGACGCCCATACACATGATTGCGCCGGTAAGAGCCGGCACGCTAATCGTTGTTCCGGTGACGAACAAAAACCAAACAATTCCAGCCAGAGCCGCCGGCAGCGCCATGAGGATGATGAACGGGTCCAGCCAGGATTGAAAATTGATGACGATCAAGAGATAGACGAGAAGAATCGAGAAACCAAGCCCAGCCAGCAGCCCATTAAACGAAGAGTTCATTGTTTGGATTTGCCCGCGAACCATCAGCTGAGTTCCTTCCGGGAGATCCTTCTTGGCCCGATTGATGATCGGCATAATGTCGCGTGAAACACCCCCCAGATCGCGGCCTTCCACGGATCCGTAAATATCGATTACGGGCTCAATGTCGTAGTGAGAGACAACAGCCATTTCGCCGCTGGGGGTAATCGAAGCCAGCCCCGCAAGAATCTGCGGTGTTGGGCTGTTTCCTCCACTAATCGGAATGTTCTCAAGATCCTGAAGAGAGTTCAGATTGTACTGCGGAGACTGAGTTGCTACGGAATAGCTTATGCCACTTTCTGGATCGACCCAGAAGGAAGGCGAAGTTTCGAAGCTCCCGCTGAGCGAAACCAGCAAATTGGTTGCAACATCGCGCTCCGTCAAGCCCACCTGATCCGCTTTTGTGCGGTCCACTTCTATGTACAATTTCGGATAGTTGAACGGCTGCTGAATTCTAAGATCCACCGTCCCGGGGACGAATTTCAGCTGGTTCAAGAGTTTCTCGGCAAACTCGTGATTGAGAGCCAGTTTCCGGCCCACCACTTGAATATCGATCGGAGCGGGCAATCCGAAATTCAGAATTTGACTGACAATGTCGACGGGCAGCGCATAAAACATGACACCGGGGAAATCCTGATTGAGCTTCGCTCGAAGCTCGGTGACGTATTCCTTTGTCGGACGGTGCCCCGATGCAAGCTCAACCTGAATATCCGCGTCCTCAGGCCCTACCACGCCAGTGGTACTATACGAAAGATTGATCCCGCTGTATGGCAATCCGATATTGTCAATAATACTGCCCATCTCGGAAGGCGGGATCAGCCGGCGGATGTCATCTTCGATGTGGCCGCAAAGCGCGGCCGTATCTTCAATTCGCGTGCCTGTCGGGGCCCGAACGTGAAACTTGAATTCACCACTGTCAACCGACGGAAAAAAATCCTGCCCCACGAACGGCAGAAGTGCGAACGAGAGAATACAGGCTGGAAAAAATAATGCGACGAAAAGCTTGCGGTGCCGGATGGAAGTGTCAAGCAATCCGCGATATCCGTTCTGGAAGTCTTGGAATCCACGTTCAAATTTTAGCTGTATGAGAACAAATGGATTGCGAGACGCTGCTGCCTCCCTGCTGTGTTCTTCCGCGGTCTGCGCCACCAGCAGATACCGTGCCATCGTGGGCACGAGCGTACGCGAGAGCAGATAGGAGGCCAGCATCGCGAACACCACCGCTTCCGCCAAAGGCACGAAGAGATACCTGGCGACACCCGACAAGAAAAACATGGGCACGAATACAATGCAGATGGAAAGGGTGGAAACAAGCGCAGGCACGGCAATCTGCGATGCCCCGTCCAAAATGGCCTGCGTGATTTCTTTTCCTTCATCAATGTTGCGATGGATGTTCTCGATCGTCACCGTGGAGTCGTCGACCAAGATCCCTACTGCCAATGCCAGCCCGCCCAGCGTCATGATGTTGATCGACTCACCCAAAGCACTGAGCACGATAATGGAACAGAGAACGGATAGCGGAATTGATATCGCAATGATCAGCGTGCTGCGCCAGCTGCCCAAAAACACAAGAATCATCAGTCCCGTCAAAATTGCAGCAATCGCTCCCTCGCGGATAACATCATCAACGGAAGCGCGCACGAAGATGGATTGGTCAGCAAGGAGATGGACATTTATCTTGTCCGGAGAGTCCGCCAGGATAGCGGGGAGCTTTGCCTTAATGCTCGAAATGATATCGAGCGTTGATGTACCTCCGGATTTCAAGACAGACATCAACACCGAACGTGAGCCATCCACGCGTACAATGTTCGTCTGCGGAGGGAACCCGTCTCGAACGTGGGCTACGTCACGAACGTAGATCGTGGAACCGTTCACGGTCTTAATTGGCAAGTTATTGAGTTCGTTTACCTTAGCCGGAGATTCATTCAGGTCTACTTGATATTCGTAGGGTCCGATTTTGGCGGTGCCGCCTGGGAGAATTAGATTCTGTGCGCTGATCGCGCTTACCACATCGTTTGCCGAGAGTCCTCTGGCCTGAAGCTCGGGAATATTCAGATCCACCTGAATCTGGCGCTCCTTGCCTCCATAGGAAGCTGGCAGGACGGCTCCGTGCACGGTCACTAGGCCGGGCCTTATGAAGTTCGTACTCGCATCGTTGAGTTCCTGCTCGCTGAGGCCCGCACCAGAAAGTGCGAGTTGTAGAATCGGGACTGTGGAAGCATTGTAGGCAATTATAAATGGGGGTACTGTTCCCGGCGGATCGCGCCGTAAGGCAGATTGAGCGACTGATGTGACCTGCGCGACGGCGCTCGTAATGTCGGCGCCCGGTTGAAAGAAAACTTTGACTACTCCAATACCCGTATAAGATTGCGACTCGATGTGTTCAATGTCGTTAACGGTGGTGGTCACACCCCGCTCATAGCCATAAATAATCCGGTTCGACATATCTTCCGGCGACAGCCCGGTGTAACCCCAGATAATGCTAACTACGGGAATATTGATATCCGGAAAGATGTCGACTGGCGTCCGCGAGATTGCCACCAATCCTAGAATTAGGATAAGAATGGCCGCGACGATAAAGGTGTACGGCCGTCGTAACGCAATTCGAACGATCCACATTTACTGAGTGCCCCCGAACTCGCCAGCCGAAAACAGCGCTCTATGGCCGCAGCGGTTGCAAAACTAATTACGATTGCCCCTCCATTATCGCACACGCTTTTCCAAACCGAAATTCAAAGTCGGGCCAACTGGCGTCGACGTCAGGACTCAGCGTGAACCGGACCAAGGAACATCCGATGATAACTGGCGAAGTGCGGCCAATAGCGCATGTATGCGACAGCGCCTACATCTATACGTATACGCCCGATGAAATCATACCCGGTCGAATATTCGACGCATTGCACGATCTACAAGTTTCACCGACAAGTGTGACGAAGAGCTCTCGGCCGACATTCTTAAAAAGTGAGACAGTATTTTCCCACAGAGGAGATTCAAATAGCCGGAACTGTGGACCAATCTCCTTCTTTTGGTTTTTTCTCGGCTACCGTATTGTCCATTAAATCCGGGGCATCACAGTATGCGGCGCTTCGAACCGCTCATTGGTGGAGACATCTTCCAGCGCTGCCAGGACGGCTCAGCGGCGGGTGAGTAGAAAGAACAATCAAAACAACGAGTCGTTCTCTTAAAGAAAATCCCCTTTCTTTGAAACGGTAATTCCTCCGTGCCTTTCTTGCATGCTGCATCGTGATTTATGACCGTTTTCGGCGGTCATTGTTCCCAATTTGCTCCCCACTTTGGCGAAGTCGGCATTACTGTTCCGGGACTCTGAACTCGCGGTCCCGATCCTAATATGCCGTGAAAATCGGCCGAACCGAGTATACGCATAGGTATGTCTCCCTATCTTGGCCAGCATGGCCCTTGGGCCGGAGGGCGGTTCACGCTGAAAGCGCCGAGCGGGATCGCGTTTTCCGAGTTCAGAGAATATAAAACATGGCAGAATGTCGCAGCGAGTCAAACCGATGATGGGTTGAAGTTACGGCTTCCACAACTCGTCGGCGAAGATCTTCGTGCGCTTTCGCCGACAGCGAGCGAGCATCTTCCTTTCCCATGCCCCGCACACTAACACATTACGTTCTTAACATCTTCTATATTGTGCTCTGATTGGTAACCTGAAGGCAAAAAGGTATTGGTAACGGTTCCACCGGTGGAATTGGTCTCGCGACGGCACGCACATTCGCGGCCGAAGCCGTGTCGGTAGTAATGAACGGAATGACCTGGCCTGGATTGGGTACTTTAGACGCTGAGGTTGGGAATCAACAACCCTGGTGTCAGATGAACAAAAAACATCACCGTATTGCAGCCGACGTAAAAGCCGATATCCTACTACGCCGCGTCAACGAAGAAGGCATCTCGGTGGCCCAGGCCGCCAAGGAG
>DATLST010000040.1:0-21609 GCA_035534055.1 Candidatus Acidiferrales bacterium | reverse complement strand
CACTCTTCGATGCGTTTCCTCTTCTTCTGGCTGATGTGGTAGCCCTGGTGTTGTGTCGTTCGCCCATCGACGGCGCTGATGGATCGCCGCGCCCGATTTTGTGCCACGTGCGGCGTCACGCGCAGGTTCCGGCACTCGCGCACAAGCTTTCCTCATCCTCAACGTCCCACAACCTAGCTGTGTGACACAAGCGGTTGCCAGTTTCTCATTTCGTTGTAGGCAAGGCATACCTGTTCAAAACCCTTGGACGCAAGCTCCATCTGGCGATTCTGTGGCGTGGTCGACCAAGCTGTCGCGCCAGCCAAGTCATGTCGACGGGCGCTTCGTCGGTCCCGTACCAACGCGCTAAAGATCGCGTGCTTTCGGTTATTTACGTCGTACCGCAGCATTGCCAGCGTGAACTTCGGGTCGAGTTTGGTTTCGCGTTTTTATTCCTCATCGGGAAACTGAGACAGCATCGCGGCGGTTTGTGGCATTTCGTTCTTGTCTCCCACTCTCAGATGCTCGATGCGTTCCTTTGCGTCCTTTAGCAACTTGTCGAATCTCCTAGAAGAGCTGTGTCTTTCGGCGGAGCGGCCACAAGCGCACGTGATTGTGATGAAAGTTTTAATCAGTCGTTCTGAGGCCCAGACGACGCGCTGGATTGCGGCATTGAAGTAGAATCCTGCAAGCGCGTTATGTAGAGCCCAATTGTCTTGAGTTTGGCCCGTGGCGTTATGTTCCAAAATTAGAGGGACTATTTTCGTTCTGACACGCTCGTGATAATTGCATATATCTCGGGACGAGATGCCATACCGCGCTGCCGCCAGCAGCGAGTATCCTGCGCCATGAAGCTGCTCAAAGGGTCCGACCCAAACAGTTCCGCGTTCTGGCACGGCTAAAAGTTCGAGGGCCGCCCTCACGATGGTGTCGTCTGGTTCTTGCATATTCAATACCGACGCTTGGAGATGGCTTCATCGTGCAGAAACGTTAGACAAGAGACCTTGAGAGCGCTCCCAGTTTTCTTCCGAAAGCTTGATTGCCGGCTGCGAAATCTTAATGCGGTCTATCGCCGCGCGAATAGCTGGAAGATTGTCGGCAACAAATTGCTTAAACGCGGCGGCTCCTGCTTTGGCGGGATCGCTCTCGGAAAGACACATCGCTGTCATATTCAGAAGCAATTCGTAAAATTCCTTTTCCGGTCCCCAGAACTGCGCAACTGCCGCAACGATTTGCATCTCATAGGCTGGCGAATCAACGTAACTTCTGCCAGAAACTGTGATTCTCAGCGCGTCTCCTTGTTTCGGCGCCGTTCTATGAAGCCGGGCTGTGCGGTACTTTCGCGATACGACCCGAACGACATAGCCCGTCAGTGCCGAGCCTATCAACGATGGCTGGCACAACAAGCACGACAAGGAGAATCTTTGTCCGCACCGGCGCGCTCCATATCACGAGTATGCCCAGGACAATTAGAAGCACGAGAGTTGGCAATAACGAGGATTTTTTCATCGCTATGTTTAGATTGTTGCTCCTTCTTTACGACTCAATCCTCAACACCGTCCGAAAAACTAGAACGGGATATCTCGATCCGCTATTTCTGCAACAGATTTCACAGGCTCGGACGGTTCGGGCCTTTCGTCGCGCAGAGGTGCGAATTGTGGGTCGATCATCTGTTCGGCCTTGACCTGATTGGCCAAGCAAGCGACGGCCTCTTCGTACCGACGCAATTCGGTGAGGATGCTAAATTTGCTTCTCCAGGTCTGAGCGTCGCGCGGATTGATCTCCAGTGCTTTATCGTAGCAGCCCATAGCCTCTTCACCCCGGCCCAGCGAGCGGAGAGTGTCGCCCTTGTCGCACCAGCCGCTGGCGTATCGCTGGTCGATCTCTAACACTTTGCCGTAGCAGGCCAGAGCTTCTTCGAACAAGCCAAGTTCCCCTAGCGCATCCCCTTTGCCCCTCCACGTGAAAAGGTCACTCGGTTCGAGTTCCAGCGCTTTGTCATAGCAATCGATAGCCGTCGCCAAATTCTCTATTCCAAGAAGGACGCTCCCGCACTTATCGGGAACGGCCTCTTGGAGCAACCCGAAGGCGAGCAGAGCACTACCCTTGTTGGTCTGGCCGAGGAAAGACCGCCGATCGATATCGAGTGCTTTGCTGTTGCAGGCCATCGCCTCTTCCCGTCGACCCAGCGCGGCCAGAGCGTTGCCTTTGTTGCTCCATCCGGGGGCGCATCCCGGATCGATTTGCAGCGCTTTGTTGCAACAGTTGATCGCCTCCTCAGTGCGGGCCATAGCATTTAGGGCGTTGCCCTTTCCGCTCCATGCGGCGGCGCAGACCGGATCAATCTCCAGCGCTTCGTCGAAACAGGGAATCGCGTCTTGAGGATATTCCAGTGAAAGAAGGGCGTAGCCTCTCTTCGTCCAACCGGCGCTATCCTGTGGTTCGCCCTCGTGAGTGTTGTTGTAACGGGAGACGATTAGCTCCCGCTTCCCGAGCATCTGCAGAGCATTCCCCTTGTTGTTCCAGGCGGGAGCGTACTTCGAATCCACTTCGAGAGCCTGGTTGCAGCAATCGATTGCGTCATTGGGTTTGTCGAGCACATTTAAGACATTGGCCTTATTGCTCAGGAAGACGGTGTCGCGCGGCTCGACCTCTAGGGCCTTCTCGTAGCAGTCGAGGGCGTCTCTAGGTTTGCCCAACGAAAGCAGAGCATTCCCCTTTTCATTCCAGGAATATTTGTTGAGATCCTCAGTCCTCGGCAACTTAAAGACCTGGCCCGTCCGCCGTTGGAAGATTGGCTCAAGATTCCTCCGCAATTCCCCGAACGTTCCATACCTTCTCGAAGGTTCTGGGACCAAACAACGCTCGACAATCGACTGCAATGGGTCTCCAACAGCAGGTATTCGTCCCTTGATCTGTTGCTGATAAACTCGACGCAAATATTTCTCGATGTCTTCTTCGCCAGAGATGTGGAAGGGTGGCAGCGGGCTGCCCGCAGCCATTTGCCAAAGTACGAGGCCAAAGCTGTAGACATCACTTCGAGTGTCTGCCTCCTTTCCCAAAAACAGCTCCGGTGCGATGTAGCCTGGCGTTCCGCATATCCTTCGGCCCTCGGACTGCATCAGGCTCAATCCGAACGATCCCCCTTCCTTACCGTTCACGGATGAGCCTTTCTTACTTTTCCATGCCGCATCCGCTGCGACGGCCAACCCGAAATCTGTGATCTTGGGGGTGCCATTGCGGGTGATCAGAATGTTCGCCGGTTTGATATCCCGATGACACGTTATTCCACATCGATGGGCATGCTCCATCCCGTGGCAAAACTGAATCGCCCACGTGAGTGCAACGTCCAGATTTAACGGCCCACGTGCCTGAACTAAATGGTCCAACAAGCTTGTTCGGCCTCTCTCGTCGGGCGCTACGTAGTCCGTAATCACGAACAACCGACCGGAGAAGTTCAGCGCAGACCGAGCACCCAGGATAAATGGGTGCTGCTCCAGTTTCACCCATAGCAGCGCTTCCCTTCTGAACGCCTCATAGAATGTGTCGTCGGCAAACTTATCAGGACGAATCGTTTTGAATGCGCAAAATGATTCTGTTGCTCGGTCGTAGGCTAGGTATACTTCGCCAAACCCTCCGATCCCCACCAGGTCGCAAATCTCGTATTCGCCACCGATGAGATCGCCCTTCTTAAAGATAGGCACGATCTCCGATTTGTCATTGATTTGGCGGCGCTCGTTCGGCGGCTGTTTGCCAAACAAGTTTGCGAAGACGCTCCGAACGGCTTTACACCTCGCACAATCCTGACACTAGTATCCTCCTGCAAACAAAAAGGAGTGTGGTCTTCTGAGGGCGCAGTGACATTAAGGTAAAGCCGTGACGAAATGGCGGGGAAGCGAGACCGTCCTCTCGTGCGCTATCGGACGATAGAACACGTCATGGACAGATTTGAACCGCTGTGTATCTGCCTCCCTCGTGGACCGGTGCCGTGTAGGTAAGATAGATTCTGGTGAACCCATGCTTCGCTGGAATTTCCACATTCTTCACGCACTCGGCGACCGATGCCGCATCGCTTAGGAGTGCATCCTGGTTGATGCGCAGCCACTTTTCATCAGCCCCGGTATAGCTCTTGCGGCACTTCTTTTCTAATTCGTTTTGTACTCTCTCGCAAATCTTCCGGTCAGGTTCCACTAGGAATCCGCTAGACCGTTCTCGGATTTCATCGGGGCCGAGAGGTTTTTCGCCTGCCGCGATTTCTGCGGCGTCCTGTGCGTCGCCGTCCTCGTAGTAGGCCGTCACCACTTCAACGCCGATTGTTTGCTCGCTGGGTTTGCGGTAAATGACATCCGGTTCACGTTTGCTTGGGTCGCCATACCGCACGAAAGTAGCCTCAACTTCCAAAGTCGCGAACAATTGGTCCGTGACTGCTCTTTCGTGCCCCGCCTTGATGGAATCTCTTGTTCTCACACCGAGGTTCCTGCACCGCTCCTACAACTGGTTCATGAGGGACTCAAATTTGTTTCTGCGATACCGTTTGGCTAACTAGTATCCGACAAGATTTGGTTGCGACAGTGGATCGCGATTGAATCACATCTCAAATTCACTCGGAAGAATGACTCTGCTTTTCAGGCGTGCCTGCGGAAAATCTTTGGGGTTGAGAGTAATCACAAAATCTGCCTTGCCCGATTCGGCGCAGAGGCAAAATGCGTCGTCCTTGGGGTCGGGAGAAATTTGAGCCGAGCCATGCACCTTCACCTTCACCTCTTCGGCCCGCTCGCGGATCAGGTTCATGACTTTTCCGATGAGATTCGGACGAACGCGGAGGCGCTTTAGGACTTCCTTGTATTCTTCCAAAATATCTTCGGTTATGAGCCAGACGAAATTGCTCCGCTCGGCCCACCGGTGGAGTACATCAGCACTCGGATTCCTGCCGGAAACAAGCGGCTCTCTGAAGCCCGATATACCGGCCACAAGCACGCTCGTATCAACGACGGCCCATGGCTTGCGTTTCCTAACTTTCTGCGGCAACGGTGATCTCTGGCGCACGTCTCTCTTTACGATAGCTGCGAACCGTGCGCAAGATTTCTTCCTCGGATACCTCTCCGATGACTTTTCCCGCCTCGGTTAGCGATTCCAGAAATTCCTTTTTCCAACCCCGGCGCTTTTTCCCACGCGGCAGGTCCTTGTACAGATCAGCCCTACTCATTCGTTCCTCAATCTGCTCCCCTAACGCTCGAAACGGCACTCCTAGTTTGATTGGTTCCTCTTCCGCCGCGAGCCGACAGTTGAAGATGATGTACTTGGGATTCTCTGACTTGAATTCTTCTTCAGACGCCGAAAATGCTTCCATGAGCTTGGAGAGCACACTCGTCCGCGTGCCTAGGGACTCCTTTAGGTAAGACGCGACCTTGGCTACCATGAGGGCGTTCGCGTCGAAGAAATACGTTCCCTCTAATCGTCGGGGCTTTACGACGCCGAATTGGACAAGGTTCTGCAGTTCCTTCGGTTGTATCTGTAGGACCGCACTGGCCTGCTTTAGCTTTAGTCCCTGCCTTGGCATGTCTCCTCCAATTAGCATCTAACTATTAGACTTTAAATGGACCCTTGTCAAGAGATCACCTACGCGGGCAGATGGCAGGACTTTTCCTGAGAATCGCCGATGAGCACTCTCGGAGCCGTCGCGGAAGCGGGAACCGCTGGTTCCCTCAACGCGTCCAGTTCTGACCTCATGCGCCAGGGATTCGCTGCAAGCACCGCCCAGTCTTCGGCGCAAATTCTCGACAAGTTCCTCAACATCATGCCCACGGTGACCATCCGGGAAGGCCACCGAGTCAAAGTTTATCTCTCGGGCGATCTCGCGTTGCCCGACTACAACAACCACAAAATGCCTTCCGATTTCTGAAGGCAAAAAGGAGAGCAGTCCCATGAAAAGAAAGATTCTGATTTGCTTGCTCATGTTGGGATTGGGAGTCGGCACCGCCACAGCGCAGTTTGGCAGCGGGATCGTCTACGACCCAACCAACAACCAGAACGCGTTGCTTCGCTACTACCAGCTCCAGCAGCACCTTCTTGAACTGCAGAAGAGCTACGCAAAGATCACCGGGCAACTCAATCTCGCTACCGCGCGATATTTTCGCAGTGGCGAAATGTGACCTCGCTGAACACCTTCGGGAACACAGTCTCGTGGATTAACGGCATCAACACCGGCGTGCTTCCCAACATCAACACCGGCTACCTGAAGGCCACAACCCCGCTTTCTCAGTACGACCCGTACGAACTCTCGGGCATGGACGCCTCGGAACTCGGGCGCGTGCAATCCCAATACGCGTCCGTCCAACTCGTGGACGGCGCAAACATCAATGCGATGGCCACCATCGGTTCGATCCGTGGCACCGCCGACAGCATCCAGACTCAGATCGCAAACCTCGAACAAGATTCATTTTCGGGTGACTCAAGTCTCAACACCGAAGTCTCTGTCCTGAACAAGATCAATGCGGCGGGCGTGTTGACTCTCCGGACCGTCCAGGACTCGAACAAACTCCTCGCGTCGCTTCTCGAACAGCAAACCATCCTCGCGAAGCAACAGCGCGACGCCACCACCAACGCCATTAACACCGATATCGGTCGCCAAGCGAGCATGGCCAGCAACATGTCTCAGGTGACCGGCACGATCACCGATTCACTTCAAAACTTCCGCATGCCCTAGGCGTGCGCTTATAGATGCCCGGTGTCGAAGGAGGTGACCGCAATGCAAACCGATTTCCTGCAGTACATCTTTCAGGCGATCAACAACTTGCTCACCCAGAACCTCGGCTTCTTCGACGCAATGGGCCAGAATCTTTTCCGATCGTTCGCCACAATCCTCATCGCTTGGTTCGGAATCAAGTCCGCTCTCGCCTCTGCCAGTGGCAGGTGTCGTCGAGCGCGGCGACAAACTCGCTGGGGCGCAGAGCAGACGATCCAAAGCACTTTTGACCGTGGCGGAGAGCGGGCAACCACCAGCACCCGTCCTCGACAGCGTGAAAATAGAAGAGCGTAATGTTGGACCGGTCGAGCAAGAAAATCAGGGAAAAGGCCGACATCGCGCAGCCTCATCGGGCTGAGCGCCAGGTCGAAGTTCTGAGCCCCGAGTAGCGAGTGGGCTTCCTGATAGGACACTGCAAACTCGCACTCGCATCCGCGCTCCTGTAAGCGCTTCACTAGATGCGAGGAGGCCTGGGGATTTTCACCGATCAGTAGTGCCTTGGGCCTCCTGGGTTCCACCGGTTCCTCCGGTAATTACAGTTCAGGCCCGTTTCATGAGCAATCTGCAACGTCAATCTTCACACTCCATCGTGTGCAGAAATCTTCGGAACTCCAGAGTTACGCCAAGCGGCCTTACTCTGCGATCGACAAAGTTGCTAAATCTCCGTCTCCGCAATCGCGCGAGCGTCCTCGGAGGCATCCTCGTTCATGGCCGTTGCAAGTTCATGCGCTCTTTCTTCCGTTCAAGACATGTTTATGCAAGGAATGCCGAATTCCCGATGAATGGCTGCGGCGAATCGAAGTCACGCGCAGGAGTCGGCTATCTACTTTTTGTGGAATCGATGGTTGGGCACCGAATCTTTGGAGAGCAGCACGATCAGTGATAATGAAAGTCGAGCCATGGGTTTCGATTAGGCCTCGGGTTCTAAATTCACTCAGTGCTCGCGTGACCGATTCCCGCGTGATGCCGGCATGTTCGGCAATTTCCTCATGAGTCAGCGGCAACGTGAAGCGAATCGCATTTTCTGGCGCTCCTTCTTGAATAGACCAATTCAACAGGAACTTGGCCACTTTTTCACATACGAGAGCCCCTAGGCCAATCGTACACAGTTGTTCGCATGCAGCCTTGTACTGCCCACCTAGGTGGCTGGCCACGCGCTGGAAAACGGCTGGATGCTTCCGGAGGAACTTCCGAAAGTCATCGCTAGAGATAAAAGCAGTTTGGCAAGGTCGTATGGTCTCAGCAGTCACTTCATAGGGGTTGCCAGACAATGCAGACAACAGACCCAGAACCTCACCGGGTTTGGCAATTCCCAAGGCAAGCGTCTTGCCGTCGCTAGAACTGAACGATAGTTTTACTTGACCTTCGCAAAGCAAAAAGAGCCCCCGTGATCTCTGCTGTTCCATAAAGAGGATTGCCTCCGACGGATAGGCCGAGATATATTTCATTTCGTCGAAGTCCCTCAACTCGTCTGTAGAGAGATGGCAAAAAAATCCATTTCGCCGGAATTTGCAACTCCGACAGTTTTCGCTAAGCTCGAAACTATAAGGATTGTGCATTTCCCCTCTGCGTCGGCTGGTGCTCGATTCGCATCCACTTTCAATCAAGCCAAAGCGATTCTCGACTTCCGTGCTGGGCGAGGTTGCTTTGCAATGGCTTGGTTTCAATCCAATCCCCCATACTGCTACTCGCTGAAGCAGTCGGCCGCTTCTCTTTCTGTTGTAGGGTTAGCGATCCATTCCGCAAAACCGTGCCTCTTACGCGGCCGAAGCGACTCGCTTGACAAACCAGCCAAGGTTTGCTGAGCCTCCAGACCGGCAGACACAATCACTGCATTTACGGAAGACATTCGGACAATCCTCCGAACATTATTCTTAGCGCAGGTTCGGGCTCGTTAAATCCAAAATCAGGCTGTCTTGGGCTCGATGCGCACGGACTTTGCATGCGCAGCCTTAGGGAGATCAATCGTGAGAATGCCATCCTTCAAGGTCGCATTAACTTTAGAAGTATCGACATCCGCCGGCAAATCGACGATTCGAAGGATCTGGTCGGCGCACCACTCGGAACGAATCACTTTGCCTTTCTTGGCTTCTTCATTGGTTTCGCGTTTACCTGCAATCTTCAGGCAGCGGGGCTCCACATTGACCTCGAGATCCTTGACAGTGAAACCGGCCAGTTCAGCCTCCACGGTGAAGCTGCTGTCTGACTCTCTCAGCTCCAAATGCACAGGGTGCAACACTTCCGCTTCCGCGCGGACCCAGTCGCCTAAATCATTTCCGAGCCAGCGACCATTGCCTTCAAATAGTTCGAACGCTCTTCGAGCGATCGAGTCATAAATGCTGTCGAATTCCTCTAACAAGTCTCCTGAACTTTGTTTCACTGGTACCGATCCTTTTGCGGTCTGCATGGCCGTCGCTGATTGTGCGGTCATTTCGTTATTCTCCTTAAGATGAGTGGTAACTCAGGGGCGCAAGAATATTCTCGAAGTGCTGTGATTGGAACTCGGAGATTTCCGAGTCTTCACTGTTCTTTTTGCGAGTTTGCGGGCGAGCTTTACGAGTCCAAGAATGGATCCGAATTGCGGAGATCCGGGGAAATGAAGGAACCGCCGAGAAGAACCTTGCGAATCGCCGGCATCAAATCAGACGCAGCAGACCGCTTTACCACATAACCAGACACACCCAATTTCTGGGCCTCCGTTACAAAAGCAGGATCCTCGCGTATGGTCAGAAAGATGATGGGAATATTTGGCTGGTCCCGTCTCAACTGCCGAGCGGCGTGAAGCCCGCTAAGGAGCGGCATAGAGGTATCCGTGACAATCATGTCGGGTTTGTGCGCCCCTGCTGCCTTAATCAGGGCGTACCCATCACTGACGCAAGCCAGAATTGCAAATTCCGGCGTCAACAACGTCTGGAGGGCCTGGAGAAAGTCCCCATCATCGTCCGCTAAAAGGATTGTCGGTTTTCCCATTTATTTCGCAGTGTGGGAGGTGGGGGCGGTGCCTCCAGTTCTGTCCGCGTCAGAACCTCATGCAACGACAAAAAAACAGTATTGCACCTCTGTAGTGACAAGGCGACTCGCAAACTTACCAGTTTCCGCAACAGAACGTCCCAGAAGGCGCATGGAGAATAGAGAATACCCTAGATGATCCCATGGTTCACGGCATAACGGGTGAGTTCTGCGATCGTTCGCACGCCGGTTGTTTCCATGATTCGGTACTTGTGGAATTCCACCGTGCGAGGTGAAACGTTCAGGACAACTGCGATTTCCTTAGGAGATTTCCCTTCGGCAATCAGCTGGAGGATTTCTTTCTGACGCGGTGTTAGTTCCGCTGCTTGTTTCTTCTGATCTGTGCGATTCTCCATCAAGCTGCCCAAGACCCCGCCAGCAATAACCGCAGAAATATGCGTCCGGCCTTGAATCGCTTCCTGAATCGCTGTTACGATCTCACTGCCGTGCGAACTCTTGAGAACGTATCCAGATGCGCCGGCGCGAAAGGCCTCAGTGGCGAAGGTCGGATCCGCATGCATGGTCAGAAACACGATCTTGGGAGATCGCTTCATCTTCTGAAGCTTGCGGGCAGCCCCGATGCCATTTAACAAGGGCATTGAGATATCGGCCACCACCACATCCGGTTGAAGCCGCTCGGCATTCGTTACCAATTCCTGGCCATTCTCGACAATCCCGACCACCTCGAAGTGGGGCTCCAGAATGGAGCGCAGCCCCTCGCAGAACATTGCATGGTCATCTCCCAGCAACACGCGTGGACGGGCCATGGTTAGTCGCTCCGTAACGGAATACGAACTTGTACTCGGGTTCCATCTCCAGTTCTGGTCGTGATCGCAAAACTTCCACCGACGAGACGCACGCGCTCTTGCATGCTAATTAATCCCAATCCGTCTTTTCCCTTCGTCGACTCGATATCGAAGCCCTTCCCGAAATCCTCCACGATTAGTTCGATCTCCTCGTTCGAGGCTCCTAGCCTTACCTCAAGGCGGTTTGATTCCGCGTGTTTCCAAATATTGTGAAGGCTCTCTTGCGTCACGCGATACAAGCAAAGGCCGATGTCTTCGCGAAGAAGTTCAGGGACATTCTCCGCCGAAAACGTTACTGCCGTACCGGTTCGTCGGGAATAGGCATCACACTCAGCCCGCAAAGCTACTTCCAAACCTAACTCGTGGAGAACACTTGAGTGCAGTCGTCTTGCAAATTCCTGAATTTCGCGGGCCAGCATTCCGATTTGTTCGCGACAGGCTCGCAATTTCTTTTCTGCCACTTTCCGCTGGGTAGGAAGGAGGGTTTCGATCTCGCTGACCCGTAGGCCGAGTAAGGCCATTTTCTGCCCAAAAACGTCGTGAAGTTCGCGAGCGATATGCTGGCTCGCTTCCTCTTGCGCCGTGAGCAGATGCCCGGCTAAAGCTTGCAGGCTCTTTTGGCTCTCCTGAAGCGAGGTTGTCGTACCTTGCAATTCTGTCTCGGCCTGTTTGCGGTCAGCGATGTCGATGCAGGAGCCAATATAGCCGCTGAATACTCCTGCTCGGTCGAACAACGGAACACCTCTGTCGGTAATCCACCGGTATTCTCCGTCGTGCCTTCGGAGGCGGTAGTCCATCACGAAGGGTTGACGTGCATCGAAATTTTCCATGTAGACTCGCGAGCAATCGTTAATATCATTCGGATGGACGTTTTCAGTCCAGCCATTACCCACTTCTTTTTCCATTGGACGGCCCACAAAATCTAGCCACGGTTTGTTAAACCATGTGCACAGTCTATCTGTGCCGCTCATCCAGACCAGGACGGGAGCGTTGTCGGCCATGTACCGGAATCGCTCTTCGCTTTCTCGTAGTCGCCGTTCCGCTAACTTTCGCTCCGTGATGTCCGTGACAAAGCTAACCGCGACGATTCCGGTCTTCGCCTCGATATAGCTCAAGCTAACCTCAATGGGAAACTCGGAGCCATCTTTGCGACGGCCCGCAAGCTCGAGCCCGATTCCCATGGGCCGGCTATGCGGGTGCAGGAAGTAGTCCGCGCGGTGATGCTGGTGGACACTGCGCAACTGCGTAGGAATCAGCATTTCTATCGGGTGACCCAACATCTCTTCTCGGGGATATCCAAACATCTGTTCAGCTGTTGAATTCACGAGTTCAATTCGTCCGTGGGTATCAACTGTCAGGATCGCCTGGGCTGCGGTCTCCAGCAGCGCCCGAATAGTCGATTCGCTTTTGTTCGACACTTCGTTCATACTCTGTCGTTCAAATGTGGCAGCCCTGCGAGTAGGGCAACGCGAAATCCAGGGTACGCAATGGACTCTAGGGCCGTACTATAAGCACTACTGTACTTTATCACACGGTCACTAGAACAGCAGTTGACGAATTGTAAGCGCCTCGTAATGGCAGTAAATCAGTGCGAGCAGGCGCAATCGTTTCGCGAAACCGCTATACAAATTCCTCTCAAGGTTCTGGCGCATTCCTGAAAACTCCTCCTGTGCTCCGAAGCATCAAGGCCAGCATGATATTGACACCTTCGGTTCAACTTCCCAGACGGACTGGCGAACAGGATTTTCCAGGTTTGCGTCGTTTGAGGCTCACCTCGTCAGCTCTGTGAGCCCAATCACATCTCTGATCTCGCCTGTTTTATATCATGAGCATCGTTCTGGGGCCGTAAACATCTGTCACCTTAACGAATGGAGCAGCTACAATGCCTTTCAAGCGTCTTCTTTTCAAATCCGCAGCTCGAGAAAAAATCCTGAAAGGCGCAACCGCTCTGACGGAGGCCGTTAGAGTCACGCTCGGCCCGAAATCGAAGTGCGTCCTCATTGAGAAGAAGTGGGGCCGCCCCATCGTTTGCAACGACGGCGTCACAATCGCGAAGGAAATTGAATTCGAAGACCCGGAAGAGAACCTCGGTGCCAGGATGATTCGCGAAGCGGCAGAGCGCACCGGAGACGCAGTGGGAGATGGCACAAGCACTTCCGCCATACTAGCGCATGCGATTTTTGCCGAGGGACTGCACAACGTGGCGGCAGGCGCAAGCGCAGTCGAACTAAAGCGCGGGTTGGACCGAGGCCTGCGGGCTGCCGTCGAATCGTTACACAGCATTTCCCGCCCAGTGGCAAGCCGCCTGGAGAAGGCGCAGATTGCAACCGTGTCTGCGCACAACGACTCTACGATTGGCGAATTGGTCGCCGACGCGATGGAGAAAGTCGGAAAGGATGGGGTGGTCACCATCGAGGAGGCAAAGACAACAGAAACAGCGCTAGAGGTAGTCGAAGGCATGCAATTTGATCGTGGCTATCTTTCTCCGTATTTTGTGACCGATCCCGAAAAAATGGAGGTGGTCCTTGAGGATCCAGTCATCCTCATCCATGAGAAAAAGATCGCCAATCTCCAGGATTTCCTCCCATTCCTTGAGAAGGTTGCTAAATCTGGCCGCCCCCTGTTGGCCATTGCCGAGGATGTTGAAGGAGAGGCCCTCGCGACGCTAGTTGTCAACAAGGTTCGGGGCGTTCTGTTCTCCGCCGCGGTGAAAGCGCCGGGATTCGGTGATCGGCGAAAGGAGATTCTTCAAGACCTGGCCGTTGTGACGGGAGGCAAGGTGCTAGCAGAGGAGCTGGGCGTGAAGATCGAAAACCTCCAACTCGACGAGCTCGGCAAAGCCAAGCGAGTCATCATCGACAGGGAAAAAACGACGATTGTTCAAGGCGCCGGGCTGAAGAAGGCCATTGAGGGCCGCTGCAATGAGATTCGTAAACAAATTGACCAGACGACTTCCGATTATGATAAGGAAAAATTGCAGGAGCGGCTTGCCAAACTTTCGGGCGGAGTCGCTGTCATCCGCGTCGGAGCTCCCTCCGAAACCGAAATGAAAAATCGCAAGGAAGCGTTCGAGGACGCCATCAGCGCGACCAAAGCCGCAATGGCGGAAGGAATCGTTCCGGGCGGTGGACTCGTCTTACTGCGCGCAATCAATGCCGTCCAGCGTGCAGAGAGCGAATGCTCTGAGGACGAACGAACCGGACTGGTCATTCTCAAGCGAGCCCTCGAAGCTCCCTCACGACAGATTGCAGAAAACTCGAATCTCGATGGCGGCGTGGTTGTGGACCGAATGCGCAACGGAACTGGGAATTTCGGACTTGACGCCGCAAAGGGTGAATATGTGGACCTGGTTGCGGCAGGCATCATCGATCCAACCAAGGTCGTCCGAACGGCGCTAGAGAATGCTGTCTCGGTGGCCGGCGTGCTCCTATTGACTGAGGCGACGCTCACCGAGGTGCCTGAACCGAAGACAGGTCGAACGCCTTCTCACGAGATGCCCATGGAATGAAATCCTATTTCTGCCTGCCGCGCGGCCGGCGAAAGAGGAGCGGGCACATTGCGCTTTGAGGAGCGACGAACACAAGTTTAAGGAATGATCGGAGACCAACTATGGCGAACCGGCTGACGGGAAAGGTGGCTTTGATTACAGGCGCGGCCCGGGGAATGGGCAAAGCGGAGGCACGCATTTTTGCGCAAGAAGGGGCAAGAGTGATAGTCGCGGACGTCTTGGACACGGAGGGCCGACGAGTTGCCAGTGAGATCAACCGCTCACAGGCCGGCTGTGCCGAGTATGTTCATTTGGACGTAACGCTGGCATCAGACTGGGAGAACGCCGTGTCCACGGCGGAACGATCCTTTGGCGCACTCCACATCCTAGTCAACAATGCGGGCATTCTCAGTCTTGCTGGGGTTGAACAAACTACCGAAGCCGAGTGGCAGCGCATCGTAGACGTCAACCAGAAAGGCACCTGGCTAGGGATGAAGGCTGCTGCGCCAGCCCTGCGCCGTGCCGGGGGCGGATCCATGGTCAACATTTCTTCGATTTACGGCCTGATCGGTTCTGGAGGAGCCGCTGCCTATCATGGCACCAAGGGAGCCATTCGAATTCTCTCGAAGACCGCCGCTGCAGAATTCGCTCCCGCCAACATTCGCGTGAATTCCGTCCATCCTGGAATCATCACTACGCCGATGGTTGAGCCACTTGCTCAGGACCTGCGGAAAAACATCGCTTCTGCCGGATGCATTAAACGGGCAGGTCGGCCCGAGGAAGTAGCCTACGGAGTGCTATTCCTCGCTTCGGACGAAGCATCCTACGTTACCGGGGCTGAACTGGTCATCGACGGTGGGTATACCGCTTTGTAGTTGTCGCGGTTGCAAGGTACGTTTTTGTCGTCGCGCAGGAGAGAACATGAAGTTTAGTGCATTGGCGCTCGACTATGACGGGACCATCGCTCGCGATGGAGCGCTCGATCCTGAAGTTAGGTCCGCTATTGCTGAGGTGCGCTCGCGCGGGATCGCAGTGGTTATCGTGACCGGTCGCATCTTGGAAGAATTGAGGCAGATGACGGGAAGCCTCGGATTCGTTGATGCAGTCGTGGCCGAAAACGGCGCTGTCCTAGAATTTCCGGGTGGTAATTCAAGATTGATCGGTCATCCAGTGCAACCTATCTTCCTCGAAGAACTTCGTCGCCGAGGGATTGAATTCAAGGCAGGCCAGTGCGTCGTCGAAACCGATGCCACGTGGGCTTCACAAGTCTTAGCAGTAATCAGAGAGTTGGAGCTTCCGCTCACCCTTGTATTCAACCGCGGCCGCTTGATGATGCTTCCTCAGTCGACCGGAAAGGGAGTTGGTCTGCGCGAAGCGCTTACGATGCTGCGTCTTTCGCCTCACAACGCAATTGCGATCGGCGATGCTGAGAACGACCATGACTTACTCGCCACGTGCGAATTCGGCGTGGCCGTTAGCTGGGGTAGCAGAATGCTGCAAGCAAGTGCGGATGAAGTCCTCACCGGAGATGGTCCAAGCGCCGTGGCCGGCTACATCAGAAAAGCGGCCAAGGAGATGCGACTACCTCCTGAACGCATGGATCGAACTCGCCTGGTGCTGGGCACGATGGAAGACGGATACCCTCTCGCACTAGCAATGCGTGGTCGCAATATGGTGATAGCTGGAGACCCTCGGTCTGGTAAATCCTGGGTCGCGGGGCTTATGTGTGAACAACTCATTCTTCAGGGCTACAACATGTGCATCATTGACGCAGAAGGTGATTACCGTACTCTGGAATCACTGCCTGGTGTGGTCGTCTTCGGAGGCGATAATCCGGTTCCTGAACTGCCGGATCTGTCTCGCGTGCTCCGTCACCCGTATATGAGCGTCATCATTGACCTTTCACATGTTCCGTATCGAGAAAAAGTCGACTATCTGAACACATTGTTGCCAATGCTGGCTTCGCTCCGAAGAATCACCGGTTTGCCCCATAGGATCGTTGTCGACGAAGCCCACTATTTTCTCCATGAACCAAATGTCAGAGATCTCGTGGACCTTGATTTAGGAGCTTATACTCTCGTCACCTACCGCCTTTCCGATCTGCACACCGACCTTCGCAAGGCCATTGAAGGAATCATTGTGAAGCGTACAACGGATCTCCGTGAGGTCAGGACACTGTTGGAGATGGCTGGCAATCCCGATACCGAACCTGAGTGGAGGTCCATTTTTGCGGGACTGACTGTTGATGAAGCTGTTCTTCTGCCAGGGATTCAGGAAGCAGGTGGGAAGCTCCGACGATTTCAACTTTCACCACGATTGACCACGCACGTTCGACACAAGGCAAAGTATGTCGATCTACAACTGATTGAAGGGCAGGGCTTCGTGTTCACGGATAACACCAAAGCAGTCGGCCCGCCAGCGCGAACACTAAAAGAGTTTGTCTCATCGTTGAAAAGTCTGCCGCTTTCAGTCCTCGAGGCACACGCGCGTCGGGGCGATTTTTCACAGTGGATCGCTGATGTGTTCCACGATCACGTGCTAGCATCCGACGTGCGCAAAGTGGAGCAACGATACCGCCTCGGCCACACACGAGATCTCTATAACGCCCTGGCAGAATCAATTCAGGCGCGATATGAATTGTTTCCGGGAATAGACGATGTGCGAGCGGGATCTGGTACCGCTGCTACAGCCTAAGTGGACGATTGGTGATTGCGGTCACAGACCTTCTGCGATGAAGGGTCTCATATGAAAATGCGCGTTGATTGTGAGAGGTTCTGCTCGATCTAAGAAAGCCATGGCCAAGCGTAAAAAGTATGCCGAAGTGGCCACCGTTGATGTGCCAATCAGCGTGCTTGAGACCTTGCCCCCATGGCAACTCGATATCGTCGAGCTTACCGGACACAACCTGGAAACTCGGGGCCGAGAAGAAGTTAACCGGCTTCTCGAAACAGGATGGCGTTTGCTCCACATTTACACACTGAAGTATGAAGAGGATGGCGTGTGGCGCGAGCGGCCAATGGGGATTCTAGGGAGATTGAGAAGCGGCCAGCCCAGCAACCAGATCACGGCGGAGGTGGGCCGTCGCTGAGGCAATCATCCGAACTTTGATACATGCCGGAGGCATTGCCATGAAATTACAACTGCAGATTACATTTCGAAATATGGAGCCGTCGAAGGAAATCGAAGAATGGATTCGTGCCGAAGCAGCCAAGCTCGATCTCCTCTACAATCATCTGATGGAATGTCGCGTGATGGTTGAAATTCCTCATCGTCACCACAAGAAGGGGAGCCCGTATCACATCCGCATTGATCTGACTGTACCGCAGGGAGAGATCGTGGTAAAGCGAGAGCCAAGCTTAAGCGCTCGGGCTCGCCATCTAGGCGAGCGACAGATCAAGAAGCATGCGGAAGTGAAGACTCCGGATCGCAATTGACGAAGCGTTCAAGGCCGCAGGCCGGCGTTTGCAGGATTACGCTCGGCGTCAGAGAGGCGACACAAAGACCCACGCGCCGCTTCCAGAGGCTCGCGTCAGCAAAATCTTTCCGCGTGAGAGTTACGGATTTCTGACTTCGGACGATGGACGCGAAATCTATTTTCACAAGAATAGCGTTCTTGGCCGGGCCTTTTCGAATTTAAAGGTCGGGACATCAGTCAGGTTTGTTGAGGAACTCGGAGAAAAAGGTCCGCAAGCCAGCACTGTCCACGTCGTCGCCAAGCAGGGAGTCCAGCAACCGGCTAAACAGACGACCGCTTGAATTAGTTCAACAGGCGCAAGGCCCGCCATCCGTCAAGCGTGACCGGAGAATGAGTAGGCCTATGATCCAGTTTCGTTTGGCCGATCATGAAACTTAGGATAGAGGCTGCAAGTCTCCAGGAGAACATTCGACGGGCAGCGATAGGAGTTCGAACATGATTACAGGACGAAACTCAGAATGGCACGATATTAAGCGCGAGGTGTCGATTGACTTGGAAGGAGCGACACTCGATGGCACATTAACTCTTCCCAAGGGTGCGGATGGCTTGGTCCTGTTTGCGCATGGGAGCGGAAGCAGTCGCCATAGCCCCCGGAACCGCTATGTGGCACAGGTACTCCACTCAAAGGGAATTGCCACTTTGTTGATTGACCTTTTGACTCGAAGAGAAGAGTCGATTGATGAATATTCGGGCGAACTTCGTTTTGACATCCCTTTCCTTGCGAAGCGTTTGATTGGCGCGACCAATTGGATTATGGACAGTCCCGACACAAAGGATCTTAGAGTGGGTTATTTTGGAGCCAGTACCGGGGCCGGTGCTGCGCTCATGGCGGCTGCCGAGCTTCCCGATGTCGTTTCTGCGGTCGTTTCCCGCGGAGGTCGGCCGGATCTTGCGAAAGACGCTCTCGACGCTGTTCGTGCCCCCACGCTTCTGATCGTCGGAGGGGACGACGAACCTGTGATCAGTATGAACAGAGAAGCCTTAGCGAAGCTCAACTGTCCCGACAAGAAACTGCTCATTATTCCGAGTGCGACCCATTTGTTTGAAGAACCGGGAACATTGGAAGAAGTGGCACGAGTTGCTGCGGAATGGTTCAGCCGCCATTTCAAATCCGCGAAGAAGCCCCAAGTTCAATCGGCCCGAGTTGCCAAGGGTCTTGGCTTGGCCTGACGGCTCTGCTGTGCTGCTTCTGCCAATTCAACTCGGGGCACGTTAGCGTCTGCCGCTCGCGCTGGCACTCTTCGGTTGCCGAAGCCATGCGCCCATTCCCTCCACTTTGTTCAAGCGCTCGGCGGCATCACCGCTCACTACGTCGATCTCAACCTGGTGTCTTCGTGCCAGGTCGGGCAAAGCGTCCCGGAGAGTGACTGTCCGTCGCTTGCTCCCGCAAACAGAGCATGTTGGATCAGCAGAGCGGTCTGTCCAACCACACTGAACGCATTCACGCAGGTCCGCATCGAGCCCCCGGGTAAGCACCAGGGTACGTATCTTTCCCTTCTGAAGATGGACAAGTGTTTCATCGAAGCCGGTGATAGTAACGCGTTCATTGCCAGCCACGGCGGTGACGAGCTCTGCCTCATGCGCGCGCTCCCAGCTCGCAATTTGGGGTTCGAGATGCTTCTGCAACTCAAGCAGTGATACACGAGCAAGGTCTTGATCGAGCAACACAATTGTTTGTCGAAAGCTTCGTGGAAATTTTGCCTTAATGGGCTTTATCAACCGATCGGGGCCGACCAGAAAGACGGCTGCGAGAGCTTTCTTTGTGCAAAAGTTGGCCGCTTGCTGCGCCGTCTCACGACATAAGTGCGCATACTGGCTATCCATGTGCCTCAAACCTTCTACGTGACCGAGTTCCCCTTGCTTCCACTGAGAAACGTCGACGGCGAACTTCTTTTCCTCATACTCAACCATTTCACCAAGCCAGTAATGGAAGAAACGTGCACCCGCATGGTCCACCGCTACGATGCCGTATGGCTTGTATTCACTTGCAAGCCAGAGCAACTGCGTTACCGATGGCTTGCCCCAGTGAAGTTCGTTTTGGACTTCCCGTTGCAGCGATACAATCTCCCAAACGGCAGGCCCCGCAACAATCACAAGGCTTCTCTCATGCGGTTGGCGCTGCCGCAAGAACTCCTCGACACGGTCCAGTTGCTTCCGGAACAGCTCCTGCTCTGTGGGAGAAAGATTCTCGGCAACGGGCCGGCTCTCGTCTTTCAGCCAAGCCAGGTATTCGGGTGTGGCACCGTGCAAAGATGGCTCAACAGAAGCTGTGCGCACATACGCCGTTAGCAGAGGAGGGGGTAGTTGAGAGAGCGACTCTAATTGATTTATCGTGAACATATTGTGTCTCCCGCTTGCGCACGTTTCGGGTACCGCCGTACGCATGTTCTTCTATAGATTGACAGAATACTCTCATTGGTGAACAAGCGACGTGACCTGCGTCACATCGAGCTACGTGTGCGGCTAGTTAAGCTCAGAGCCTGCTCGCGAACTCGATAAACGATTGGACTTGACAGGAGTCATCCAGAATCGATGCGCAGGGGGTTGTCATGTTGATCCAGGAAATGACGAGGCAGGAGAGCCTGGACCTACTGGCTCGTACGCGTCTTTGTAGGTTAGGATGTACGCAAGGAAGCCAGCCTTATGTAGTGCCATTCTATTTCGCCTACAACAATAATTCTCTTTATAGCGCTAGCACGGTTGGACAAAAGATCGACTGGATGCGCAAGAACCCGTTGGTCTGCGTGGAAACGGACGAGGTGGTGAGCCCGCAGGAATGGATGAGTGTAGTCGTCTTCGGTCGATATGAAGAGCTGCCCGATACACCCGAATACCAGCCTGCGCGCGTAGCCGCTCAAAATCTGCTGCAAAGGCAGGGCATGTGGTGGAAGCCAGGTTACGTGAAAACGATCCTGCACGGCACAGAGCGCCAGCTGGTCCCGGTCTTTTACCGCATTAACCTCCGTCAGATTACCGGCCACCGCGCAACCCCCTGAATAGGCCTACCCTCTTATAGCGCGCGGACGGCTTCTTCGACTTGCTTTGCTAGTGCGGCGTAATCTTCGCCTTTAAGTTGCAGTGTGCTCCAAGGGCGATCTCTACGTGGCCAGCCCGTGGCCATCGTTTGTGCCGGTGCAGGACATTCTGTACGCCTCGCAATCGAATCGGAACCACCGGCACACTCAACCGCCCAGCGATTAAGCCGATTCCTGGCTGGAAAGATTTGATCTCTCCCGCCTCGGTTCGTTCACCTTCCGGGAAGAACAATACTGACCAATTCTCGTCAACCAGATCTCCAATGTACCTTAGCGATTGGCGTGCGCCAGCTTCCATCTGGGGAACGGGAAATGCATTGAAGAATAAGCTTACGAGCTGATATATGAGACTATTCCCGGAACCGTTGGTATCGTGTGTGTCGGTTGGGTGAAAAGTGAGCATCGAAGTACTCTCTCCACATTGCCACTGCGATGCGATAGCGGTATCGCGCGGGCAAAGCAGACAAAATCAAGGGCGTGTCCAGATGGCTCTGATGGTTTGGGGCGAAAATGACGGGTCCCCGCAGTTCGACCAAGTGTTCAATGCCGGAAATTTCGGCGCGCGCGAATACCCGAGTGAGCGGGAGCCAAACCGTAGACAAGGCGACGTTGCGAATGATCCTCGCCAACCAGGAACGATTCCATACAGGGAACTCCGGGGCGCTGGGAGGCATGCTGATTTCAGCCAGATCAGAAATCGTCCGGGTGCCGCTCAAGAGCGACTCGTCGATGCTTGTGTCAAGGTGCTGCTCCAAATCAATCATGAGTTCTACGCGATCGAGGGAGCTTAACCCGAGTTCGTCTAACGTCGTGTTTGGCGTGATGGTGCGGTCCGGAGCATACCTTCGGAGAAGATCGATCATTTCTTCTCCGCTTGACGGTGTTGATTTTGAAACGCCGCTCTCGACCCAGGCTTGGATTTCGCCGTGTTTTAGGGAACCTCTGAACAAGCACTGGTTTAAAAGAACGGATGAGGAACAATAGGCAATTCAAGCGGTTTCAGTGATTTCATAGGGATGCCGAGAGATTGGATCCGCCTGCCAGTGCCACCAGAGCGTCCCTTGTGACCCTAC
>DATLST010000039.1:0-7748 GCA_035534055.1 Candidatus Acidiferrales bacterium | reverse complement strand
GCGTACAGTACGCTCCCGGATGAACTTTTAGGCTAGCCCAGTATGCGCGCCCAGTGCGAATGTGAATATTTTCGACCGTGGCAGCGAGAAAGACAGGCGCGACGCGGACACCGCATCCAGAAGAGGTTCTTGATTCTCATGCTGGTCTACGCTTCAATTATGGCGGCCCGCTCGGCTCAGGATACCGCTGCGTGCGAGGAGTCCTGGCCGAATGGCGCGCCCGACGGGAGAAAACGACATGGCACATGATTCGGAGAAGGACGCACCGGCAGGGAACGAGAATACATTTCTGAGCCGCCGCAGTCTTATGCAGCGAGCGGGCTTGCTTATCGCGGCGTCGGCGCTCCCTCCTGTGGGGGCGATCGCAGAGGCATCGGTGTCCGCCGATACTCCTGTCGGTGGAGTGAGCCCCGCAATGATCAAACTGAGCGCCTACATGAGCGAGGCCGGGGCGCATGAGTTGCCTGGCGAAGTGGTGGAAAAGGCCAAGCAGCATGTCCTCGATACGCTGGCTGCCATGATCTCGGGCTCCGAGCTGCCTCCAGGACAGGCGGCGCTGAAGTTCGCCCGGGCCTATGGCGGCAAGGAGGTGGCGACCGTGGCCGCCTCGAATATCGTTTGCGGCTCGATCGAAGCCGCCATGACGAACGGAATGCTGGCTCACTCCGATGAGACGGACGACTCGCACGCTCCGTCGCAATCCCATCCGGGCTGCGCGGTGGTGCCGGCGGCGCTTGCCGCCGGCGAACAGTTTGGCATTGACGGAACGCACTTTCTGCGCGCGGTGACTCTCGGCTACGACGTTGGGACGCGGGTGACGATGACCCTGGGCGCGGAGCCCTATGAGAATTCAAGCCATCGCAGCACGCACAGCATCGCCACGACCTTCGGCGCCTCAGCCGCTGCGGGCTGTGCGGCGAACCTGAGCAATCAGCAAATGCGCTGGCTGCTGAACTATGCCGCCGAGCAATCCTCCGGGCTGGCTTTGTGGAACCGCGACCCGGATCACATCGAGAAGGCCTTCGATTTTGCGGGCGGCCCGGCGCGCAACGGGTTGACGGGCGCCCTGGTGGTTCATTCGGGATGGACCGGCGTGGACGACGTTTTTTCCGGCCCCAACAATTTTTTTCTGGCCTTCGGGCCGGACGCGGATCCCATGGGTCTCGTCGACAAACTTGGGGAACGCTACGAAGTGGCGCGGACCGACATCAAGAAATGGAGTGTGGGGATGCCCATCCAGGCGCCGCTCGACGCGTTGGTAGACCTGCGAAAGCAGCATCCCTTCGAGGCGGCCGACGTCGCACACGTCAGCGTGCGAATGGCCCCTCAGGAGGCGTCCATCGTGGACAATCGCGAGACGCCGGACATCAGCCTGCAGCACATCGTCGCGCTCATGCTGGTCGATAGGACGGTTACGTTTCGCTCGGCACACGACAAGGAGCGCATGCGGGATCCAGCCGTTCTTCGCGAGCGCGCGAAGGTGCAGCTCGTTCCCGATGAAGAACTCGGCCGCCTGATGCCGCGGCGGCAGGCCACTGTCGAGATCACGCTCGCCGACGGCACCAAGCTTCGCGAGCACGTCGATTCGGTGCGCGGCACGGTTGCCAATCCGATGACCAGTGACGAAGTGCGCGCGAAAGCCCGCGACCTGATGGCACCGGTTCTCGGGACAGCCTCCACTCAGAGCCTGATCGACCGTATATTCGCGCTTGAGAAATTGGCGGATATTCGAGAGCTTCGGCCCTTGCTTCAAAAAACCTAGCGCGCGCACTACGAGAAAAGCCGGTGGAACGTTGTTGTCCCCGCAGACAGGTGTACATTTCCGGCCAACAGAGAGAAAATGGCCTCCCAAGAGGAAGTAAAGACAGGCGGCGATAGCGCTACGGCCCAAGCTGCCACGGAACGAGAAGGGACACCATGAAAAAAATCCCGAAGGCAAAGGTGGACCGACGGAACTTCCTGAAGGGTGCTGTCGCCGGCGCGGCCAGCGCCGCTGTGCTGGCCGCCAGCCCTGGATTGACCGCAGCGTCGCCTGCGGAAACGCGCCCCACCGTGCCGCCGCCGATGTTACCCGAAGCTGAGACCGGCATACCCGTACGAGTCGACGTCCTCACCGAAAATCGCAGCGGCTCCGACTTCATGGTGGACGTAATCAAGTCGCTCGGCATCGAGTATGTCTGCTCGAATCCGGGCTCGAGCTTTCGCGGCTTGCACGAGTCGGTCATCAATTACGGCGGAAACAAGAATCCGGAATTTCTGACGTGCTGCCATGAAGAGTCCGCCGTGGGCATGGCGCACGGATACGCCAAGATCGAGGGCAAACCGCTGGCTGTGTTCGCGCATGGGACGGTCGGGTTGCAGCACGCGTCCATGGCCATCTACAACGCTTACTGCGACCATGTTCCGGTTTACTTGGTCATCGGCAACATCGTGGACGAAACCAAGCGCATGCCTCCGGTGGAATGGGATCACAGCGTTCAGGACGCGGCGGCAATGGTCCGCGGCTATACCAAATGGGACGATCTGCCCATGTCCCTCCAGAGCTTCGCTGAATCCGCCGTGCGCGCTTATAAAATCGCCACCACGCCGCCCACGATGCCCGTGCTGCTGGTTGCCGACGCCGAGCTCCAGGAGAATCCGCTAACGCCGGACGCGAATGCCAAATTGCAGATACCGAAATTTTATTTGGAGAGGCCGCCGCAGGGAGATTCGGGATCGGTGGCCGAAGCTGCGCGGATGCTGGTGGGGGCGGAGAATCCCGTTCTCATGGCCGACCGTATGTCGCACACCGCGGCCGGAATGCAAGGCCTTATCGAACTGGCAGAAGCGTTGCAAGCCCCGGTGATCGATCGCGCGGGGCGGATGAATTTTCCCACCCGGCACCCGCTCAATCAGTCCGAGAGAAGCCGCGAGGTGATTGGGGAGGCGGACGTGATTCTGGGCCTGGAAATGGCGGATTTCTGGGGCAGCCTGCACTCCTATCGCGATCAGATGTATCGCACATCTCAGCCGATTACGCGGCCGGGCGTGAAACTTATCAGCATTAACTCGGGGGACCTCTACAGCAAGGCCAATTATCAGGATTTCCAGCGCTTCACGGACGTGGACTTGGCGATGGCGGCCGATGCCGAGGCGACGCTCCCGTCGCTGAACGAGGCGGTAAAGCGCCAGATCACGCCCGATCGCAAAAGCGTGTTCGACGCCCGTGGCGAAAAACTGGCGGCCGCTCATCAAGAGGCCCTGGAACGCAACCGCGTGCTGGCGACTTACGCCTGGGATGCCAGCCCGATCAGCACGGCGCGGCTTTGCGCGGAGCTGTGGGGGCAGATCAAGCATGAAGATTGGTCGCTGGTTTCGGCGGTGACATTTGTGAGCCGCTGGCCGCTGCGCCTTTGGGATTTCAACAAACACTATCAGTACATCGGAGCGGCCGGAGGCTACGGCGTCGGTTACGGCATGCCTGCCTCGGTGGGTGCGGCGCTGGCAAATCGCAAGCATGGCCGGCTGTCCGTGAATATTCAGAACGACGGCGACATGATGTATGCCCCCGGAGTGTTGTGGACAGCGGCGCATCACAAGATCCCTCTGCTCACCGTCATGCACAATAACCGCGCGTATCACCAGGAAGTGATGCAAGTGCAAGTGATGGCCGACCGGCACAGCCGGGGAGTGGATCGCGCCTGGATCGGCACCACCATGACGGACCCCAATATCGATTTCTCCAAGCTCGCGCAGAGCCTGGGGATGCACGCGGAAGGCCCCATTTCCGATCCCAAGGAACTGGGCCCGGCGATTCGGAGAGCGGTGGAGATCGTTAAAAACGGAGAGCCGGCGCTTATCGACGTTCTTTCGCAGCCGCGCTAGGAGAGCCAAGTGGAGACCTTCGCTCAACACAGCGGCCGCCAGGCCGGAGCGGACCAACCGAAGTCGGACCAACTGAAGAGGGCCCAATCAAAGTGCCGCAAGCCCACACGCGTTGCGTGGCCCGGCAGCGGAATTCGCTGCGGCGGCGCTTTGGCCTTCGTTCTGGCTTGGATGTTGATTGTGCCTGGAAACGCGCCTGCCCAGGGCACGAAAGCCGGAGCCAAAACCGATGCCACTCCCCCTGGAAACGTTGAGAAGGGCAAAAAGATTTTTGCGAGCCATGCATGCAGCGGCTGCCACGGCAGCGAAGGGCAAGGCGCCACTGGCCCTCGAATCTCTCCTCCTCCCCTGCCGTTGTCAGGGTTCGTCCGCTACGTTCGACAGCCCGTGGGATTGATGCCCCCGTTCAATAGCGAGGCGATTTCGGACTCGGAATTGGCCGATGTGTATGCGTTTCTGAAGTCGGCGGCCCCGCCGCAAGCCGCGCCGGAAGCGGCGCCCGCGGGGAATGTGGAGAACGGCAAGAAACTCTTCACCAGCGACGGCTGCTATGAATGCCATGGGTTTGAAGGGCAGGGAGCGCAACAGACCTCGGCTCCTACCATCGGCCCACCGCCGCTTCCGTTCGAGGCATTCGCAAAGTACGTTCATCAGCCTACCGGCTCAATGCCGCCATACACCGCGAAGATCCTACCGGATGCGGAATTGGCGGATATCTATGCGTATCTCAAGTCGATACCGCCCCCTCCGCAGCCGAAGAGTATTCCTCTGCTGAATCAGTAGCTCACCCGAGCGGAACCGCCTCTAGGGAACGACGATGGAAGCCATTACGTAGTTCTGTTCGACGCCACCGCTTACCGACGTGACTCGGTAATAATAGGTTTGCCCGGAAACGACCGTCGAATCGGTGAAAGACGGGGTGCTGACGGAGCGCAAAAGCGTCCAAGGGCCGCCGCTGGCCGTGGACCGATACACGTTATATGACGAAGCGCCGGCCAGCGCCGGCCAGGACCACTGGCCATTCACCGGTGCGCCCGTCGAAGCTGAATCGAAGAAAACTCCGCTGACCACGGCATTGGGGCCGGTATTCGCAACCACGTTGATGACCACGGAACCGGTGATGTTCCACAGCAGGTAAACGCCATTCGTAAAGCTGGTTATGGTCCTCGTATCCAATGGATGCCCGGTGTTGTCCGTGATCTGGATCGTTTCCGATCGTCCTTGGGTGTCCCAATCCACGGCGTACAGAGCGAATTGGTGGGGATTCCCGTCGTTAAAGCTGAGAGAGAATTGGAACGGCGACCCGTACCATGCCGCGGCAGTTCCCCCCGAATTGCCGGGGAGCCGAAGAGCTCGTGGATCGGTCGTGTTCCCGGCCCAAGTCCAGGTGAGCGCATTCTGAACGGCGAAGGCGATGTTGGATGGAACAGCCACCGGCGCGCCCACGATATCGTAGCCGGTCGCACCGTAACTTCCTTTCCAGGCCCCCTGGGTCGTGGTATCCATCCTGACAAACGCAGCCGAACTCGTTCCTCCGCTACCGCCCGAGCCTCCGCTGCCGCTTTGCGAGCCGCCGCCGAAAAACACTCCGCTTAAGACCGAATTCGGACCGCTCGTACCCGCGAACGTGACGATCACATTCCCCGAAATATTCCACGACAGGTACACGCCGCCGCTAAAGTTCGTCACATTTTCCGTGTCCAGCGGAATTCCCGTTCCCGCATCCAGCACTTGCACGATTTCCGATCTTCCGTGGTTGTCCCAGTCCACCAAATACAGCGAAAGCTTGTGGGTTTGTCCGTCGGTAAAATTGGCGGTCACATTAAATGGCGTGGTGGTGTTGTACCAGGCCGCCGCGATTCTTCCTCCTGTAGGCACTTGCAGGCCGCGCGGGTCGGTAGTATTGGAAGCCCATGTCCAGGTAGAGCCTCCGTTCACGCTGAACGCCCCGTACGACGGAAGAGCCTGCGAAGATGCGGCAAGGATGTACCCGTCCCCTCCATACGTTCCCTGCCAGTTTCCAATCGTCGTGGAATCTGTCGCGATAAACGCCGCAGTGGCTGTTGGGCTTCCGGACGCTATAGGAAGCAATCCATAAACGTTCAATGCACCTGGCGCTCCGGTGGAAGGATTCAGAAAGGAGCCCAAATAGACTTTCCCATTGGCTACCACGGGAGACCGAAATTTGGACCATATTCCAGCACTATCCCGGTTCGCCATCGTGCTGCTATTCCACAACACCGTGCCCAGGTTACTGGCGTCAAAAGCGTATAGAATCCCCGGACTGGTTCCGCCGTCAAAATTATTGGGGGTAGCTGGCATTGCCGCCCACACGATCCCCGTTCCAGGCGTATTTCCGTTCGCGGAAACAGCCAGGGACGCGGAATAGGACACCGGCTGGCTCGTGAATGTGCTCTGAGAAACTGGAGTGGCGTCAAAGGAAGACCCGTTGAAATGGTAGGCGGTTAAAAATCCCCCATCGGGCCAGATATACAGCCATGGGCCGGCTCCCGTTGTTCGATTGTAGAACGCCGGACCATTGAATATCCCGACTCCCGATCCGAGATCGATCGCTTGAATGATCTGTGGATTTCCGGTCGATTCGTGTCCGAGAGACGACGCATTCAATACGAAAAGGATGCCGGTCTTTCCACCACCAAGGATCACATTCGTTCCCGGAATCATGAGCGGGCCAGACGCTCCCAGATCGTCGTCGTTCTGCGCAAGAAACAGGAAATCATCGGGTGCAAACCAATCGGTCAGTGCCAGCTGGCCGTTTGTGGTGGAGAACTTGACGAATGCGTCGCCAAAATTGCCGACTCCGTCGTAGTCCCCGTTGGCCGTCACGTAGTAAACATTATTGCTGGAGTCAATCACCGGGCCACGACCCGACATCCATATCGCACCATCGCGACCATTCGGCGTGATGCATGTGGTCGCCGTCTTCGATAGATTTCCAGCGTTGTAGCCCATGATCCAGCCATGCCAGGTTCCTTCATCGCCAAAAGACCCGAAGGCTACAAATATGGTTCCGTTCGCCAAGGCCAGCGCCGGCCGTTGCTGGTGTTGGTTCGGATCGAAAGCGAGCGTTCCCCCCAAACTGCCGGGGCCGGCGCCGGAGACCGACCCGCTAATCACGACCGGCCCTCCGAACTTCTCCGTGCCGTTCGTAATATCCAGGGCGTGCAGCCGGTAAACGAATTGCGAGTTTTCCTCCGTAAGCGCAACCGCATAGATCGTCCCGGTCGTGGTATCGATTACGGGAGTACTCTCGATTCCAAAGACGCCATCAATGTTTCCATCCTGCGAGACAGGCGCGGTTACCGATGGCGGATTCGTAAAGCTGACCTTCCAGAGAGGAGACACGTTCGTTCCGGAGTTGCTGTCGGCGTCAAACGCGTACACCGAGTCGTTCATCGTGGCCACGTAAACCACGTTATGCGCCGCGCCGTGTATCGTCACATTCGGAACGTATAAAGGCTGGGCGTAAACCGATCCATCCACAGGCTGAGAAAACAGCTTTCCGAATTGATCGACATTGACGTTCGAAGTGTTCAGCACCGTTTCGTTCAGGTTGGAGGCTGTGCGGTTATTATCATAGGCTTCGGTGGTGATGCTGACTTGCGCGAAGGCCGCCACGCTTCCAAGGAGCCAAATATGGAACATCAGAATGAACTTTCGCATCCGGTTTCCCTTTCATCGTCAGCCTGCGATAGTGCTGCGCGGGGGACCGAAGTCTATTCGTAAGCGTCCGAACCTGGCCGTGTTGACAAGGGACAAGGTTTGCTAAGCGTCGGTGGTGGATGCCATGGCAAATTCCGGCGCGAAATTCCATGGCAGCAGCTCCTCGATGCGGTTGATCGGATGATCGGCGATTCGGGACA
>DATLST010000038.1:0-3933 GCA_035534055.1 Candidatus Acidiferrales bacterium | reverse complement strand
GATGAAACGCTTCTATACTCACTTGGCGCAAGGCGAGGACAAAGCGACAGCATTGAGAGAGGCAAAGCTCGATTTGCTGGCCAAATATGGTACACAGGTCTCACCCTATTATTGGGGAGCGTTCGTCTTGATCGGAGATGGAGGCTCACCGATTCCGCTGAACTAACGATGAGCCTCGAAATCCAGACACGCGAAAAAATCTATGCGCGGGTGTGCCAGCTCGTCGAGCGAAAGCACTTCGATCCTCACTGGGATGGCGTGAACTGGGCCGAACTGGCAAGGACGCGAAAACTCGAAATCCTGAAAAGCCAAACGGACGAAGATTTCGAGAAGCGGATGCAGGAGTTGCTGAACGCACTCAAGACGAGCCACACAGGATTTAGGCATTCAAAAAGCGCGAATGTCCCGGCTCGCCACGCAATCAGCGCCACGTTCATGCGATGCATGCTCGACGGCGACGAGCGCTGGATGTTTCAGGATGTCCACGAGGGAGGACCAGCGTATGAAGCAGGGCTGCGTCCCGGCGACATCCTTCTCCAAATCGGCGGCCGAGAACTAAAGCCGCCAGAGCCACCAATCTTCTCCGTAGGAACGGATTCGCAAATTACATTTCGGAATCGGAAGGGCGAGGACGTGGGCCTGACTCTTCACGTACCATCGCCACGGTCGAAGAACCGCCCGGTCATAGTTCCCAAGTCGGTTTTGTGTTCGCGGCTCCCCGATGGAATCGGTTGGGTGAAGGTGACGATGTTTCCCGGAGCCGTGGGCATCGATGTTGCGCATGCTTTGGACAAAGCCTTCGAGCATCTGCGGGACTGCGACCGGCTCATCGTTGATCTTCGCGGAAACACCGGCGGAGGCATTGGTGGTCTCCGGCTGATGAGCTATTTGACTCCCGGAAAGAAGGAAGTTGGATACAGCCTCACGCGCTCACGCAAGGAAAAGGGTTACGCGCGCGCGACGCTGCCGAGATTCGGGCGAATACCGTCGCACAAGGCAACTCTTCTGTGGCTGGCGCTGCGATACGGCTTCATCGACAAGTCGATTCTCGTCGTCACCGAAGGCCTGGGCGCACAGCGATTTCATGGCCGCGTGGCTGTTCTCGTCAACGAACACACATCGAGCGCGGGCGAAATGGTGGCCGCGTTTGCGGAAGAGAACGGCCTCGCGACCATTGTCGGAACGAAAACACCGGGGCGACTATTGAGCGGTCGAACGTTTCGGGTAGGTTTGGGTTATATTTTGGGATTGCCCGTGGCTGGATATCTCACGTGGCAGGGCAAAATGATCGAGGGCAAAGGGGTATCGCCCGGCATTCCTGTTGAATTGTCCGCCGATAACCTCATGGTTGGTCAGGACACGCAAATGCAAAAAGCGCTGGATACAGTAAAAAGCATGTAGTTGCCGTTTTGCTTCCTCATGGGGAATGGAGGTATGGCATGGGCATACTCTGGCAAGACCTCCGATACGGCATTCGGATGCTGGCGAAGTCCCCGGGCTTCACAACAGTCGCGGTGCTCACGCTCGCCCTCGGCATCGGCGCGAACACGGCTATTTTCAGCTTGATCGACGGTATCCTACTACGCTCCCTGCCCGTCCACGACGCGCAAAGTCTCGTCTTGCTGAAGTGGAGCGCGCATGGAAGGCCAGATATTCACAACAGCGAAAGTTATGGCGATTGTCCGACAAAGTATTCGCGTAAAGGAGAATCGTCGAGCTGTTCGCTCTCGGAACCGTTTTTCCATCAGGTAGCGTCGCAGAAAGCCGCATTCTCGAACGTGGCGGCGTTTGCCAGCGCCGGCCAGCTTGACCTTAGTGGAAACGGCTCAGCGAGCGTTTTGGGGGCGGAAGGAGTCTCCGGCGAATTCTTCCCCATGCTCGGCGTTCGCGCTGTGACAGGCCGCCTGATTGTTCCCAGTGACGATTCTGTTTCCGCGCCACCAGTAGTGGTGCTGAACTACGGCTACTGGAAGAGCGAATTTGGCGGTTCGACACTGGCCATAGGCAAAACGATTCGGCTGAATAACGTTCCGTTCACCATCGTCGGGGTTGCCGATCCGCGATTCAACAGTTTGAGTCCCGGGCAAATCTACGACGTGTGGGTGCCGCTTTCTGTACTTCCCCTACTGAATCCCACCCCGTATACAAAAGCCCGGCCGACGGACATCTACAGTTGGTGGCTTGTCGTGATCGCGCGGCTGAAGCCCGGCGTTAGCCGGATGCAGGCGCAGGCAGATGTGACCACGCTATTCCGCAATGACATGCTGCATGGCGCGAAGCCGTTGTCCAAGGCCAAGGACGATCCCGCTGTGGCGCTGCTTCCCGCGCAGTCGGGGTTGACAGGCTCGACCACCCGGCTTTCGACGGAATTGTACGTCCTGATGATGGCGGTGGGGATAGTGCTGCTGATTGCCTGCGCGAACGTTGCCGGATTGCTGCTTTCGCGCGCAACCGTGCGGCAAAAGGAAATTGCTGTGCGCCTGGCGCTCGGCGCGCCCCGCGCGAGAATTTTGCGTCAGCTTCTTACGGAGAGCCTGCTGCTCTCCGTCGCCGGCGGCGCGGTCGGAATTATTTTCGCGTACTGGGGCGTCCACGCGATAACGGCTTTCATGTCGGGCAATTCCGGCCATCCGTTCCCATTCGCGATTTCGCCCGACTGGCGCGTGCTTTCGTTCGCGTTGGGAGCGTCTATTTTTACGGGAATTTTGTTTGGCCTTGCACCCGCGTTTCGCGGAATCCGCGTGGACCTCGCGCCTGCGCTCAAGGAAGGCACCGGAACGTCCGCCGCAGCCGCTCGCGCGGGAAGCAGATGGTTCAATTTGGGGAACGGCCTTGTAGTCGCGCAAGTCGCGCTCACCGTGGTAGTGCTGATAGGTGCGGGACTCCTGGTGCGCACGCTGCAAAATTTGAAGAATGTCGATCCCGGATTCGACACGCGTAATGTGCTGACCTTCGGATTGGATCCAACACTCATCGGATACAAAACGCCGCGGGTGGACGTTTTTTACCGAAATTTGCAGGAACGCCTCGCGGCGATTCCGGGGGTCGAGTCGGTCACTTACTCCAACAATCCGCTGCTAGCCGGCGACCTGGAGTCGACAGACTTTCATCTGCAGGGCGCGCCGAAGGATCAGCGTTCGGAAGCGGACTATCTCTCTGTGGGAGCGAATTTCTTTGCCACGATGCACATGCGGCTGCTCGCCGGACGGAATTTCAATTCAACCGATTTCGCTCAAGCGGAAGTGGCGCAAGAAGCCGAGGAAGCACAGGAAGCGGCCCTGCGCGCGAAAGCCGCCGGCGGTGCGAGCGCGGCCGCGGCACCTGCTGGAAAAGCAGCGACGCAAACACCCAGAAACGATGCGGCGGTTCCGGTGATCGTCAACAAGATATTCGTCCGGCGCTACTTCCCGAAAGTGAATCCGCTGGGACAGCATTTTGGCCAAGCGGAAGCAAATGCGAACACGGGCGAGCGGAAAAATCCGGGCTGGATGATTTTGGGCGTGGTCAGCGATGCGAAATATCAGGATTTGAAAAGCAAGATTGAGCCGACCATGTACGTGCCGAACAGCGGCGGTAGCACGACTTTTGAATTGCGCACGGCGACAAATCCCGCCGCAATCACGGCGGCAGTCCGCAGCGCCGTCAGCAGGATGGATAGCAATTTGCCGGTCTTTGACGTGCACACGGAAACGCAATTGATAGATCAACTGCTTTTTCAGCAGCGTATGACCGCGCGGCTATCGGGATTTTTTGGTGTGGTGGCGCTGGTTCTCGCGTGCATCGGGCTGTACGGATTGCTTTCCTATGAAGTATCGCGGCGCACACGGGAAATCGGCATTCGCATGGCGCTGGGCGCGCAGCAGCGCGATGTGTTGCGGCTCGTCGTCGGCCAGGGAATTGTGCTGGCGATTGTGGGCGCAGCGGTTGGCGTGG
>DATLST010000037.1:0-10217 GCA_035534055.1 Candidatus Acidiferrales bacterium | reverse complement strand
GAACAACGGCATCACCTACAGCCAGTTAATCCACGGGCTGAAGGCCAGCGGCATCGACCTCGACCGGAAAATCCTGGCGGACATGGCCGTGCGCGACGCCGAAGGCTTTTCGGCGCTGGTGGCGTCGGCGAAGCAGCAGCTCGGCAATGCGCCCGCCGCTCCGCCGCAGCCTGCCGCGTAGCGCGCTATTACGCTTTTGTTTCGGCATACCAACAATCCCTTGGTCTGGAGCTTGTGGTCCATTTTTTTCTTCTAGCTGAAAATGTCTGAAATCCTCGACAAGACGCGAGAGACGATTTCCAAGCTGAGTGTAAGTAACCATCAGCAGGTTCTCCAGCTATTCTCCAGCCTGCGGTCGGAGTTCGACGCGAGCGTCTACGCGGCTGCGTCCGCCGGGGACAGAACGCGTCTGATGGAAATCTCAAAGGAATGGACCGATGAGCACGTGGGGGTCCTGCATATAATTCAGGTGAATTGGGTAATCCCGGCACCCACTCAAATAAAATCTACTATCGCAAATGCAGCCTCGCACTTGCGTTCTCATATTCGCGTCGGAATGAAAGCCGTTCAGCCCCTGAACCAGTTGGGAGTGCGTGACTCCACTGATGTTGCAGGGCTCTTCGCGGAATTGCGGAGCACCTTCGACAAGGATGTTGAGACTGATCTCGATGAGATCGATCTCGAAATTACGAGGATGAATTGGCTCGGTCGTAAAACCGGAATCTTGACGTGGGTCAGTTTACATTGGGTAAAGATCGCTCCTCCGGAACTCAAGCGCAATGTGGGCGAAGAGTTCAATCGCCTGAAATCTCACGTCGAATCTATGATTAAGAATCGGCATGACGCTATGGTGTCGCCACGATCGGGCATACGCGTCACTGCTGATCGCGCAGAGGTTGGCTTGAAGCTTACCGACTCGCTAAATTCCTGGCAAGATGAGCTCGAAGAGCGTCGCCTCGAAATCGAAGGCTCTGCCGAACAGACGGCGCAGGCGCGCGAGCAAATCGATTTGTCGCTTCCGGGCGTCGAGCGCGCCATCGGCACGCGGCACCTGATTCGCCAGACCTACGAAGAGTTGCAGCGTATTTTCCTTTCGATCGGATTCAGCGTGGTGGAAGGGCCGGAAATCGAGACGCCGTACTACAATTTCGAGGCCCTGAACATTCCCGAGCACCATCCCGCGCGCGACAACATGGATACTTTCTACATCGAAGGCTCACGCGGCGGGCACCTGCTGCGCACGCACACCTCGCCGATGCAGATTCGCACCATGGAAAAGCAGCCTCCTCCCGTGCGCATCGTGGTTCCGGGAAAAGTCTACCGCCGCGACAATCCCGATTCGACGCACGGCTACATGTTCCACCAGATCGAAGGATTGGCCGTGGACACGGACATCACTTTCTGCGACTTCAAAGGCACCGTCGAATATTTCGTGCGCGAATTTCTAGGGCCCCAGGCCAAGACGCGCCTGCGCCCCAGCTATTTTCCCTTCACCGAGCCTTCGGCCGAGGTGGACGCCACCTGCCACGTGTGCGGCGGCAGTGGCTGCCGCGTGTGCAAATTTTCGGGATGGATCGAATTGTTCGGCGCGGGCATGGTGGACCCCGCCGTCTACGGCTTCGTGAAATACGATGCGGAGCGCCTCTCCGGTTTCGCCTTCGGAATGGGCGTGGACCGGCTGGCGATGATGAAGTACGGCATCAGCGAGCTTCCCATCCTTTACCAGAACGACGTGCGCTTCCTGCGCCAGTTTCCCTAAGGCATGACACGGCCATGCTGACCGTCGATCCCAAACATCGCTTTTCCAACCGCGTGGACGACTACGTGCGGTACCGTCCGGGATACCCTTCCGCGATTCTGGAATTACTGCGCGAAGAATGCAGCCTGACGCCCGATTCCGTGGTGGCCGATATTGGCTCCGGCACCGGCCTGCTCGCGCAGCTTTTTCTCGCCAACGGCAACGTGGTGCATGGTGTCGAACCGAACACGGCGATGCGCGAGGCGGGCGAACAGCTCCTGAAAAGCTACTCGCGCTTCCGCAGCGTTGCGGGATCGGGCAAATCGACCACGCTGGCCGATGCGAGCGTGGATTTCGTGGTGGCGGGGCAATCGTTCCATTGGTTCGAGCCAGCAGCCGCCCGGGCCGAATTTCAGCGGATTCTGAAGCCCGGCGGCTGGGTCGCCGTGATCTGGAATGAGCGCAAAAATGATTCCACACCTTTTCTGCGGGCTTACGCAACTCTTATACGAGAGTACGGGACCGATTACGAAGGGGTGGCCGCGAAATACGAAGAATACGAGCATTCGGAAAAGTTTTTCGGCGCGGGCGCGCTGCGCGAAAAATCGTTTCCCAACGAACAGACATTCGATTGGGACGGCCTGCGCGGGCGGTTGCTGAGCTCTTCTTACGCGCCTTCGCAAGGCCATCCAAAGCACGAGCCCATGATCGCGGAACTCGCGCGGATTTTCGATGAGCACAACGAGAAGGGCAGGGTGCGATTCGAGTACGACGCCAGGATATCTTACGGCCGCCTGGCTCCCACTCGAACCGCTTAGGCACTCAAAAGGACGTTCACAGCGCGATGAAGGTGCTCTACAACTGGCTGAAGGAGTTCGTGGACGTGGGAGCGCCCGCGCCGGAGTTGCGCGCGCGGCTTTCGCTCGCGGGCATCGCCATCGATTCGATCGAAGAATCGCCGGCGGGTCCAGTGCTGGACGCGGAAATCACGGCGAATCGTCCCGACTGCCTGGGCCACTACGGCGTGGCGCGCGAAATCGCCGCAGTCTACCGCCGGGGACTCAAGCCCGTGCAGCCGAAACTCACGGAGTCTTCCCAGAAGGCCTCGGACGCAACGCGAGTCGAGATCGAGTGTCCGGACCTGTGCGGGCGCTATACGGCGCGGATTCTGCGCGGCGTGAAAGTGCAGCCTTCGCCGGATTGGCTGCGGCAGCGGCTCGAAGCCATCGGCCAGAAGTCGATCAACAACGTGGTGGACGTTACGAATTACGTGATGTTCGAGCTCGGGCAGCCGCTGCACGCCTTCGATCTGGACAAGCTTGCGGAGCAGCGCATCGTGGTGCGGCGCGCGCGTCCGGGCGAGAAAATACGCACGCTCGACGGCGCCGAGCGCGCACTCACGAAGGACATGTGCGTGATTGCCGACGCCTCTCGCGCCGTGGCCATCGCCGGTGTGATGGGCGGCTCCGAAAGCGAAATCAGCGTCAGCAGCCGCAACATTCTGCTGGAATCCGCGTGGTTCGATCCCGTTTCGATTCGCCGCACGTCGAAGGCGCTGGGCCTGCGCACGGAGGCTTCCTACCGATTCGAGCGCGGCGTCGATCCGGAAATGGCGGAGATTGCTTCGCGCCGGGCGGCGGAGCTGATCCAGCAACTGGAAAGCGGTGAAATCCTGGCGGGAGCGGTGGACGTGTATCCGCGCCGCGAGCCGCCGCTGGCGATCGGATTTTTGTGCCGGGAACTCGTTCGGGTGATGGGCGCGGACGTCCCGGACCGCGACATCGAGGAAATTCTTTCGGTGCTGGGATTCAAACCCGTCCCGCTGGGCGCCGCAGGCATATGGCGGTGCGAACAACCGCCCTGGCGGCGCGACGTGACGCGCGGAATCGATCTGATCGAGGAAATTGCACGGCACTACGGCTTCGACAAATTTCCTCCGAGGCTGCCGCCCGCCAAGCAACCGGCCCGCCGGCTGCCGCACGCCCAGGCGGAAGACCAACTGCGGGAACGGGTGATCGCGCTCGGGTATCAGGAAATTGTGGAGATTCCGCTGGTGGATTCGCGGCGCGACGCCCTGTTTCGGGCGGAGGGATTCACGCCCGCGTCCATTGGCAATCCGCTGGCTGAAAATGCGTCGGTGATGCGGTCAACCGGGATTGTAAGCATGCTCTCGGCGCTGGAATGGAATTTGAATCACGGGCAGCGCAACCTTCGCCTGTTTGAAATAGGCAAGGCTTACGAACTGCGCAATGGCGAGCCTGTCGAAACGCCGATCCTCACCATCGGCGCGACGGGCCTGGCGCGCGAGAAAACAATCCATGAGCCAGCCCGCGAATTCAGCTTCGCTGATCTGAAAGGCGATCTCGACCGGATCGGAATACTGGCGGGCGGATTCGCCTGGCAGGCAGTGGGCTCAGACTGGCTGGCACGCGCGCAAGCGGGGAAAGTTTCGCTGACGCGCGATTCCGACGAAGATGCCGTCAAAACCAATTGCCTCGGCGTTGCGGGACAGCTTGCCAAGCGCATTGCCGATTCACTGAAACTGCGCCAGGAAATTTTCGTTGCAGAGCTGAAGCTCGAGCCGCTGCTCGCGGGCATCGAGACGGCAAGCGCCGCGCTGCGCTTCCAATCGCTGCCGCGCTTTCCCGCCGTGGAGCGGGATTTCTCGCTGCTGCTGGCCGACGGAGTCACCTTCGCGCAGGTGACCGAAACGATCCGCGAGCTTGGGATTCCGGAACTCCAGAGTATCGAAGCCGCCGATCTTTTTCGCGGCGGGCAAGTGCCGGCCGGAAAATTCTCCTTGATGATCCGGGTAACCTTTCAGAGCGCGCACGCCACGCTCACGGACGCGCAGCTTGGCGATTTCTCTTCACGCATCGTGGCCGCGCTCGAACAGCGCCTCGGCGCCACGCTTCGGGCCTCGTGAATCCATGCAAATGACCGCTTTTTTGCTCCGCAGGCGCCCAACAGAACCTTAAAAAATCGAAGGATTGGATGCGGGCCGAAGGGCAACACTCCGCGAGAAACTTAAATTAGGAAGAAGGCTCGCGCGGATGAGGCAGCGCGAGCGGAAGGCGCTGCGCGCCAGGCTACAATGTCGGAGCTGAAGCTCCGACCCCCTAAAAGTCCGCCGAAGGCCAAAACTTTGCAGGCTGCGGCTGCGTAAACCGTCCCGCCGAGCCTTCCCACGCACTACGGCGGGGCAGGCACACCTCGAACAGCGAAAACACACAAGCAAAAGTTCATGCCTCACTCAAGAAAACGAGAAGTACTAACGCTTGCGGAGACTTTTTCCGCAGCCTGCTAGGGCTTTTTCGGGGCCGCTAAACCGGCAAGAGCGAGAAGCCATCGGAGCGGCACCGAGCAAACCCTCACGTCTGAAAGGCGTGAGCTATCGCGCCTGGGCTCGAAAGAGTGTTCTCGTTCAGAATGACGGATGACATTCCAAAACTATCCGTTTGGTGGAACCGGCCGTTGGAATGATAACCGCGCGATGGAGAGATGCACTTCGCTGCGTTCAGGACGGCGTCGCAATCCGGTTGAAGCGTTCCTCGGGGTTGAGACCTGAAAAAAGAGGGCTCGCGTGGATAAGGCGGCGCGAGCGGAAGGCGCCGCCCGCCAGTCTATTTGGATGGTACTCCAAATCCGTCACTTTGGGTGCAACAGGCCAGCTTTTCTAGCGCCCTCGATGTTTTCAGCATAGGTACTTCTAATTACGCAGAGCTTTTCGTTTGTTTTTTGCCGTCCTCGGGGCCGGGCATTCGCACAGGCTTAAACAGCGAACATTCCGACCAATGCCAGCCGTTCCAATTAGAAAGGTACTCATGCTGCTGGACGAGTAGACGATGCTCTATTTTGTGTTGCTGAATCGCCGGGTACGGATTTAGAGCACGATCGACGAGCACAAAGAGTTGCGCTGGAGATGGCAATGGCCGACAATGGCGGCGGCTCAGCCGGGAGTGGAAACCGTGAAAATCGATATTTACGACCAGAGTTACAACGTCAACGCGGACCAGAACGAAGAATACCTGAAGGAGCTGGCCGCCTACGTGGATGCCAAAATGCATGAGATCGCCGCAGCCACCCATACAGTGGATTCCTTGAAAGTGGCCGTGCTGGCGGCCCTGAATATTGCCGACGAGATGTTCACGCTGCGAGAGCGCCAGCAGCAGCTCGAAGGACCGCTGCGCAAACGCGTGGAGAAATGCGTGGCACTGGTGGAAAAGACGCTCGCGCTCACGAACTGAAGCCTGGGGCCTGTGACACCATGCGCCAAATACAGGCCCAAACCAGCGGGTTCGACGCAGAACGAGCCGGCCATATCCGATAAAATGTTGTTTTGGCTGCCAGTCTACCCTCCGTCGTGAGCCAGACGAAGAAAGCCACGAAGTAGATCGCGGCAGGGAATACGAATACTCCGTCCGATTGCGGTAGAAAACGGCATCCACAAACGAGCGTTTGTCTTTTTGCGGTAACTGCGACTGCTTTTTTTCGGCCCGGCAGCAAATCGTGAAACCGTTCCCATTGGCCCCCCGCATAATTCGTAATATCGGGCGATGAGGCTGGTTCTCATCTTCATCCTATCCTGACTTTTGCAAACTCCTTCGCTTGATTATTCTCTGCCTTATGCCTTAATTGATGACACCCCCGGTATCTTTCGGTGGGCGGTTACTTCCTCGAACGCAACTATTTTCCCGCTTGCCGCGTCTACTGTATGATTAAAGGCAGTAGCCTTACGGTTTTCCTTAGGGATGCCTAACCGAAAGTCAATTCGGCGCCTGCTGGTGCCGGTGGCGCTTCTTGCGCTGCTGGTGGTGGCCACAACGCTTGGCGGAGTGTGGCACCATCACGACAATGCCTCCTCGGAAGCAAATTGCCCGATCTGCCATCTGAGCCACCAGCCGATCGTGCGTCCGCTTGCGAGCGATCCCGCGCCAGCGATGGCTCCAGTGGGACCGGGATCTGAACCTCGAATTACTGCCTTTGCGCCGGGCCCCATTGTCCGATACGTTCCGGCCCGCGCACCGCCCTCCGCATAAAATCCTGCTTGTCCCGTGCCGCTCCGCGGCGCTTCGATCCACTTCTCATCGCTGCTTAGAAGGCTTAGATCTTATGCGTGTACAACGTGTACGATTTGTAATCCTGCCGTTGATCGTGTGTTTCGTCGCTGCCAGTGCGCAGTTCAGCGCCGCCCAGCAATCCGCACCGACACCGGAGCAAAGGACGGCTCCGCCCGCGACTCCGGCTGCCCAAGGGCCATCGCAGGCGGTTCCGGCGCAGCGCCTGTCGCAGAACCAAGGGCCGGTGAAGATTTCGCTGGACGACGCCATCCAGCTTGCGCTGCAGCACAACCACACTCTTCTGGCTGCGCGCACAACGATCCAGCAAAACGAGGCGGAAGAGACCACGGCAAACCTGCGACCCAACCCCGTGCTTCTGGGCGATGCGCTGTTCGTGCCCTTCTTCCAGCCGAGCGATTTGAACTCCAGTTTCATTGGAAACGCGACGGAGTTCGACCTGGGCGTGAGTTATCTATTCGAGCGAGGCAAGAAACGGCAGCATCGGATGCAAGCCGCCAGGGACACGACGGCGGTGACTCGCTCGCAGGTGGCGGACAACGAGCGGAGCCTTAGCTACAGCGTGGCCACGCAGTTCATCAACGTGGAGCTTGCGGAATCGACGCTGGAGCTCGCGCAGCAAGATCTGAAGAGCTTTCAGAACACGGTGGACATCGGCGAGGCGCGCTACAAGGCCGGCGACATCAGCCAGGATGACCTGCTCAAGATCAAACTCCAATTGCTCCAGTTCCAGACCGACGTGTCGCAGGCGCAGCTTGCCCGCGTGCAGGGACTTTCGGACCTGCGGCAATTGCTCGGGTATGAGTCGGTGCCCGCCGATTACGACGTAGCCGGCTCGTTTGAATACGTGCCGGTGAAGGGCAACGCGGAGGACTTTCAGGCGAAGGCTCTGCAGGACCGGCCCGACCTTCGCGCGGCCGAGCAGGGCGTGACCGCCGCCAACAGCCAATACGCGCTGCAAAAAGCCATCAGCAAGCGGGACGTCACTGCGCAGATCAACTACACGCACGTGAGCGACGCCAATACGGCCTCTGTCTTCGGCCAGATTCAGCTTCCCATTTTCGATCGCAACCAGGGCGAAATCGCGCGGGCCGGATATGCCATCACGCAGGCCCAGGAGCAGGAAAAGGCCACGGGAGACCAGGTGCTCACCGACGTGCGCGACGCCTACGAAAACCTGCACACGAACGATCAGGTGATCGGGCTTTACCGCTCCGGCTACCTGGACGAGGCGCAACAGGACCGCGACATCAGCGAGTACGCCTACCGCCGTGGCGCGGCAAGCCTGCTCGATTTCCTGGACGCGGAACGCAGCTATCGCGCTATTCAGCTCGCCTATCGCCAGGCGCTCGCCTCCTACCTGCTTTCCCTCGAACAGCTTCGCGAGGCCGTCGGAACCAGGAGTCTGCCATGAACACTCAAATGACACGTTGCTCCGCTGAAATGGCCTTAGGGCTCCTGCTGGCGTTCGCGCTCGCGGGATGCAGCTCGAGCCCGCGTCAAAACGCGAGCCAGATGACATCGTTTTCCGAGCAGGGAACGAAGTCGGAGACGCCGGAACTGTTCACGATTCCGCAGGACCAGATGGCGCACGTGCAACTGGTGACCGTTCAGCCGTCGAAGCTGACGCGCACGCTGCGGCTCACGGGCGGCGTCGCGTACAACGCGTTCAAGACCACGCCGGTGATCACACAGCTGGGCGGACCGGTGAGCCGCATCCTTGTAGTGCCGGGCCAGCACGTGAACGAAGGCCAGCCCATGCTGGAAGTGAGCAGCCCGGATTATTCACAGTTGGTCGATGCCTACCTGAAGGCCGCCGACACCTTCCGCGTGGCCGACAGGAATTACGCGCGCGCGCAGGACCTCTACAAACACAACGCCATTGCCGAGCGCGACCTGCTGCAGGCGGAATCGGACCGCAACCAGACGCAGGCCGATCTGAACGCCTCCGAGGAAGCCATGAAGATTCTCGGCATTAAGAACCCGGCGGACCTGGCGAAAGCGCCTTCGTCGGCGCAAGTGCCCCTGCTGGCGCCGATTGGCGGCGAAGTGGTGGAGCGGTTGGTGTCGCCGGGGCAGGTGCTGCAAGCAGGCCAGACGCAGGCCTTTACGATTTCCGACATGAGCACGGTGTGGGTGCTGGCGAATGTCTACCAGCAGGATCTGGCATACGTACACACCGGCGACGACGTTGTGGTGCAGACGGATGCGTATCCCGACAGCTTCCACGGGAAAATCTCGTATATCTCCGCGGCGGTCGATCCCAACACGCGAACGCTGCAGGCGCGCATCGTGGTGGACGACCACGGAGAAAAACTGAAGAAGGACATGTATTGCACGGTGACGGTCACGGCCGGCACGATCGCGAACGCCATCGCCGTTCCCGACGCAGCCGTCCTGCGCGACGACGAGAATGAACCGTTCGTCTATGTGGCCGTCGGCGCGAACCAGTTTGGACGGCGCGCGGTGCGGATCGGCGAGAGCCAGAACGGGCGGAGGCAAATCCTACAAGGGCTATCCGCGGGCGACAAGGTGGTCGGAGACGGCAGTTTGTTCCTGCAATTCGCTAATTCGCTGCAACACTAAGGCGGCTCGATTCTCATGATTCATCGCATTGTCCAGTTCGCGCTACGGCAGAAGTTTTTGGTCCTGATGCTGGTATTCCTCATCACGGTGGGCGGAGCGATTTCGTTCCAGCGGATGCCGGTGGATGCGTATCCGGACCTTTCGCCGCCCATGGTGGAAATCATCACGCAATGGCCCGGGCATGCGGCCGAGGAAACGGAGCGGCTGGTCACGCTGCCGACGGAAATTGAAATGAACGGCGTGCCCAAGATGTCGGTGATGCGCTCGATTTCCCTGTACGGCCTGTCGGATGTAATCCTCACGTTCGAGGAAGACACGGACGATTTTTTTGCGCGTGAAGTAGTCTTCCAGAGATTGAGCGAAGTCACCTATCCCCCCGGCGTAACGCCCACTCTCGCACCGCTTTCGAGTCCCTCGGGGCTCGTCTACCGCTACGTGATCCAGAGCCCGGACCGCACGCCGCAGCAACTGAAAACCTACGAAGACTGGGTCATCGAGCGGGAGTACAAGCAGGTGCCGGGAGTGGCCGACGATTCCGGCTTCGGCGGCACGGTGATGCAGTATCAGGTGCTCCTCGATCCGGCGCGACTGTACGGCTATCACATCACCGTCCCCACAATCCTCCAGCAACTGGGGATCAATAACGCGAACACGGGTGGCGGGTTCTACTCGCAGGGCGGCCAGTTCTACTACGTGCGCGGCCTCGGGCTGATTCGCGACACGCAGGACATCGGAAACGTAGTGATCGGCAGCCAGAACGGCGTGCCGGTTCGCGTGAGCGACGTGGGCGAAGTCACCATAGGAAACGCGCCGCG
>DATLST010000036.1:0-2921 GCA_035534055.1 Candidatus Acidiferrales bacterium | reverse complement strand
GGAAAGAAAACCAGAATCACGGCGAACGTGGCGTAGACGACGGCGCTGCGCACTTCGATGGAAGCGTCGAACACAACCTGGAACGCCGGCCGGGGAGATTCGGATGCGCGGTTTTCGCGCAGTCGCCGATAGATGTTCTCCACGTCGATCACCGCGTCGTCCACCACTTCACCGATAGCAATCACCAATCCGCCCAGCGTCATTGTGTTCAGGCTGAAGCCGAGCTTTTCGAGTACGATCACCGCCGCCAGCAAGGAAAGAGGAATCGCGGCGCAGGAAATGGCCGCCGTTCGCAGGTTGAAAAGGAACAGGAACAGCACAATCACAATCAGAACCGCGCCGATGAGCAGGGATGATCGGACGTTGTGCAGCGCCGTCTCGATGAAGTCCGCCGGACGAAACACATCCGGATGCACGGTGATTCCCTGATTCGAAAGCGCGGGACGAAGTTCCGTAAGCGCCTGATCAAGCCCCTGAGTGACCTCAAGCGTGTTCGCGCCGTATTGCGAGGACACCATCAGCATCAGCCCGCGCACGCCGCGAATCGACGCCGCGCCGACGGGCGGAGCCGGCGCGTCCACCACGTGGCAGACGTCTCCTAACGTGACATTCACTCCATTGCGGTGCAGCAGAACCACGTTCGACAGTTCCTGCGATGTGATCGATTGCCCCTCGGTTTGAATTACGATTCGCTGGTTCGGCGTGTCCACGAAACCCGACCCGCGAATGCCCGTTGCCTGGCGCGCTGCGGCAACCAGCGCATCGACCGTCAGCCCGTATTGAATCAGCTTCCGCGGCTCGAATTGAAGCTGGATTTGTCGCGGCTCTTCGCCGAAGATAGCGATTTTTGCCACTCCCGGCACAGCCAGCAGCCTCTGCTTCACTGTCCAGTCCGCTACTGTCGTCAAATCCATCAGCGAATGCTTTGGCCATGTGAGTCCGACCGCCATCACGATGCTTGTGGAAGACGTGAGCGGCGTCATGATGGGCGGATGCACTCCCGTGGGTAGCTGACCCGTGAGTGTCGACAGGCGTTCCCCGACAACCTGTCTGTCGAGATAAATGCTGCTGCTCGGGCGAAATACCACCGTAATCACCGAGAGTCCTTGTATCGATCCGGACCGAAGCGAATCGATCCCCGAAACGCCGATGATCGCGTTTTCGATTGGCTGTGTGACGAGCACTTCCACCTGCTCGGGAGCCAGTCCCGGCGCTTCCGTCTGAATTACCACTTGGGGCGGCGCAAACTCCGGGAACACGTCGTAACGCGCCTGTGTCAGTGAATACAGGCCATAACCAAGCAGCGCGCAAGCGAGCGCGATAATGATGCCGCGGAAACGAAGCGAAAATCGAACGATGGCTGATAGCATAAACGCCCGCTAGTCCTCCGGCTGGATTTGTGAACGAAATTCCTCGGAGAGAAGCGCCTGCGCGCCTCGAACTACAATTTTGTCTCCGGGCGAAAATCCGCTGGACACGAAAATCCCGTTCTCCAGCGGGGTGTTTGTTGGAACCATGCGGCGGACAAAGCGGCCGGGTGCCGTCTGTTGATACACCCATGCGTTTCCCTGCCACCATACGATCGCCGATTCTGGAATCATCACTCCGCGCATCTGCCGCCCGATCGGGATATGGGCCAGAAGATTCAGGCCCGGAGCAAGGCCCGAATGGTTGCGCACAATATAAAGCAGGCCCACGCCCTGAACGCGCGGATCCACTTGCGGAAAGGGCGATATAAATCTCGCTTCAATTTGAGTCGTGCCTGCAATTTCGAGAGTGATTCCTGCCGGAGGTCTTGACTCCGCGCCGGCAGGCAGTGTGACCTGCACCAGAAACTCGCTCTGATTGAAGACGCGATTCAACGACGCGGGATTCGCGGCCATCCACCTCGCGATCACGCCTCCCCACGCCTGGCGCACTGCGTCTACTTGCAGCGCCAGAGCTTGCCGCGCGCCTGCCACATCCGCTTGGTCCAGGCGTAAAGCACCCCGTGCGGCCTCTAAAGACTTTCGCGAAGCATTCTGCCGCCCTTCGTACAATATTTTCAGCCGGTCATATTCTTCTTGATCGACGTGCACGCTCACCTGTGCCTTTTCCAAATTAATCTGCTCGGCCGTGTAACTCTCTCGCGTGCTCACCAGTCCCTGTGCCGACAATACGATTGCCGGCGCCGTCATTTCCCCCCGAGAAGTAACTTCCTTGAGCGGAGCAACCGTCACGCCTGCCTGCGATTGCGTTCGCGTGTTGAGCGTCAGAATTGTTTGTCCATTCTGGATGGAAACCCTCGACGGCGGCTTAATTGCGTGTTCCGCGTCGTCGTCATCTTGATCGGCTGCAGCTTTCCTGCCTGGAACAATAAGGCGCGCAAGAATCACCGCCAGCATGAGTGCAAGACCTGCCGTGAGCAACCGCTTCCAGTTCCTTTTCATCGCTTTTTCTCCTTCGCATGATTCTTCAGTGCAGGGGATTCGGGGCTTAATGGCAAAATATCGCCGGGCTCCAGAGGCCGTTCGACCGCATCTTCGAGACTTCCCAGCGCGGCTTGGGCGCGCGAAAGCGCGGCAAGTTTCGCGCTGGCCGCGGCCGCACTCCCGAGTAGCTCGCTGTTGACGGGAAGCGGGCCGGACTCGCCACCCTTAAACGTTTGCTGCGCCAACCGGACTTTGCCGCTGTGAAGTTTGAGCACGCGTTCGGCTTCCGTCAGTTCCTTCCACGCTCCCCGGTAGCGTGCGGATGCCACTTCGCTCTCTGCGATCACACGAGCTTGCGTCGCAAGGAATTGCGCCGCCGCTTCTTTGCGCCGCGCTTCAGCCTCCGCAATCGGCCCCTGATTTCGGTTGAAAATCGGCAGAACGGCTGACAGGGCCAGCGTAAAGAAGCTACTTCCTTCTTCATACGTGTACCCTGGGCCAATTTGAATG
>DATLST010000035.1:0-11990 GCA_035534055.1 Candidatus Acidiferrales bacterium | reverse complement strand
CGAGTGCTGGAATTCCGCGCAGTCCACTTTGATCACCGCCCGCGGATCGCCGAACAACACTTCGGCCGTCGCCTCCACCACCCGCGTCTTCCCCGCCCCGGTCGGCCCCAGAAACAGCAGATTCCCCACCGGCCGCCCCGGCGAATTCAGCCCCGCGCGAAACACCTGGTACAGGTCCACCACCGCCTGCACCGCTTCGTCCTGCCCCACGATCTTTCGCCGCAGCTCCAACTCAAACTTTCGCAGCTCGAAGCTTCGCAACCCCGGATTCAACTGTCTCCCGATTCCAACTAGCACCGGACTACCTCCCGCCACGACCGGCAACCCATAAAGGATTCATGGAAGGTTCCGGTGTACGGAGAGGCAAGCGAGCAACGGGATGGCCAAAGGTCGCAAGCTCTCGGGCAAAACAAGTGCCATGAATTCAATTAGCTGGCAATGCGAATCAAAAAGCGTATCGCGGCTTCTGTGCCAAAAGCGTTTTACAACCGCTTTGCGAACCATTGCGGAACTCCTCGATTTTTCGGGTTCGAATTCGTCCCGCAAAAATCCGCAGCTTGCGTCCGGGCCTTCATTTCCCGTATGGTGTGTGCAATTCACACACGAAGAGAGACACGATGAAACGCGTTCTGGTCATCGAAGACGACAAGGACATTGTTGAGTTGGTCAAATACAACTTGGAGAAAGACGGCTATCAGGTAGCCGCCAGCCACGACGGCGCCACTGGACTGGCGCAAATCCGCAAGTCCCCACCGGACCTTCTGGTCCTCGACCTGATGCTCCCGAAATTTTCGGGCCTCGACATTTGCAGGGAAATTCGCAGGGACGTGACGCTCAACCGTCTTCCCATCCTGATTCTCACAGCCAAGGGCGAAGAGGCGGATCGTGTCGTGGGCCTCGAACTCGGTGCCGATGATTATGTCACCAAGCCCTTCAGTCCCCGCGAGCTGGTCGCTCGCGTCAAGGCCCTTCTGCGACGCGCCGAACCCTCAACACCTTCCGAGAAACCCCTCGAAATCGGTGCTTTGCACATCGATCCCTCGGCCTATCGCGTCTCGCGTGACGGCAAATCCGTGCCCATGAGCACGCTCGAGTTCCGGCTTCTCTATTTTCTCGCGGCCCGCCCCAACCGGGTCTTCACGCGCGATCAGTTGCTCGACGGCGTTTGGGGCACCGAGCGCTTCGTCACGCCTCGCAGCGTCGATGTCTACGTTCGGCGCCTTCGTGAGAAAATCGAAATCGATCCGCAGCGTCCGGTCTATATGAAGACGATCCGCGGCGCCGGCTATCTCTTTGAAACCCGTGCGAGCTAGGCTTTTTTGGAACCTCGGGCTGGCCTATTTCGCCCTGTTGCTCGCCGCTCTGCTTGCCGTTGACTTCTATTCATCGCGCAGTTTCGCCCAGGTCAATCTTCATGCCGCCGATAATGAACTCAGCTCCCTTTTAAACATCGCCCAAACGCGTCCTCCGCTCATCGCCGACCCTGCGGCGCTCACCGGCTGGACCAGATGGATGGCGCAGAGCGGCGCGCGTGTCACCATTATTGATCGCTCCGGGCGCGTGCTTGCGGAGTCCGCGCCCGATCCTGACGGTGTGGGAAATAACTCCAGCCGCCCGGAAGTTCAGGAGGCGTTTGCCTCCGGTTCGGGCCGCTCGGTTCGTCGCAGCGCCGCGCTCAATCGGGATGTCGTTTATCACGCTGAGCGCTATCAGCCGTCCAGCGGCCCTCCCGTCGTGATTCGCATGGCCTTGCCCCTCGATCCGATGGATTCCTCCCTGGCCGCCCTCCGCCGGAAATTGCTGGCCGCCTCCTTGGTGATTCTCATCATCGGCGTCATTGCTTCATTCCTTTTCGTCCGCTCGTTTACCCGTCGCGTCGAACGCCTCAAGGCGTTTTCATTTCGTCTCACCGAGGGCGATTTTCGCCTGCTGGAGGCTGAGGATTCGCGCGACGAACTCGCGGATCTCGCGCAAGCCCTCAATCAGACGGCCAAGTGGATGGAGGGCACCATCCGTTCGCTCAGCGGCGAACGCAATCGTTCGAGCGCCATCCTGCGCAGCATGGTCGAAGGTGTCGCCGTCATCGACGCCCAGGAGCGGCTGGTGTTCTCGAACCGCGCCTTCTCCGGCATCCTAAATCTGGATTCCTCGAGCACCGAGGGCCGGCCATTGATTGAGGTGGTTCGCCACTCCGACCTGCTCGGGCTGATGCGCCGCGCTCTTCAAGGGGAGGAAGGTCTCCAGGGGGATATCACCACCGGCATCGTCCAGCAGCGAACCTTCTCGGTCACGGCCGCTCCCGTCAAGGCGCTCGAGCCGGTTTCGGCCGCCGCCCCATCCGAGTTGCAGCCCCGCCCGCAGACCCCTGAAAAGCCGGCGGGCGCGGTCGTCGTTCTGCACGACGTTACCGAGTTGCGGCGGCTCGAACGTGTGCGCCAGGATTTCGTGGCCAACGTCTCCCATGAATTCAAGACGCCGCTCACCGCCATCCAGGGCTTTGCCGAAACGCTGCTTGCGGGCGCGCTCGACGATCCCCGCCACAATCGGCGCTTTCTCGGAATCATTCGCGACCACGCCGCCCGTCTTGCTCGATTGACCGACGATCTTCTCAAGTTGGCTCGCATCGAAGCCGGCAAACTCGAAGTGCAATTTTACCCGGTCAGTGTTGTGACCGTGATCGAACGCTGCACCGAAACGGCCCTCCTCAAGTCCAGCCAAAAGCAAATCTCCATCGAGATCGACGTCCCCCCAGGGCTCCCTCCCGTGCGAGCCGATTCCAGCTTGCTCCGCGATGTCCTTCAGAATCTGCTCGACAATGCCATTCAATACACCCAGGCCGGCGGTCGAATCCTTGTCACCGCCGCGCTGGGCGAGCGGGAAGTCGTGATTGCAGTAACCGACACGGGCATCGGAATTCCTCTGGCCGATCAGGAGAGAATTTTCGAGCGCTTCTATCGCGTCGATGCGGGGCGTTCCCGCGAAGTGGGAGGCACCGGACTGGGTTTGTCCATCGCCAAGCACATCGTCGAGGTGCATGGCGGCCGCTTGTGGGTCGAAAGTGAAGTCGGGCTCGGCTCCAAGTTTTCCTTCTCCATTCCGCTCGCAGCCTGAAGTTCCACCGTTTCGAAAGATTCATGGCCGATTCATCTCCTTGCAATAAGGTGCAGCCACAGTGCATGTGCGGAGATGGATTTTGGGTCGGCCCCTGGGCCCGGTAGGCCCAGTCGGAGGGATACAAGCTATGCCAGCGATAAAATCGAACCCGGAAGGAATTTTTCAAACGGTCCTGGTGAATTATCTGGTTTCACAGGCGCGGACGGTCGAGGCATCCGTCAATCGCGCCTTGTGGGCGCTCCTTGAGAGAAATGAGAAGTTGGCGAGCGAGGTTTTTCTCACGGAGCCTCGCATCAACGAGATGGAAATTTTGATCGACGAGCATGCAATTCGCATGCTTCGCCAGGGCGGCTTGGTCGAGTCCGATGTCCGCCTCGTCGTAGCCACTCTTAAAATCAATAACGACCTCGAGCGCATGGGCGACCTGGCTGTCAACCTCAGCGAGCGCGCCATTTCCCTGGCGGGGATGGGCGAGGTTCATACGCCGGTCGAGTTGGAGCCGATGACCACCGCCGTCCGCGCGATGGTTTCCAGGTGCCTGGGAGCCCTGATCTACCGCAATATCGACCTCGCTACGCAGGTTCTTGAAAGCGACGACGTCGTGGACCGTTACCGCGATCAAATCTTCGAAACCCTTCTCTCCTGCACAACGGCCGATCCATCCCAGGCCGGGCCCAATCTCCAGTTTGTGCTGGCATCGCGTCACCTCGAACGCATCGCCGATCACGCCACAAACATCGCCGAGGACATCTTGTTCTGGGTGCGAGGGCTGGAAGTTCGCCACGGCCGGGCCACGCAATTGGAAGCCTCCGAGGAAAACGCCGCCGCTGGCGCCAGCGCGTAGTCTTCGAGTATTCACACTGTGCTCATCGCAAGTTCAAAAACCCCGCTTATCGTGCCTCTTCTGTCCAAGCTGCAAGCGCAGCGGAACTCACGGCGACTCGCAAAAGCACTGAATAGGCGCGAGGTCGGTTCACGGCAAGTTGCTCATTATCAGTTGTCTATGGGAAGCTGTGCGAATTTTCTGGCGGTGTAACACGGCTGTAACAATTCTGGCAAATAATGAAAGAGAGCTCTCACACACATGAAAAAAATCCTGCTCGCTGTAACGCTTCTCCTCGGTTTCACCGTCACGGCGGGAGCGCAGACGGTCCTCTTGAACGCGGCTGGCGCCACTTTCCCCTACCCGATCTACTCCAAGTGGTTTGACGTCTACCACACGCAGCACCCTGGCGTCCAAATCAACTACCAGTCCATCGGCTCAGGGGGCGGGATTCGCCAGCTCATGGCCGGAACCGTGGACTTTGGCGCGTCGGACGGGCCCATGACTGACGACCAGATAAAAGAATTTCGGGATAAGCGCGGAACAAGCGTTCTGCACTTCCCTACCGTTTTGGGCGCCGTGGTTCCCACTTACAACGTTGAAGGCGTGTCGGGCGAACTCAATTTCTCCCAAAAGGCGCTCGCCGGAATTTATCTCGGCACAATCACGAAGTGGAATGACCCGGAAATTGCCCGGACAAATCCCGGCATGAAGCTCCCAAGCGCCGATATTGTGGTGATCCACCGTTCCGACGGAAGCGGCACCACCTACATCTGGACTGACTTTCTTTCCAAGGCCAGCCAGGACTGGAAGAGCAAGGTCGGCAACGGCACGTCGGTCAATTGGCCCGTCGGCCTCGGCGGAAAAGGCAACGAGGGCGTCTCTGGCCTGGTAAAGCAAACGCCCGATTCCATTGGCTACGTGGAATTGATCTATGCCCTGCAAAACAACATCCCATTCGGAAAGGTTCAGAACGCCGCCGGAAAGTTCCTCAAGGCAAGTCTCGAGGGCGTTACGGCTGCGGCGGCCGGTGCGGCGAAGAGCATGCCGGACGACTTCCGCGTCTCCATCACCAACGCCCCTGGCGCAACGGCCTATCCCATTTCCAGCTTCACGTGGGTTCTCGTTCCCTCCCGGATTCCGGACGCCGCGAAACGCTCGGCCATCAAGGACTTGTTGAAGTGGATGATCACTCAGGGGCAAAGCTACAACGAGGCATTGTCCTACTCGCAGCTCCCGAAGCCTATTGTCGCCAGGGAAATGAACGCTATCTCGCTCATCCAATAGCCGTATGTCGATAACCGCCACTACGGTCGAGCACGCAATCCCGCCGCAAGCGGGGCGGCGTGCCTTTATTGACCGCCTGCGCGACGGCGACGAGATCGCCCACGTGATCACGCTCGTCTTCGCCGCGGGCATTCTTCTCCTCACCTCCTTGCTCGTCTACGAGCTTTGGATCAACTCCCGCCTTTCGCGCGCGAAATTTGGCTGGGACTTTATTTGGACTCGCGTCTGGGATCCCGTCTTCGGCAATTTCGGCGCTGCCCCTTTCATCTACGGCACGCTTGTCACGTCCGTGGTTTCTTTGGTGATCGCTGTCCCCTTGGGACTGCTGGCTGCGATTTTCCTGGCGGAACTGGCGCCCCGCAGCATCAGCGATTCCATCGCTTTCCTGATCGACCTTCTCGCGGCTGTTCCCAGCGTCATCTACGGCCTGCTTGGAATTTTCGTTGTGGTCCCGCTCATGCGCACCGAGATTGGCCCTGCCCTCAAAAACACTCTGGGTTTCCTCCCCATCTTCAAAGGGCCCAACTACGGCGTTGGATTCCTTACCGCCGGAATCATTCTGGCGATCATGGTCGTTCCCTTCATCATTTCCGTTTCCCGCGAGGTTCTGTTGACCGTTCCCCGCGAGCAGCGCGAGGCAGCCCTGGCGCTCGGCGCCACTCGATGGGAGTCCACTTGGCAAGTGGTCGTCCCCTGGGCTCGCACCGGCATCATGGGTTCGATCTTTCTCGCTCTGGCGCGCGCCTTGGGCGAGACCATGGCCGTCACCATGGTGATTGGCAACGATCCCAAAATTGTCGCCTCTCTTTTCGCTCCGGGCTATACGATCGCCGCCGTCATCGCCAATGAGTTCACCGAAGCGACCAGCGACCTGCACTTGAGCGCACTGATCGAGCTGGGCCTCGTTCTTTTTCTCATGACTTTTATTTTGAACGGTTTCGCCCGCATTCTGATCGTGGCCACCGATCGTGGCGGAGGCCACGCGTCATGAACGGGTTCCGGTTGAAGTGGCGCAAATCGCTGAACGTCATCATGCTCACCCTCACCGGCGTGGCCGCTTTTTCCGTGGTTTCTATTCTCTTCTTGATCCTCGGATATTTGGTTTGGAATGGTGGCAAATCGCTTAATTGGGCTTTCTTCACCCATCTCCCCAAACCGGTGGGTGAGACCGGCGGAGGCATGGCCAACGCGATCGTCGGAAGCCTGAAGCTCCTGCTTTTGGCCGCACTCATGGGCTTGCCGGTTGGCTTGCTGGCAGGCGTCTACCTGGCGGAATTCGGCGGCAAGACTTTCTCGTTCGTGATCCGCTACACCACGGACCTGCTCAATGGCGTGCCCTCCATCGTCATCGGCATCTTCGCCTATTCGCTCGCGGTGCTCCCCGTGAAGCATTTTTCGACCTTCGCCGGCGGAGTCGCTCTGGGAATCATGGTCATCCCCATCACCGTGCGCAGCACCGAAGAGTTTTTGCGCGCCGTGCCAGGAAGCCTCCGTGAAGGGGCCATGGCGCTCGGCGCCAGCAAGTGGCGTACCATCGCCACCGTGGTTCTGCCGGCGGCCAGCGGTGGCATTATCACCGGAATGTTGCTCTCCCTCGCCCGCGTGGCTGGTGAGACAGCTCCTTTGCTCTTCACCGCCTTTAGCAACCGTTACTGGAGTCCTGGATGGGGACAGCCTATTGCTTCCCTCCCCGTCATGATCTATACGTATGCAATTGCACCCTATGACGATTGGCATCGTCAGGCCTGGGCCGCTGGCCTCGTCCTGCTGGCTATTGTTCTCATCGCAAATCTGGGCTGCCGGTTGGTATTGAATCGCCGGGGGGCTTTCCGGGGTGTCTGATATGGCTTCAGCCGCGCAAGGAAGGGATTTGGCCGCTAGACTCACGCCCAAGGTGCGCATCAACGAACCGTCCGAGGCGGCCTCGAATACGGAAGAATCGGTTCGATTCGCGATCTCCAATCTCGATTTCTTCTATGGACCGAAGCAGGCCATCTTCGGTCTCAGTCTGAAAATTCCCAAGAACAAGGTAACCGCCTTGATCGGGCCTTCCGGCTGCGGCAAGTCCACGTTCCTGCGCACCCTGAATCGCATGAACGAAACCATCCGCAATATCCGTGTGACCGGAGAAATCCTTCTCGATGGCCAGGACATCCTGACCATGGACGTCGTCGGGCTGCGCCGCCGCGTTGGCATGGTTTTCCAGCGTCCCAACCCGTTTCCCAAATCGATCTTTGAAAACGTCGCCTACGGATTGCGCATCAACGGCCACAAGGGCCGCCTCGCCGATCTGGTCGAGCACAGCCTGCAGCGCGCCGCCCTCTGGGACGAAGTGAAGGACTATCTTCACAAATCCGCCTTCGCGCTTTCCGGCGGACAGCAGCAGCGCCTCTGCATCGCTCGCGCCCTCGCCGTCAATCCGGAAGTTCTGCTTCTCGATGAGCCCTGTTCGGCTCTCGACCCGGTCACCACCGCGAAGATCGAAGAGCTGATGTTCCATCTGAAGGATAGCTGCACAATGGCCATCGTCACCCACAACATGCAGCAGGCGGCTCGCGTCAGCGACTACACGGCTTTCATGCTCGACGGCAGGCTCATCGAGCGCAGCGAGACGCCCAAGCTTTTCACCAACCCGTCCGATCCCCGCACCGAGGCCTACATCACGGGACGGTTCGGATGACGCGGGTTGGCCTGGCGTTTGCTCCCGCGGCCTGAAGGCCTGCGGGATGGAAAGAATCGAGGCGGCGAAAATATATGGAACGTCATTTCGAGCACGATCTCGAAGAGCTGAAGCAGCGCCTGCTCTGGATGGGCAGCCTGGCCGAGCGCGCTGTCCATCAAGCCGTTCATGCCGTCCTCCATGCCGACGAGCAGCTCGCCGGGTCCGTGCTCAGGGAGGAAGATGCCATCAACGAGATGCAGATCGAAATCGACGAGCGTGTCCAGAGTTTGATCGCCACCCAGCAGCCCATGGCCGCCGACCTCCGCTTCCTGCTCGCCGTTTCCCGCATCAACGGCGATCTCGAGCGCATCGGCGATCAAGCCGTCAACATCGCGCAATCCGCGCTGCGCGTCATGCGCCATCCTCAGGTCAAGCCCTACGTCGATCTGCCGCGCATGAGCGAGCTTGCCGAAGGAATGGTTCGCGACAGCCTGAATGCTCTCGTCCGCGGCGACGAGGCTCTCGCCCAGAGCGTTCTCCAGCGCGACGATCAGGTCGACCGTCTCCGCGACCAGCTCTTCCGCGAGCTGCTCACCTACATGATGGAAAATTCTTCCGTCGTCTTTTCGGCCTTCGAGCTCGTTCTCGTCGCCAAAAATCTCGAGCGCATCGGCGATCACTCCACCAACATCGCCGAGGATGTCATCTACTTCATCGCCGGCCGCGACGTTCGCCATCCCGCCCTCGACCGCCGCTAAGCACCCTCTTCCGCCCTCTCGCGCCGCCCGAAGATTTCGCTCCGCGCTTCATCCTCCTCGCCCCGTGGCCATCGCCCTCTCCGAGCCTTCCAAATCTCGCGCCACGAAATCGCCGCTCCAAACCTTAAATGGCGCGCGCAACGTCCTCCTAAATGCTCTCATCGGAAATCGTGCCGCCGCGCGAGTGTTTTCTTGTCACCACGGTGCGGGATTGCTTACAATCGTTCGCTTGTTTCCCGTTTTCATGGAGAGCTGATGGCCAAACGTATCGCGGCAAAAATTACGGGGGTCGCCGGATTCGTCCCGCCGCGCACGGTTACCAATTCCGACATCGAAAAGTTGGTGGACACCAACGATGAATGGATCCGCACACGCACCGGCATCCGCGAGCGCCACTACGCCGAGCCCGGCGTCGCGGCGTCGCATCTGGGCGCCGAGGCCGCGCGCAAGCTGCTGGCCTCCAAGGGCGTATCCGCGGATGAAATCGAGCTGATTGTCGTCGCCACCGTCACTCCCGACATGTTTTTCCCGTCCACGGCGTGCCTAATTCAGGACCGCCTGGGCGCGAGCCACGCCTGGGGATTCGATCTTTCCGCCGCCTGTTCGGGCTTCATCTATGCGCTCACCACCGGCGCCCAGTTTGTCGGCGCGGGCACCCACAAGAAGGTGCTGGTCATCGGGACGGACATCATGACCTCCATTCTCGATTTCAAGGATCGCGCTACGTGCGTGCTGTTTGGCGACGGCGCCGGCGCCGTCCTGGTCGAGCCTGCCTCCTCGGAAGCGGAAGGCATCGTCGATTTCGTGCACGATGTCGATGGCTCGGGTGGATGCAATCTCTATATGCCCGCCGGCGGTTCCCTGCATCCCGCCTCCTGCGAAACTGTCGAGAAGCGGATGCACTACGTCCATCAGGAGGGTCAGCAGGTTTTCAAGTATGCCGTGCGGCGCATGGCCGATCTTGCCTGCCAGTTGCTTGAGCGCAACGGCCTCTCCAGTCGCGATCTGGCACTCGTCGTGCCGCATCAGGCCAATCTGCGCATCATCCGCGCCATGCAGGAACGCCTCGGCGTCGATGACTCCAAAGTCCTCGTCAATATCGACCGTTTTGGCAACACCACGGCCGCCACGATTCCCCTCGGATTGATGGATGCGGTCGGGCAGGGACGCCTGCGCAAGGGCGATCTGGTTCTGCTCATCGCCGTCGGCGCGGGCTACACCACCGGCGCCGTCCTGCTGCGCTGGGCCTACTGACGCAAGCGACAGTGGGAAGTCAATCCAGCGCGGCTGGATTGCTCCGCCGGGCCATGACTTTCCTGTATCCGCTTACCTTCAGTCTCTCAGGAATAGCACCACGGGATTCACGTCGCCGGCCGTCGTCGTGACCATCACCAGTTGCGTCGGTGAAATAATGAAGAAGGAGCCGGTGAGCGATGCCGGCGCGCTGAGTGTCACCGTTCCGCTGCCGGCGGTCCCGCTCGTAATCGCGTAGGTTCCCGCCACGCTTTGCGCCGCAACATTCGTCGATGCAGTGCTCAGATCCTGCGTTCCGCTCACCGTGCTGGCACCGTCCAGGGTGATCTCTCCGGAGAGATCCCTCGCCGCGCTCGTTGCGGGCGCCAAAGTGCCTTGCACGAAGGTTGCCTTGATGGAGGACGCGGTGAACAGACCCGTGGATTGAGGCTCCAGTATCCCGAAGAAGGGATCGTCGAACAGATCTCCCACGCAGAACGCTTCGTTCTGGTTAATCATGTAAAACACCGGCTCAATCGGAGAAGTAAGGTTCGTGGCCACTCGTCCGAATTGATCCGCATTCACGAAATTCCCCGCGTCCGTGGCGGATGTGACGGTTCCGGCCTGATTTTCGATCACCGCCATCGTAAAGCTGATCGAGCCCGATGCCGTCAGCGACACCACCGCCACATCCGGCACGTATATGCTTCCCTGCAGAAACTGCCCTGTCAGACCTCCCACACTTGTCGCCGTGAATGCACTGGTCGGACCTATAAACGGATATCCAACCTGTTGCATCAGCTTGCCGACTGTCAGCAACGGTGTAGTAGTGGCGCCCACTGGATCCGTTTCCACCACGAACGACTCCGAAGCGGAGACCGGATAAACGCTGAATGTAAGGCTTGGAAAGCTTGTTGGCGTAACGCTCGCTGTGCAGCGCGACGCCTGCGAAGTCGTCTGATAGGTTCCCGATACGATCGCCTGGGTGATCACCGACCCGGGCGTATTTGCATCCATCTCTCCGTTCGATAGGCTTCCCGCCAACCCGGCGTTGATGGGCGGGGTGGCCGTGAACCTTCCCGCGAGCGCCACGGGACCAGCCGTAAATCCTCCCACTGCGGCCTCGTTCCCTGAGATTCCGATCGCGTACTCGCCACTGATCGTATTCGAACCGCACGTTGTCACGCTCTGCTGCTCCATCTCGCCCGATCCGCGAATCCCGCTCGTGTCGAACTGAATGATGCGCGCGTGCGCTCCCGTCGAATCGATGGCGAACGCGTAGGTGTAGGCAATCGATCCCGGCAGGTTGAATGTCATCGTGCCGCGATTGTCCGGGCCCACTGTATACGTTCCCGTAAAAGTCTGATTCTTCGGCGGACCGGCAATCGCATTGAAATCTTCCACGCCGTTCTTGATGTTGCCCGCGCCGTCGGCAAGGAAGCTTCCGGCGGCCACCACGGCTCCGCTCGAATTGAAGCCGCTGAACTCGAACGCATAATTCCCCTGGAGCAGCGCGGCGCCCGTCGATCCGCTGATCGTCAGGCTGAAGCTTTGCGTTACCGATGCGGCGGGTGTTTCACTGTCTGTCACGGTGATGCCGAATGTCGTCGTCTGTTGCGTCGTCGGAGTTCCCGAAAGCATGCCCGAGGCGCTCAGCGTCAATCCGGCTGGCAGGCTAGAGCCCGGCGCCACGGACCATTGATAAGGCCCCGTTCCGCCGCTGGCCGCGAATTGCACGCTGTAAGCTGTTCCAGCGCCGCCCGCGGGCAGCGGCGATGTCGTGGTGATCGCCAAATCGCTCACCTTGATCGTCAAGGATGCCGACGTGGCGGAAGCTCCCGTCGAATCCGTCACCTGGATGGTGAATGTGAATGTTCCCTGCGCCGTCGGCGTTCCGGAGATCGTCACCGAATTGCCGGTGCTCGCGCCGAGGGATAGCCCGCCGGGAAGGGCTCCGGACGAAACCGCCCAGGAGAACGGAGATACGCCACCCGAGGCGGTCACTGTCGCGCTGTACGCATTGTTGATGCTGCCGGACGGCAGGGATGTCGTCACGATGGAAGGATGGGGTTCGACGGTGATCGTCAGCGTCGCGGATTCATTCGGAAACGTC
>DATLST010000034.1:0-7808 GCA_035534055.1 Candidatus Acidiferrales bacterium | reverse complement strand
ATTGTTTCCGCCCCAATGTCCCTTTCCAAACGGCAGGTTGTAGACGCTGGTGAAAACGAGATCCTGCGGCATGTCAATGGTGCTCAGTGACCGGTCAATGCGGTCCAGCGCGAACGACTTGCTGGTTCCTTCCACCGTCCCTGACGGAAGCACATAGCCCGAACGGAAGGTTCCGGCATCGTCGATGTTCTTGCTGTAGGTGTAGTTCAGCATGAACGTCAGGCCGCGGGTAGCCCGCTGCACGATCGAAAGTTGAAGCGCGTTGTAGTTTGAGTTGGCTACATCTCCCCATTCATCCGAGACGCCCTTGAACTGGGGAAACGGCGTGAGTGCCTGCGCCACCGTGTTGTTGAACGTCTGATACGGCAGCCCCTTTCCACTCGGCATGTTGGTGGACGTCGCTTTCAGGTTCAACGTATTCCCCAGGGAGAGATAGATGGGGTTCAACCCATTGTTGTAAAGACCACGTGCTCCGCTCGCCGGGAGGAAGTGCGCTTCGTTGCCCACGTAGCTCACGGTCGCAGTGATATTCGGAGTCAACAGACGCTGGAGGCCGAACGACCAGCCCTCAAATTCCGGAGACCGCCCGCCATAGTACGGATCGGCATAGGACATCGTGGTGGAAAGATTGTAAGGCGCTACGGCGTTCGACGCATAGAAGGTGCCGTAGGCGGCATTGTAGATCGGAGGTAGCGTGGCAGAAAATCCCGTACCACCAAAGGTTGTATTGGTTGGATCGTTGGAATAGCCCTGGACCGTGGTGGCACCCGTGAAGTTCGAGTTGCCGTTCAGGTAGAACGCAGGCAGCCCAAAGCCCGGGCCTACCGCGCTTGGCGCCGACGAGAAGCCGAGATTGGAGGCCGTGCTGCCACTCGTGCCGCCGCCGATCGTGTAGTACATCCCGTAGGAGCCGCGGATCACCGTCTTGCTGTCAAGCTGGTAGGCCAGCCCAAGCCTTGGGCCGAATTCCCCATTGTAGCCCTTCACCGGCGTCGTGCAATGGCAACTGTCCGCTCCATTGCCTGCAAACTCCAGCGTACCCGGCGTGCCGGTTACCGGATTGATTGCGGTTGTATTCAGGAACGACCAGGCCTGGTGCGCCTCATGGAAGGGCGGCATATAATCCCAACGCAGCCCCCCGTTCACGGTCAGCTTTGAAGTCGCCCGGTAATCGTCGTTGACATACCACGCCCAATCACGATTCCGGACGCCTTGTTCCTGCGCTATAGGAGCGTATACCGTGTAACTTCCCTCATCGACTGCGCCCAACACGTAGCTGGCAAAGGGCACGCCAGTGGTGTTATCGATCGCCGTCGAATCCGAAAGGAACTGCGCCGTCTCGGTGCCTTTGTACGTGAGCACAACCGGTTTGCTTCCTCCCATCGCGGATATGACGTTGTTATCAAGCCACTGAATGTCAAAACCGAAGGAAAGCGAATGCTTGCCGTGAACCCACTGCAGATTGTCCACCAGGTTGAAGTCGTCTGCGTTATCCTGGGTTCCGTTTTGTGTGCCCCACTTAGCCGGGGCGTAGGCCCCGCTGAAGTTTTCCTCAGGAAATCCGCCCGCCGCCTGACCCTTGGGGAGGCCCTGGATGCCGAACGTTGCAGCCGCCCACGCGTTTACGGGGTAGGTGGGGTTGAAATCCGGCGAATGGTATTGCGCAGTTCCGTACTTGAACTGGTTCACCAGAGTTGAACTCATGATATAGGTGTCCTCGAAGATGCCCACGCGGGTGACGGGGCGGTAGTACTTCGAGTAGCGATATGGGAACGGACCTACGTCAGTGGATTGAGCAGACGGGCCCACCAGTCCCTGGCGGCCTGTGGCCAGCAGAAAGCTAAGGGTCTGCTTGCTGCTGAGGTTTGCGTCGATATGAATGTTCCCATCCCAGTTGCTTAAGCCGTATGCGTAAGAGCCAAGAAAGTTCTTGGTAAGGTCTGAATTGGCATAGTGAACGCCCTGCCAGAACTGCGCCATCTTCTGTGCGATGGGCGAGATCTCGCCCAGCGGGATGATGTTGCCCGGAAACGGCTGACGCGTACAACTGGTCGGCGTGCAGGTTTCCGTGGTCGGATCGTAGATTTTAACCGGCGTGGGAAGGCTCAGGAGCTGACTGAAATCACCCTTGAACATTTGCGCGGTGGGAATGGTATTGAAGACCGCCGGAGTCACCGTAGAATAGCGGAAGCCATCAAACGCACCAAAGAAGAACAGCTTGTTATGGAGTAACGGGAAGCCAGCGTTGATGCCATACTGGCTCATGTGCAAGGGTGGCTTGTACATTGCTCCTGTAACCGCATCGGTTGGCGGACGGAAGCCATACGCATTGAACGCCGTGTTGCGGTCGATGGCGTAGGCCGACCCGTGGATCTGGTTAGTGCCGGATTTGACGGTGAAGTTCTCCACGCCCAAGCCCGAGTATTCCGCCGAGTATGCCGTGGTCTTCAGTTGGAACTGATTCACGCTCCCCACACCGAACGCCGGCCAGATATAACGCGGATCGCCCGGGCTGCCAGGGAATGAGAAGGGGATGCCTTCGATGTACATCGCCGTGGCGTGTGCATTGCCGTCGACAACCATCGGCTCATCGGTTTCATTGTTGTGGGTTTCGTTGGACGAAACGCCGGGCATCAGGGCCGCGAAATCGGTAACGCGCTGCTGATCGGGACTGCCGGCCGCGCCCATCTCAAGAGGCAGCGACTGATAGACGCTGTTCTGCAATACTGCGCCCAGGGTTGCATTCTGCGTCTCAAGTGGCGGCGGCGCTGTTGAGACGGTGACCGTTTCCGTGGCTTGGCCAATGGTCAGCTTCAGGTCTAATCCCAACACCTGCATGCCATTCAGGTGGATGTTCTTGCGAACCAGCTTTTTGAACCCGCGGGCGGTGACCGTGAGGCTGTAGCTTCCAACATTGAGCGGAGAAATCGAGTAGAAACCGTCCTTGGTCGTGTTTTGCTGAATTACAGCTCCGGTGCCGAGGTTTGTCACTGTGACGCTCGCACCGGGAATCACCGCTCCAGTGGGATCTGTAACGGTTCCTTGAATCGTCGCCGTCGCGCCGATCTGCGCCTTGGCCGCGAATGGTGTCATGATGGCAATGACCAGCAGCGCCAGCCATTTCCACCCCGAAAAGCGCCGTGAGCAGCCGGATGCCCCTCCCGACACTCTTCCCAAGTCCGATACCGCCAAATGGGCGAATCGTCTCATTCTTGCCTCCAGGAATTTTGTGATTTGCCTCACAAACAAGGGATCCAACAGCGGCCGTCGGTGGTCTTATTTCTCCGCTGTGGTCTGACCTCCCTTTGAAGCGGATTTAGTGTCATATATGGGGCCGCCCCCTGTCAAATGCGGAAATCATGCGCGCAATATGGAAACTAAACGATCAAAAAGGAACTTTTTATCGAAATGAAGCTTGGATGGTGTAGTCCAGGGATGCAAAAGAACGCGTGGCCGGGCCTTGCGGAGGGCAATCATACTCAGGGTACCGAGCGATGTATCCCGCGTATTCCACCTCCGATGTGTTCTTTGCCGCCACCACGGCATTCCGCTCCTGGCGCGGTCAGGTGATCGAGGCCGAACGGCGCGCGGCGCAACCCGTCGCCCAAGCCCACACCTGGGTCTACGAACTGGATTGGCGCACTCCCATCGACGGAGGCAGGTGGGGCGCCCTGCATACGCTGGACATTCCGCTGACGCTGGACAATGTGGATGTGGCTCCCGGTATGACCGGCGACGGCCCTGAAGCAAGGCGCATGGCAGAACTACTGATGAGCGATACGTGGATTGCCTTTGCCCGCACCGGCAACCCCAACCATGCGGGTCTTTCATCGTGGCGCCCGTACGACCTGACCAAGCGGTACACGATGAGTTTTGATCTGCCTCCGCGGCTGGTTGAGGCTCCTCAGCGACGGGAACGCCGCCTGATTGAGCAGGTCCCCTATACGCAGCCCGGCACCTGAGCGGAGCTTCCCGCGTGAGCCGGTAATAAGATCGGGGCGATTGGGGCGCTTCGGCTCAACGCGCCTCTTGCACCCATTCATACCCCAGATCGTGTTGATCCGTTGTCAATCTGCAGCGGGCTTTACCCGCGCGTGGCCACTCTTCGGTGCGCCCGCGGCTGCCTTCCGTTCAGGCGGCCGTTCCATTCCCTGCGCTATTTGCGCCAGGTGCAGGTGTTGCTCCATCAGCTTTCGCGCTTCCCCGGCATTTCGGCTGCGAATGGCCCGGTAAATGGCCCGGTGCATCTCGGCCGATTCGCGCAGATCGGTCGAGCGCTCCACCGTCTTGCGGCGTTTCTCGTACATCGACGAGGTGACCGTTTCCATAACAGCGGCCAGAATCGGGTTGCCGGAGGCCCGCGCGATGATGCGGTGAAAGAGAACGTCATGAATAAGGTAATCGGACGGCGCACTCTCGGCGGCAAACATCTCGGCAACCTCTTCGGCCAGCGCCGCGTGATGCTCTTCCTTTCCGCGTTCGGCGGCAAGAGCGGCAAGGGCGCTTTCAAGAATGATCCGGGCTTCAAACATCTGCCAGGACTGAAATCCGTGCAGTGCGCCCATGAGGCTGAGCGACGCCGTGCCGAACTCGGGAGGACCGTCCGCGACGAAGGTGCCGACCCCATGCTTGATCTTCAAGACGCCCATCGCCGCCATGTGGCCGATGCCGGTACGAAGGCTTGCGCGGCTTATCTTGAGAGCCCGCGCGAACTCGCGCTCCGGCGGAATCTTGTCGCCGGGTTGGAGCGTGCCATTCTCGATTAGCGAGCGCACGTGGTTCACCACTTGCATCGTCCGATGTGTATCAGCAACTTCCTGCTTCACCCGTGGCATAGATGGAACACACTTTCTCGGGAATCGAATTCAGAGATTCCCGATGAGTCGAGATTAACATCGGAGGTATGGCGTTTCTCAGGAAGCCGGCTGCCGCGCATGGGGAAAGTACCCACCTATTTAAGTACACCTGTGGTCAGACCTTCAGCAAGTCAAAATCACTCTATTTCAGCGAAACCTCCGCTCCTGCCAGCTTCATAATCGATTGCCCCTCCGCGGCTTGCACAACCACACCTTCACCCGACACTTGGGCGTAGCCGATCGTCAATCCTTTTTGGGCGCTGATCTTTACGTTGCGCAGAACCACGCCGGAAACGGGTGCTTCCGGCAGTCCCACAATTGCTCCAGCCAGCTTGCTTCCCGTAGCCGTCACATTCTCCACCACAATGTCATGGAAGTGCGGCGTCAGCCGCGTCACAGGCTGCGCCGATGCCCCTTCGGTCGGCATCACTCTCGGATAGTACTCGCTGATGATCAGAGCATTCTTCACGTCTTTCATCTCGATGTCGCGGAAGATCAAATGGCTCACGTCGTGGCCCCGATCGCGGTTGGATTTCACGCGAATGCCATTATCAGTTCCATCGAAATGAATGCGTTCGGCCAGAATGTTTTGGGCTCCGCCGGCCAGCTCGCTGCCTATCGATATGCCGTGCCCATGCAGAAAGGTGCAATCTGTAATGGTAATGTCGCGGCTCGGCGAGTCCGGACCCGGCGAGTTGATCATCCCCGACTTGATTGCCACGTTGTCGTCGCCCACGTCGGCAAACACGTGATCGATGACCACATGCGAAGAGGAGAACGGATCGATCGCATCCGTGTTGGGAGAATGGGCAGGAGCGAGAATCCTGACGTTGCGAATCGTTACATCGTCCGAGTAGTAGGGAACCACCTGCCACATCGGCGAGTTCTGAATCGTAACGCCCTCCACCAGAACATGCTTGCAGTGATCGAAAACCACGAGCCTCGGCCGCGGGTGATTGGTACCCAAAATTCCCGATCCCTTGATGGACCACGCCATCTGCCACCACGTCTCTCCTGACCCGTCGATGACTCCCTCGCCCGTGATCGCTACGTTCGTAGCGTTGGTGGCGCTGACCAAAGCCTGCAATCCCGGCGCGCGGAATTCCGTGATCGCCGGATAGTCAGCATGATCGGTGGACCCGAGCAGCGTTGCGCCCTTATCGAGATGCAGCGTGATGTTGGACTTCAAGACGATGGGCGCGCTCAGATAGGTGCCTGGCGTGAGCGTGACCGTGCCTCCTCCTTGCCGTTCGCACGCATCGATGGCCGCTTGAATCGCAGCCGTATCCTTGGCGACGCCGTCGCCCTTGGCGCCATAAGTGCGCGGGTTGCAGTTGGCCGCGGCGTAAAGAGTTCCGGCTGAAGCGGCAAGAAAAAAGATACAGGTGGCCAGCACCAAGAGCCGTTGTCTCGGCGAATTCATCTGTCGCGGCATTCAGGTTCCTCAAGGGAATTTGCTTGCCCGCCCATCATACACCCAAAGCCTCAAGTGGTCATGCCACCCAAGCCACCCTCTCCCATAGGTCCGGTTGAACACCAGAAAAATTGCCGGATTTGGCCAGGATGGGCCGCGCAAGGGGATCTTCGGCCTCGGCAACTCTTGACGGCTGGCGACTCCTTTTATGTACATTGGAATCTGCTAGTGGTCAGTCCTCATGGAAGGCGAAGCTCAGTTGCGATGCGCGCTTCGCCCCTTTCCCGACGGATACCACTCCCGAGATGGCTGGCAAAGTCCCGCCTGAAGACAAGACCCACTACGTCGCGGCCGATGGCGCCGGCGGGTACAACAACGTCAGCAAGCTGTGTCTGTGCCATGTAGCTACCTCGAATCAAAGTGAATTTTGCTTGACCCGGGCTTGCCGACTGGTTCGCCTTCGTTCCCGACTGGGAAGGTGCTAACTGTTGCAGTAGTGCCGACTGGCACTTTTGAGAAAGTAACTCAGATCGAAGCAAGATGCAAATTTAATGACTTGCGAACAATGGCGATAAATGGCGGAATGTACGCTATCTTTTACCGGCTTCAACAATAACCTTTGCAGCTACGTCAGTTCCAATTCTCTCCGCAGTCTCTAACACTGCTTTTCGGATCTTCGCTAGTGCTTTCATGACACCGGCCCCATCTCCAGACTCGGCAGCACATTCAACCTCTGACAATACGTCTAATTGTGCGTCGTCTTCTCTCTTTGTCGCATATTGTCTGAATTCGCACCGCAACTTTTCAAGTTCTGTTGTCAGTGCACATAAATCTGTGGTTGGCTCAAGCCTCTTCCATGACTCATAAAACGTGTTTACCGCGCCAGTCGAATTGGGCCCGATTGCACCGATCTGCCCTAAGTTGAAAATCATGCTGCCCGTGTCCCACCTCTGAATCAGTATGTCCGGGTTCTTCGCCCGACGAAGCGGTCGCATCGGACCGGATTGCAGACTGGTGAAGGTGTATTCCCGGATGGCGACGAGAGAGGTGACTCTTTACGTCGCCCTTGTTCGCGAAGCTCATGGCAGCTCCAATCGTACGGTTGCGTACTTGAATGATGCTCGTCCGAAGCGAAGCCAAGATAGCCGAAGGCGAGAAGCGGCTAACGTACTACTGATTTGAGCATGCGCCCAAATCAGCATTCGTGCGGGCCAACGGGACAAACGCTGGGACGGAAGGACTCATATCTGGGAGAATCCTGCCCGCGGCGCCTTCGCGAGTATCCGCAGCGGTCGGAGGATGAAGCGGCTGTATTGCTCAGTCCTGCATCAGGCCATTCCGAGACCGCCAGAGCGCGATGTATCAGGTGATTTGGCTTAACTGCTGCAACTGCCGTTTCATGAGTCCGTTGCTGCGTGGGAACGGAAGCTTCTCCAGAACGCACTGAAAGAGAGCGGCGGAATCAGGGCAGATGCGGCACGCAAACTGGGAATTGCCAGCGGTCATCAGGAAACGGATAAATATGACCAGTTGCCGGT